>NZ_JBNXVP010000017.1:0-162230 GCF_050565645.1 Leptolyngbya sp. AN10
GCAACTGCATAAGATTGCTTTGGTGTAGGAACTTGAGCATCTCACAATTTGCCCCGCCCAAGCTATTCTTGTCTCACATAAGACTCTCGATAAACTAATCGTTTCAGGACTTTTCTACATCACTAAGCCAACATACTCTAAACACTGAGGCGCAACTCGAAATAAAAGAAGTCCTGTACCACAGCCAATTTCTAGCACTCGCTTAGGTTGCAATGCAAGGATACGTTCGACTGTAGAATCAACCCATTCTTGCATTTCTTCGTCTGAAATTAGCTCACCTGTGTAACTGTTTGCCCAACCACTGATGTTAAACGTAGGCTCCCATTGGTCATTAACACGATTGTTCTGATCGTCATCATGAATCATTTGCCACTGAGCAAGCTGCTCGTGTTCTAGCGCTGAATTCGTGTCGTCCGAGATCTTTTCAGGGTTGGCAACAACATAAGCCACTAAACGCTTATCACCAGGATGTTCTTCTCTCGCAATCACAATCGTATCTTTTACGACTGGATGTTGATGAAGCAGCGTTTCAATTTCACCAAGCTCGATGCGAAAGCCGCGAATTTTTTCCTGATTGTCAATGCGATCGAGAAATTCTAAATAACCATCTTCTCGATAACGAACCCAATCTCCGGTTTTATAAAGGCGGACAAGTACATCATTCTGCATACACCGTTGAATGAACTTTGTCGCAGTCAACTCAGGACGATTAAGGTAGCCTCTGGCAAGTCCTGCTCCAGCGATATAAAGCTCTCCAGGTTTATCAGTAGAGATAGGTTGACCTGATTCGTCTAGAACGTAAACTTGAACATTGTTAATTGGCTTGCCGATGGGCACGACGCGGTGATTAACTTCCACAGTGTTCAAATCGCACCATGTAGTACTGACTGTTGCTTCAGTAGGACCGTAAGCATTCACTAATCGTACTTGATTTGACACGTTTTGCTTCCAGGCTTCAAGCCAGCGAGGAAGTGCCCGTTCGCTACCGATCACAACAAGCCGAACACACTCAGGAAGCTGTACAGATGGAAATTCAGCGCAGATTTTGTGCCAAAACGCTGTTGGAATGTTTAGCACTGTTATATGGTAGGCGTTGCACTGTTCGAGAAAAGTTGGGATCGATCGCAGCATTTCAGGCGATCGTAGAACCAGGGTTGCACCTTGAGCTAGGGTGACAAAAATTTCTTCAATTGCAACATCAAAGCTAATTGATGCAAACTGAAGCACTCGATCGGTGGGGGTGATTTGATAGGCATCTGCGATCGCACCAACAAAATTGCTAAGAGAATGATGCTCGATCATCACACCTTTGGGCATTCCAGTTGAGCCAGAAGTATAAATCACATAAGCTAAATTTCCAGGGTTCAGCGTTGTGGTAGGAGAGTTTGCAGATTCTTGTTGCCAAAGTGCGCGATCGGTATCAACACAAACGATTGTTGCACCGTTTGAACTAATCTCAGAAGCATACTGTTTTTGAGTAAGTACAACCGAAATTTGAGCGTCATTTAGGATCAGAGCAATCCGTTCTTTAGGATAGGTTGGATCAAGCGGAACATAGGCTCCTCCTGCCTTTAAGATAGCAAGTAACCCAATGAGCATCTCTGGCGATCGCTCGATATATAAACCGACCAATGTTTCAGGTTGTACGCCTTGTTTTTGCAAGTAGTGTGCAAGTTGATTCGCTTGTTCGTTTAATGTTTGATAGCTCCATGTTTGAGAACTAGAAATGAGAGCGATTCGCTCCGGATCTTTCTGAGTTTGTGCTTCAAAGAGATCGTGGACGTAGGAAAATTTTTGAGTACAAACGGTTGAATTCATACAATGATTCTTAGCATCGCAACTGACTAAATCGAAGGAGCAATTTGGCAGGTATGATGAAGTGGAGACACCTTCAAATCACATAGACATCTGCTTAAGCTGAGAGCAAAGCAACGGGGGCGAATTCAGCGTAAAATGCTAGTGGGCAACATCTGAACATAATATTACTGATTGCTTGTAGTATTCCCTTGATGACTTGAAGCAATCAGGACAAAAGCAAAGTACTTCTTGAGATAATCATAGTGATAATTCTAAAGCTCTCATAATGTGCAGCAAAACCGGATAAGTTAGCGCAAGACGAGTAGAGGTAAAGCAATTTTCTCGCTTTTAATCCTGTTAAGTTGAAGACTTCGTTTTTAATTCGTGCTTAACTGAGAGTGATTCATTCAAGATAATATTTTCAGTTATTTAAGCTTGAGAAGGATTAGATCTTTGCTAACCACAATCTGAGATCGCAATCTATAGAGCCTATTTGGGAGCTTTTTAAGATGGGCTAGAATCAAAAATAAATGCTGTAAGCTAATCGACATCTAGAGTGCATAAAATAGCGATTGAAAATTGACGGTACGTTTGCAGAATGTAATTGGTTCAATCTTCGAGTCGCCGCTCTCCCCGATCGTTCTCGTCGCAAAATCCCATCGACACCCTCGGTTTGCCACGCTTTCATCAAAAGCTGCACGTTCCGCACCGTCATGTTCAATTGTTGAGCAATCTCTTGCTGAAGCGCGAGATAAGTTTGACGATCCGGCGCATTCGCCAATCGCTGCATCGCTTTGATGCGCTCCTTCTCAATGAACTGATACACAAATTTTCGGTCTTGCTGTGTTCCAGAGAACATGAATCTAAGGGAAAGGTGATGCTAGAGTGCTGTCGGTGAGTCCTGGTACATCCTGGGATAACCTCCAAGCAAGTGAGCATAAAGAGGCAGACTAACTGTAGCCCGAAATCTGACTGAATTTCTATGAAGGATATATCTTGCTACTGAGGGAAAGCTTTTCCCTAGGTCAAAGAGCAATCTTTTAGGAGCGCTTCTGTTCTCGATCGTTGCACCTTTTCTTTAAGGGCTGCGTTTTGTTCTGCTTTTTTGGCTTTGTACAATTTTGCTATTCATCGATCGCGATTCAATCGTCTGACTAACTTGATCACAGTTCATTTCTTCTAGACAGCAAGAAAGCCCCGTTCTGTTATTCACCTGGAAAAGTTATGTCTGAAACTGTTCGTTTTTCCCAGTTCAATGCGTCGCTGAATCGTGCCGCAGAAGGGCAAATTATCAATGATTTCTCCAATCCAGCGATTTCTGATAGTCGAGGAACGCCAACGCCGCAAGCGGTAAGAGTACAGCAGGCAAGAACAGTAGCGGAGATTATTCAATGCACAAATCCCGATGTATTGCTGATCAATGAATTTGATTTCTTCACACCTGATCCAGAACGAGCAGTCGAACTCTTTCAGCAAAACTTTTTATCGGTTTCTCAAAATGGTGCTGATCCGGTTAACTATCCCTACTTCTACATTGCACCTTCTAATACAGGAATTCCGACAGGGTTTGACTTGAACAATAATGGTGCTGCTGTCACCGCGATTACTGATGGGATTGGTGCGCTAGGGTATGGGGATGATGCGTTTGGATTTGGGAATTTTCCAGGACAGTTTGGCATGGTGTTGCTGTCGAAATACCCGATCGATACTCAGAATGTTCGCACGTTTCAAACATTTCTCTGGAAGGATATGCCAGGGAACTTGCTGACGAATGATCCGACAGTAGATAACCCGGATACAACAGTTAGAGAAAATCTTGCTGAGTTCTACACACCAGAGGAACAGGCGATTTTGCGCCTTTCTTCTAAGAACCATTGGGATGTACCAATTTCGATCGACGGTCGAACAGTTCATGTACTTGCAAGCCATCCAACTCCTCCAGTTTTTGATGGAACTGAAGACCGGAATGGCAAGCGGAACCATGATGAGATTCGCTTTTGGGCAGATTATGTGACTCCTGGAGAGGGTGACTATATCTATGATGATCAGCGCAGGACTGGAGGATTGCGACCAGGTTCTAGCTTTGTGATCATGGGCGACCAGAATGCCGAGGCTTTCGATGGTGATGCGTTTCGAGTGGGCGATCGCAATGCAATTCTACAACTGTTGCAAAATCCGAATATCAATACGAACTTTATTCCCACGAGTCCCGGTGCTGTGCAACAGGCAACACTTCAAGGGCAAAGTAATCTGACTCAGCGGGGAAATCCTGCCTTTGATACCGCAGATTTTGCTGATGGTTCTCCGGGGAATCTGCGGGCGGATTATGTGTTGCCTTCGGTCGATTTGTCGATCGCGAATTCAGGCGTATTTTGGACGCTTGATAGTGATCCGCTCTTTCCATTAGTGGGAACGTTTAATCCTGCACTGTGGAATGGGTTTCCTAGTTCTGATCATCGGCAGGTCTTTGTCGATGTGCAAATTGGTGCAACTCCGAGCGGACGAACTGCGATCGAAACTGAATTCGCGGGACAAGAAATTTTTCCTACAGGATTTACGCCACCTGGAGCCGCAGGCAGCATTAATGGCACTCCGGTAGCTGTGGGTGGACTTTCTGGAATCGCCTATGATTCTGCATACGATCGATACTATGCGATTTCTGACGATCGCTCTTCAAATGCCCGCTTCTACACAGCCTCGATCGATCTAAAGGATGGCGAACTGGATAGCGGCGATGTGAATTTCACTAATGTAACTCAATTGAAAGATGCAAACGGTAATCCCTTTGCAGCAAATACGCTTGATCCAGAAGGCATTGCTTTAACTAAAAACTCGACGGTGTTTGTTTCCTCTGAAGGCGAAGTTAGTGCCAATCGAGTGCTAAATCCTTTTATTAATGAATTCAATTTATCTACTGGACAACAACTTCGCGCCCTGCCAATTCCTGCTAAGTTCCTGCCTGTGATTCAAGATACGAATGGCAACGGGCTATTAGATGTCGGAGAAACTCAACTATCTGGAGTGCGAAATAATTTAGCGTTTGAGAGCTTAACGATTACGCCAAATCAGAATTTTCTATTTACTGCGACAGAGAATGCTTTAGTGCAGGATGGTTCTGTTGCCTCGTTATCTACTGGAAGCCGCAATCGGATTGTGCAATACAATCTCGTTAGTGGACAACCTGAGAAAGAATATCTCTATGTTACAGATCCGGTTGCCTTGCCGCCCAATCCCGATAATGGTTTCGCGACGAATGGTTTAGTGGATCTTTTAGCGATCGACGATCGAGGAACATTCCTAGCTCTAGAACGCTCCTTCTCCGCAGGTGCAGTCGGAACTCCCGGCAACACAGGCAATACAATCAAGCTCTACGAAATCAGTCTACAAGGTGCAACAGATATCAGCTTCTATGATTCGCTGAATAACTTAAGTGAAGCAGTTCTAGGAAACATCCAACCCGTTCAGAAGCGATTGTTACTCAACTTTGATGATCTAGAGCTACCCACTGGAACCGATAACATTGAAGGTATTAGTTTTGGTTCTCGTTTACCGGATGGTCGGCAGTCTCTCATCATCACCAGTGACAATAATTTCAGCCCAACTCAGTTCACTCAAATCATTGCTTTGGATGCTGAAATCCTGTCTACGGCTACGCCCACAGTTGAGACTCGTCCAGATTTGCTCGATGACGATATTCAAGAGTCAGATGCCGATGATCCTGCTATCTATGTGAATGCGATCGATGCAGCAAAAAGCTTAGTTGTCACTTCGGTAAAAAATGGTGGTTTGCGAGTGTATGACTTGGGCGGTTCTCTGGTGCAATCGATTAATCCGGGCGATATTCGTTATAACAATGTGGATCTGCAATACAACTTCGAGCTAGGTGGAGTGCATACAGATATTGCGATCGCAACCGATCGCAACAACGACAAGTTAGCAATTTTCAAAATTAATCCGAATGCAACTAATGGTCAGTATCTAGAAGACATTACAGATAGCAACATTGGCACATTATTTCAGTCTGAACCGTTTGCGCCGCCTTACTCTTCCGATGAGCGCAGTGCTTACGGAATTGCTTTGTATCGCAGTCCGGTTAGCAGTGATTCATTTGTGTTTGTGAACCGCCGCGAAACTGGGGATGTTGCACAGTATAAGCTCATCGATCGAGGAAACGGCACGATCGGAATCGATCGAGTTCGTAACTTTACGGTTCCTGCTCCCGCTGATACTGATTCCCAACTCGAAGGTATGGTCGTAGACCAAGAAACGGGCTTCCTCTACATTGGGCAGGAGAATGTCGGCATCTGGAAGTATGAAGCAGAACCGAATGGAGGCGATAGCGGAATTCTAATCGATCGAGTCAAAGAACTCGGTGGAGCGAACTTAACCGACGATGTGGAAGGACTCACGATTTACTACGGCAAGAATGGAACAGGCTATCTGCTCTCTTCTAGCCAAGGAGACAATACCTTTGCGGTTTACACTCGTGATGGCTTTAATCAGTTCCTCGGACGGTTTGCGGTGGGATCAAATGGCAGCATCGACAGTGTACAGGAATCGGACGGAGCTGATGTAATCAATCTCCCGCTAGGAGCTAACTTTCCCTTTGGGTTGTTCGTTACGCAAGATGGTTCTAACGATCCGGCTGTGCTAGTTGAGGATGATGGTGAACTAGAGAATGTCAATTCTAATTTTAAGTTCGTGCCTTGGGAAAACATTGCTAACAGCTTTCCGAATCCATTAGAGATCGATACAACGAGCTACAATCCTCGCACTCCACAAGTTGAGTCACTGAATGGAATTGCAAGCGGTGATACAACCCAGAATTCGACAGTCCTACTTGCTAGCAGCAATTTTCGAGGCACTGTTACCTTTGAGTATTCCACTTTGGCAGATTTCAGCACGATCGAAGGTACAAAAACAGCCACGATCGCTAATCCCTATCTACCTGCCAAAGTTGATTTATCTGATCTACATTCTGGAACTTTGTACTTTTATCGCGTCACGGATGCAGCAGGAGATCGAGCAGTCGGACAGTTCAAAACGGTAGCGCCTGTAGAAGCTTGGTTGGGTTCTACCTTTGGCGATTACACTGATGCGACGACTCAGAAGCTCCCCGTAACCATGAGCCAACTTGAGGTAAATCCGAACAACTCTTCTAGTGGGCTGTCGTTAAATCAGGCTTTGATTCGTGCAGCCAACAGCAATGAACTTCAGGTCGCTGTTAATTCACAAAGTTCGCTCACAAGCAGCCCTTTTACCATTTAGGCGAACTGCGATCGATCAAGCTTTCCCTAACGATTACAAAGAACACATTCACTGATCATCTACCGAACTATGGCAAACACAATTCTGAAAGGCTTTGCATCGCTTCCCGCAGATACCTTTGCTCCAGGTCCTGATTCTGGTCAGGGTATTTCTGCAAACGGACGCACCGGACTCTTTCCTGGACAACCTGTGCAGGGATTTAGTGCCGTTCAATTTGCGACTCCGACAACATTCTGGTTTATGCCTGATAACGGTTACGGTGCAAAGAACAACAGTGCTGATTTCCTGTTGCGCGTGTACTCAGTTGATCCAAGCTTTCGAGGTAAGGACGGCGATGGAACACTCAGTATTAACTTTGAAAACTTGATTCAACTCGCTGATCCACATCGTCAGATTCCCTTCGAGATTGTGAACGGTGCAACTAGCAATCGCACTCTGACCGGAGCCGATTTTGACATCGAATCGTTTGTGATTGCGAAAGATGAAACGCTCTGGTTTGGAGAAGAATTCGGTCCCTTTGTGTTCAATACCAACGCAACAGGCGAAGTTCTAAGCGCTCCTGTCGCAACGCCGAACTATTTCAACATTCCTACGCTTAATGGGCAAGCACCGCTGGTAATCGGGCATCGGGGAGCAAGTGGAGAACTGCCAGAACATACGATCGAGGCTTATCGATTAGCGATTCTGCGGGGTGCAGATTTCATTGAACCTGATCTTGTTTCGACCAAAGATGGCGTGCTGATTGCCCGTCATGAGCCGACTCTGGGCACTACGACTGATGTGGCGAGCCGTCCTGAATTTGCCGATCGTCGTCGCAATGGCACGATCGATGGTGTGCTTTACGAAAATGAATTTTTCGCCTCTGACTTCACGCTTGAAGAAATCAAGACACTGAGAGCAATTATGCCTCAGAGCTTTCGCACTCAGGCTTTTAATGGTGTATTCGAGATCCCAACGCTCGAAGACGTGATCAATCTAGTGAAACAGGTCGAGGCAGAAACGGGTAAGAAAATCGGGATTTACCCTGAAACAAAGCATCCAACTTATCATGATCAACTCGGTCTGTCGTTAGAAGAGCCACTGTTAGAAACTTTGGAGCGAACAGGCTTTACTGATCCAAGCCGCGTCTTTATCCAGTCGTTTGAGGTGAGCAATCTTCAAGAACTGAACACCAAAACGGACATTCCTCTAGTGCAATTGCTCGATGCCTTTGATGTAGACTACACCACGGGTTCTTTGCTGTATCAGGATGTGAATGCTCGTCCGTTTGATTTCGCGGTCAATGGGGACACTCGCACCTATGCTGATCTGCAAACTCCCACAGGTTTAGCAGAAATTGCAACTTATGCAGATGGCATTGGTCCTTGGAAGCGCATGATCGTCTCTCTGAAGAATGTAGATAATAACAATGATAGTCAGGCTGATGATCTAAACAATGATGGCGTGATTAATGATGCCGATCGCATTACACTTGAGCCGTCTAGCTTAATCGGTGATGCTCACCAGCAAGGCTTATTCGTTCACGCCTACACGTTCCGCAACGAAGGACGCTTTTTAGCATCTAACTACAACAACAATCCTGAATTGGAATACCGCCAGTTCATTCAATTGGGTGTTGATGGCTTTTTTACTGATTTTCCTGGCACTGGGGATCTCGTTCGCGATCAGATCACGGGCGCGTTTGTGCGTTCTCCTCAAAGTCCGGATGTTTTAAGCAAACCTGAATTTAACACGCTGAATGGTCAAACCCCTCTGGTTCTGGGACATCGGGGAGCCAGTGGCGATCGTCCAGAACATACCCTTGCTGCTTATAAAAAAGCGATCGCTGATGGAGCCGATTTCATTGAGCCAGATTTGGTCGTCACGAAAGATGGAGTATTGATTGCTCGACACGAACCGATGTTAGCAGTGGTGCAACTAAACCCAGATGGCACAATCCGACGAGATGCAAACGGCAATCCAGTGTTGAACACAACCGATACGAGCACCGATGTTTACCTGCGTCCCGAATTTGTCGATCGACTCACGGTAAAACGGCTTGATGGCAATCTGATTGGCGGTTGGTTCGCTGAAGATTTCACCCTCGCAGAAGTGAAGCAACTGAATGCGATCGAACGTCTTCCAGCCCTCAGAAGCACTGCTTTTGATCAAGACGGCTTAAAAGTGCCGACACTGGCAGAAGTGATCGAGCTAGTTAAGCAAGTCGAGACAGAAACCGGACGCAAGATTGGCATCTATCCTGAAACGAAACACCCAACATTCTTTTTGGATCAAGGATTCAATACGAGCCAACTATTAATTGATACGCTTCAAGATGTTAACTTCACTGATCCGAGCCGCATCTTTATTCAGTCATTTGAAGTTAGCAATCTGAAGGAATTAAACGATGCAATCATGCCTGCTGCGGGTATGGACATTCCTTTGATTCAACTGTTCGGCAGTGCTGGACGACCTTTCGATTTTGTCGTCAGCGGTGACACTCGCACCTACACTGATCTATCAACTCCAACAGGTCTAGCCGAGATTGCAACTTATGCGACTGGAATTGGTCCCAATAAGCAGCGAATTGTTCCGCTATCAACTGTCGATCGGGATAGCAATGGTCAAGCAGACGATCTGAATGGTGATGGCTTAATTAGTGATGGCGATCGCATCACAGGTACACCGACGACTTTGATTCAGGATGCTCACGACGCTGGATTATTCATTCACGTCTACACGCTGCGAAATGAATCCTTCTTCCTGCCTAATAGCTACAACGGCGATCCGACTGCGGAATACCGCCAGTTCATTAGACCTCCTGCACGAATCAAATTGGATGAGCAAGCTCATAGTTCAGCAAGCCTGCGATCAAGTTGAACCGTAGCCCAAATCGCCTGCGACGGTTACGGTAGCGCTCCGATAAGATGCGAAAAATCTTCAACTTGCGAAAGGTATGCTCCACCGTGATACGAACTTGCGCTAATTGTCGATTAAACTGACGTTCTTGCTTGGAGAGCGGACGCTTGCGCGATTTTTTGTAGGGCGTACAACTGTAAGCATGAAGTCTGGCGATGCCTTGATAGCCTCGGTCTGCCACCCAGAGTTGCTCAAGTTGGGTCGGCAACTGCGAGTCCTTGAACAAGCGGAAATCATGCTTGCGCCCTTTGCCAAATGCGGTGCAGACAATTTGACCGCTGAAATAGTCTACGACGACTTGCGCTTTTAGTGTGTGCCATTTTTGCTTACCACTGTAGTAAGGTCGCTGTTTTTTTTTGGACGTTCAATCGGACTTTCGCTGACATCAACTAACAGGAGGTTCCACCCTGCATCAGGCGAGTGCAGCGCCTTCTTGCCCGGAAGCCGAAATTCGCCCGACCGAATCAAACTGTTCTCAACTTTCCGCACAATGCGCCCCACGGTCGTTTCATGAATCCCCCAACTTTGTCCGATGTGGAACTGAGTCCGATACTCGCGCCAATATTCCATCGCAATCAAGAGTTGATCTTCGACTCCAAACTTGCCTTGTCCGCCTCGTTTGCCTTTTCGGATCAGCTTGGGTTTGAGAATTTCAACCATTTTCTCGAAGGTTTCACGCTTCACTCCGCACTTGCGTTTGAACGATTTTGGTGGCAGGTGTTGAATGCGATCGTACATTTGATCAGTCTCCTGAGTGGCATCTAGTCCTCTTTTCAGGAGTTCAAATCTGTGATCAGGATTCGTGCAGGAGGTCTATTGATTTAGGTGTCGATGGTTTCTTCACTGACTTTTCTCGTACCGGACGTTCTGTGATTGTTAACGACTATCTAGCAGGCAGTGGATATGCCAATCCCAATGGCAACCTTAATACACCCTATCTGAACGACCCGAACCAGCCTTACTATGGTGATTTGATTGTGGCAAACCTCAACCGCTCTCAAGGCTTCGAGGGCATGGCAATCAATCCCGACAAAAGCCGTATCTATCCCTTACTTGAAGGAACCGTCGTCGGAGATCCAGCGGGTACACTGCGGATTCATGAGTTTGATCCAGCGGCAGGTAAGTTCCTCGGCTTGGTGGGTTACTACAAGCTAGATAACCCTAGCTATGCGATCGGGGATTTAGCAGTGGTCAATGAGAACGAGTACTTGGTGATTGAGCGTGATAATGGTCAGGCTGCTAGTGCACAGTTCAAGAAGGTCTTCAAGATCGACTTCTCTAAGCAAGATGCAAATGGCTTCGTTGATAAGGTAGAAGTTGCCAATCTATTGAACATCCAAGACCCGAACGATCTAAGCGGCGACGGTAGTACCCTCTATCGAATGCCGTTTCAAACGATCGAAGATCTGCTTGTAATCGATGCAAACACAATCTTAGTTGCCAATGACAACAACTATCCTTTCTCCGTCGGTCGTCCACCTGCGATCGACAATACTGAGATTGTTCTCTTGGAACTCGATCAGCCTTTGAATCTAGATCCGCGAGTCGGTGCAGCGGGACTCGATCGTGAAACTGCGATCGCAAGTTCTAGTGGGCTGGGATTTGGGCGGCTCTCACTTGTGCAAAACAGGAGTGCGACTATCAATGATCCTTTGATTCGTGCGGCGAGTAGCAGTGAATTACTGACAACTTCATCTAACATTCAAGCAGGCTCAATGCTCAGTTCAACCCCCCTTATTGCTTAGAGGGTGTTTGAAAAGTAGCCGTTCATCGCATCAATCGCCCCTCGAATAGAATTCGGGGCTATCGGAACGAAGTCTGTTGAAACAGACTGAAGAGTTTGCTGTAACTGGCTTTCAGTCCCCTTCAGTGGACTTTGTTCCGATAGACCGTGATTTCCAATCACGGGCGAAATGGCATCGAAGTGAAGCATCTTCCTATACTTTTCAAACATGCTCTTAGATAGGCTAATCTTTGCAGAAAGCGGACGATCGACAATTCACAGGGCGAATAACAGCTTATATTAGGGGTGGCAGTTTTCCAGTTGGCAAACAGGAGTATGTCACCCTCATTTAGCCCTCGATCGTCTGAATTCATTCTGGTTTGCGGTTTAGGCAGTTTGGGACAGCAGTGTGTGCGCTATCTCAAGGAATTTGGCGTGAGCGTGATTGCGATCGAAGAAACGATCGACAAAACTTGGGAAATAGCAGAACTGCCCACCTTGTTAGACGATATGATCATTGGAGACTGTCGGCAGCAGGACGTACTACAAAAAGCAAAAATTGCTCAATGTCGTGCGATTTTACTGGTAACTAGCAGTGAAACCATTAACGTGCAGGCGGCGTTTGCTGCTCGATCGCTTAATCCCACTGTGCGGCTCATCATCCGCTCCGACCAGCAAAATCTAAATCAACTCTTAGAGCAGCAGTTGGGTAACTTTGTCGCATTTGAAGCAACTCAACTGCCTGCACCCGCATTTGCTCTAGCAGCATTGAGGCAAGAAACAGTTGGCTTATTCCGTTTAGGTCATCAACTGGTGCGGATTATTCAGGAACAAATATCGCCTGATCACGCCTGGTGCGATCGCCGCAAACTGTATGAGTTGAACAACTCGACTCGCACTGTTTTGAGCTACAATCGAGCCGCTTTCTGCGACTGGGATCGAGATCAAACGATTCGTGCAGGAGATACGATCGTGTACGCTGAAGTAGATGAGATACCGCAGCAAAGATTACGTAAGAAATCCCAACAGAAATTGGATTTTTCAACGCTTTTAGGTCTGTTTCAAAAGCGAAATATTCAACATGAACTACAACAAGCTTGGCAGAATAGCAGTCAGACACAAAAGGTAGGAATCGTTGCAAGTGTAACCCTTAGCTTACTGATATCATTAGGAACTTTACTGTTTTGGTGGAACTATCCCAATCTCACGCTTCAGGATGCGTTCTTTACCACTGCAATCCTGCTTCTAGGCGGCTATGGTGATTTATTTGGGCAAGTCAAACTAGAGCTACCGATTCCTTGGGGATTGAGAATCTTTAGTTTAGTGCTTGCGATCGCAGGAACGGCATTCGTTGGTGTATTGTACGCTCTCTTAACCGAACGCTTGCTGACTGCTAAGTTTCAACTCTTAAAGCGTCGTCCGACTGTTCCAAATGAGGATCATATTGTGATTGTTGGGCTTGGACGAGTTGGGCAGCGAATCGCAACACTACTTCAGGAAATGAAGCAGCCTATCGTGGGCATTCATAGCACTGCACTTGAACCAACGATTTTGCCTGAGATGCCATTGTTAACAGGTAAACTTACTAACGTTTTAACAAAAGCGAACTTACAAACTGCTAGAAGTATCATTGTTTGCACAGATGATGAAGTCGCGAATTTAGAAATCGCATTGACAGCACGTGAGCAGAACCCAAATCTTAACTTGGTGATTCGCATCTTTGATCCGCGCTTTAGCAGCAGTATTCGACAGTTACTTCCCTACGCTAGAGTACTGGGTGCGTACCGATTATCAGCAGCGGCATTTGCAGCGTCAGCATTTGGTGAAAGTATTCTGCACTTGTTTCGCTTGAATCAACAAACCGTGTTGGTGACGGCGTACCAAATCACTGCAACTGATACACTACAGGGGCATCTTTTATCAGAAGTTAGCAGTGGTTATGGTATTGTTCCTATTCTGTATCAATCGGTGCAAGAGCCAGAACAGTGGATGCCTCCGGGCGACCTTCGGCTGAGAAACGGCGATCGCTTAGTCGTGATTGCCACGATGGTTGGATTGCGTCATGTGGAACAAGGGAGAATGGCAGCGAAAACTTGGCGTGTGCGCGTTATGAAAGCACTGACCCAGGAGGCGCAATTTGATGGAACAATGGCGATCGCTCGAATTACGGGCTGTGAAATTGAGACAGCAACGCAGGTGATGAAAACTTTACCTGCAACACTGCCAATTCTGCTTTACCCGCATCAAGCGCAGCGCTTAGTGCTTCAATTGAGGCGAGTTCAAGTAAGTGCTGAGCTAGTTTCGGAGTCAGTCGATCGCTAAATTGGAAAAGGTGAGCCTAGAGAGTGTTATGCACCATTGATGTGGCAAAGGTAGTGGCAAAAGTGCATAACACTCTCTAGGGCATTCAGACGTTGCGAATCTGCTTTAAGTTAGAGGCTGAACTATTGTTTGCTGTAATGGTTTTCCAGCAAGGTTCGCAACATATCCACCATCGGAATTCCTTCCTCTACCGCTTGCGCTTTGATCGCTTTATGCAAGGGTTTTGGAATATCCAACGTGAGCCGTTTCAGTTTCGTTGCTTTCTCCTTTTCGGCTTTTTTGTCCGACTTCTGGGGCACAGGCTCCACAATAACAGGCTCCGCAATAACAGGCTCCGCAATAGGAGGAATCACTGCCTCAACCGGAGGTATCTCAGTCTTCTTAGTGGTACGACTGGACTTTGCTTTAGTAGCAGGCTTCTCATCCACAATAGCGGGGGAAACTTCTGCATTGTTTTCAGAGAGTGCAGGCTCTGGTGTAGGGGGAACTGGATTTGGTTCAGGCTGTACCTTGGACTTAGTTTTCTTGTTGACCATCAATTTATCTCCAGGGAAGTGGGATTGACGATCGCAAGCTTGAATTTACCTAATTTACGATCGTCAATCTCAGGTTTTCTGTAAATACAGATTACTGTATTTACAGAAATAAAGATAAATAAATTGAGTAGATGCGAAGTTTCTATCCCAATCGGTAGCCAAAGCCTCGTAGCATTTTGAGGTACTGAGGATCGCTAGGAGCAGATTCTAGTTTCTCGCGCAGCCAACGAACATGCACATCGACCGTTTTCCGGTAATGCCCTGAAGGAAAGCTAATCTGATGGTAAAGAAGCCGTTGCGATCGGGCTAAAGCGCAAATCCGATCGTGAACTTCCCACTCGTAAACCCAAAGAAGCGGTGACGATTCACTGATCGTGCTGAGTTGCAAAGAGTAGGGAGTGGGGAGTAGGGAGTAGGGAATGGAAACTTGCTCTCTCCCCACTCCCCACTCCCCACTTTATTCTCGATACTGGAACGCACAAATTTTTGGACTTCCTCTAGACGGAGTTCGCCAAATCGTCTAAAGTCCATAAGAAAATTGGGAACAGGATCATGACAAAGCTAAAAGTTGGATTGTTGTTTGGTGGGCGTTCTGGCGAACATGAAGTCTCGATCGCGTCGGCTCGATCGATTGCTCAAGCTCTCAGCGATCCGGCGAATGCGGAGAAATATGACCTGATGCCGTTTTATATTCAGAAGGATGGAGAATGGCGATCGCCCGATATTGCTCGATCGGTCTTAGACTCCGGAGCGATTGACTGTGACGATAGCGCAACGAATCTTTGGCAATTTCCAACTGAGGCGGCGCAAGTCGATGTTTGGTTCCCGATTCTACATGGTCCCAATGGCGAAGATGGAACCATTCAAGGCTTGCTCACGCTCATGCAAAAACCCTTCGTGGGTTCTAGTGTGTTGGGTTCCTCGGTTGGGATGGATAAGCTGGCGATGAAAATGGCATTCGCTCAAGCAGGCTTGCCGCAGGTGAAGTATTTGGGCGTGAGTCGAGCGGAAGTGTACTCGAATCCTTGTGTGTTTCCGAAATTGTGCGATCGTATTGAAGCTGAACTAGGCTATCCCTGCTTTGTCAAACCTGCAAACTTAGGATCGTCCGTTGGGATCTCGAAAGTGCGAACTCGTGCAGAATTGGAAGCAGCTTTGGATAGTGCTGCGAGCTACGATCGACGAATTATCGTTGAGGCGGGAGTGGTTGCTAGAGAAGTCGAATGTGCAGTGTTGGGAAATGATCAAGCAAAGGCTTCTGTAATTGGTGAGATTCGTTTTGATAGCGACTTTTACGATTACGAAACGAAGTACACCGCAGGCAAATCGAGCCATGTGATTCCCGCACAACTGCCAGCAGAAATTACAAGTTTGATTCAGGAAAGAGCATTGCAGGCGTTTCATGCGGTTGATGCAGCGGGATTAAGTCGGGTGGATTTTTTCTATGTCGAATCGACGGGTGAAGTGTTGATCAATGAAATTAATACACTGCCTGGATTTACCGCGACCAGTATGTATCCGATGATGTGGGAAGCATCGGGTGTTTCTTATCCGAATTTAGTCGATCGATTAATTCAACTTGCACTGGAGACGTAATGGTTTAGCGCCGTAGCCAATGTGATTTGCAGCTAAACAAACGAAGTCTAGGGTGCGTAGATTCTGGCGTGTTTGTTTACCCGCCATTGCGCCCGGAGGTAAACCGTCCGGGCTAAGGAGATTTATCGAAAACAAATTACCCGCTGTCTTCGGCTTCGCTCAGTCAGCTAGAGATCGCGCCCTGAGCGAAGCCGAAGGGCAGTCTTTCAAGCGGTAAGCTCTTTCGTAGAAATCTCCTAATCGAAAGGAACCCCACTGAAGTGGGCTGAACTCGCACTTTTATGGGGCTTCAGCCTCCTTTCCTCCATTAGCCCGGACGGTTTACCTCCGGGCGGACCGAATCGCAGCAACAGACCATCATCAACACACCATTTTGCTAGGCGCGAATTGTATAAGCGCGAATTCATTCGCCATGCCTCGAATCGTTAGCCCGATCGTAGGTTGACCAATTCCAGCACGATCGACAATGTAGCATCTGGATCAATCGGCTTTGCAATATGCTGTTGGAATCCCGCCTTTAATGCTTGTTGTCGATCGCTCTCTCCTGCGTAAGCGGTTAGTGCGATCGCGGGAATCGAGTGGTGCTTTGAGGTACGAATCGCTCGAATCAACGCATAGCCATCCATCTCTGGCATCCCAATATCACTGAGTAGAATATCAGGCGGCGATTGTTCGATCGCGCGAATCGCTTGGAGTGCAGACTCCACTACAGTCACGATCGCGCCATTGGTCTGGAGTAGGAAGCTGAGAAAATCGCGGGTGTCTGGATCATCATCGACCACCAGCGCTCGAATGCCGTTCAGTGGTGAATCACTGGGAATTGTAGTCGTTGATGAAGCAGGTTGCGAATCAGGTGGGATCGCTTGCATTAGAGGCAATCGAACGGTAAATGTCGCCCCTTGGTTTTCTCCAGGACTCTCTACGGTGATCGTTCCCCCGTGAAGTTCAACGATTTGACGTGCGATCGCTAAACCTAATCCTAAACCGCCAAATTTCCGCGTGATCGAACCATCTTCTTGGCGAAAGTATTCAAACAAATAGGGTAAGAACTCAGGACTAATCCCTTTCCCGGTATCAATCACTTGGACTTGGACTTGCTGCTTCACTTGCGACAGGTGAATCGTCACTTGTCCTTGCTCTGGAGTGAACTTGACTGCATTCGAGAGCAAGTTCCAGAAGACTTGCTGTAGTCGTCCAGCATCCCCAGACACAAAATAATCTTGCCGATCGAACTCCAGGGTTAGCTTGATTTGTTTAGCTTCGGCAGCGAGTCGCATCGTTTCTGTCGCGGCTGAAATGACTGTTGCAACGTTGGTAGGTTCTCGATTGAGCGACAATTTGCCACGAATGATTCGAGAAATATCGAGCAGATCATCAATCAGTTGGACTTGAAGTTTAGCGTTGCGCTCGATCGTACTTAGAGCCTCTGTTGTTCTTGCTGCATCTAAGCGACCCGTTTGTAACAATCTGATCCAACCTAAGATTGGATTTAGCGGCGTTCTTAGTTCATGAGACAGCACTGCAAGAAATTCGTCTTTGATTCGGTTTGCTTTTTCGGCAGATTCTCGCGCCGCTTGTTCCTGTTGCAAAATGCGATCGCGCTCTCGTTCAAACTGCACCCGCTCTGTAATGTCACTCGCGATGCCAATTAGACCAATGACTTCTCCCGCTTCGTTACGATAGGGGACTTTCGCGCCAAGAAATGTCCGAATTCCGTCTGGAGATTCCTCAACGATTTCGGTTTGCCCCGTTTCCATGATGCGCTGGTCGTTCTCTGCGACAGCGCGATTTGATTCGCATGGGAAGATCTCCGGGTCGGAAAATCCAATCACTTCAGACTCAGGCTTTCCAAATACTGTCAATGTGGCTGGATTCGCATAGATAATTCGTCCTTCGCGGTCTTTGACAAAAATCGGAGTAGGAGTCGATTCATTAATCACATTGAGAATGGCATTCTTTTGGCGCAGTTCTTCTTCGGTGCGTTTGCGATCGGTGACATCTCGAAATAGGATTGCAACTTTGTTTTTTTCTGGCTTCTCAAATCGAAACGCATAGACATCAAACCAGCGATTCATCTCTTCGGCAACATTTTCAAACCGAACAGGTTGCCCAGTGAGAGCAACGGTACTATAAGTTTCAACCCAAAAGCTTTCAATGCCTGGAACCAGTTCGCGAACAGTTTTGCCGATCGCATCTTTAAGTCCTGTTTGTTGTTCAAACTGCTGGTTAATTTCTAGAAAACGATAGTCAACTCCTTTGCCTGTGTTATCGAATAATATTTCAATCACAGCAAAGCCTTCATCGATCGAGTTAAACAGCGATCGATACCGTTCTTCGGATCGTTTTAGCGCTTCGGCTGCTTGTTGGCGTTCGGCTTCTTGTGCTTTCAGTTCAGTGATTTCCTGCACGACCACATTCACACCTAAAATGCGATCGACCTCATCTTTGAGTGGATAGTAGCTTGATAGCCAGGTTCGCATCACTCCAGGCTGTGCTGGATTCGTTCCGGTCACTTCTAAGTTAACCAGTGGCTCTCCTGAATCAATCACTTGCTGATAGAGCGGTTCTATCTGATCTGCCAGTTCTGGAAGCAATTCTCGCACCGTCCGCCCAATGTGTTGCTCAACGGATGCACCATTGATTTCTGCTAATTGCTGATTGATCCGAACATAGCGAAGTTCAGTATCGTTAAAGCACAATCCTACGGGAGCAGTGGTGTAGATCGCTTCGATTTCTGCTCTTCGACGCTGTGAAGTTTGTTGTTGTTCTTGGAAAGCGGCTTGTTCTGTTTTTTGCTGCGTGACATCTTGAAAGTACACGGCAAGCCCAGACTCGATCGGATAAGCTCGGACTGCAAACCAAGCATTCAGTGGTGGGTAAAACGATTCGATGTGTACTGTGACTTGTTCAGCGATCGCTCGACGATATTCCTGACCAAAGGCAGTCTCTGAAGCTTCGGGGAACACTTCCCAAATCGTTTTTCCAATGAGTTTTTCTTTAGAACGATTTAATACTCGTGTCGCTTGCGTATTCACGTAGGTAAAGTGCCAATCGCGATCGAGCGAAAAGAATGCATCAGAAATGCTTTCTAGAACATCTAGAATCTGCCGAGAAGGAGAAGGTTGCTCAGGGACAGTCAATCCGATCCATTGCCGAATTTTTTGGAGCAATTGATGAAAGACAGACGGCGATCGAATGGACATGACGACGGAAGCGGTATTTCTCAGGATAGATATAACATCAAATGCGATCGCGCTCGATCGCTCTTTAGATAGATATTGCAAGGGATGAGAGGCGTTGAGCTAAGAGAACGTTTGAGAAGGATAAGAAGCGGCTTTGCTGCGTTGCGAGTTCGCCCGGAGATTAATCTCCGGGCTAATGGAGGAAACCCCGCTGAAGCGGGCTAAGAGAGGCATACGGAGTTCTTAGCCCAGTTTAGTGGGCTTCCCACGATTAGCCCGGAGATTCATTTCCGGGCGGGTGAATGCGATGAACGATTGCTTTTCAAATGCGATGAACCATTGCTTTTCAAACACCCTCTAAACAAAAACCTCAATCGACTGCATCCTATTCCATTCATTCATTTTGTTATATCTTTTGGTCTGCTTACTCTTGGTATTGATAAATTCTATTGTTTAGAAGTGTGTAAGTTGCTGTAATGATTAAAACTTTCTGTACACTACTGAATATTGGAAAGATTGCAATTCTTAATTCCTAATCGATAGAAATTCGTCGATGAATTGCAGTCATTCCTATGCTGATCATTTCTTAACTTCAATCAGTTTTGAACCCTAAAGTTTTGTTTGAACAACTTGAGGGAAAATTGTGCGATCGAATTCAACCTGTTTCTGAGAGTTTTGCATTATGGACGACTTGTTTTCGAGACTTTCACGCCGGAAATTCATTCTAATTGCTGGATCGACGGCATTAGCGACAACGGTACTCAAAGGATGTGCTTCTGATACCACAGCCCAATCAGGAAGCTCAACTTCTGGCGCAACCGTTCAACCTGTCGTGGACGGAAATAACGAATCTGCACTCTATGAAGCAGCGAAAAAAGAAGGAAAATTAGTTTATTACACTGTTTTCTTTAATCAAGATATTGTGAATGAAATTGGTGCAGCATTTACTAAGAAATACCCAGGGATTCAGTTTGAAGGAACTCGTAAAGTTGCTGGTACTTTGTTTCAACAATTGAATCAGGAAATGCAATCGGGCGTGAAGAATTGCGATGTCTTTGGGACAACCGATATGGGTCAAATGCTGCAACTCCAATCCGAAGGCAAACTTTCACAGTATGAGCCTGTTGGCAAGGATCAAATGTTGCCTGAATTCCGCAATTTGAACCCTGAAAATCTCTATCAAACTGGGGCACTAATCCCGATCGTGATTGGCTACAACACGCAAAAGATCAAAGCCGATCAAGCCCCGAAAGGCTGGAAAGACTTGCTCGATCCGAAGTACAAAGACCAAGTTGCAACCGGAAGCGGGGTTGCGAGTGGACAAGTCGGAACTTGGGCTTTGGCGATGGATCAGAAATTTGGCTGGGACAATTATTTCCCGCAGTTCAATCAATTGAATCCGAAATTAGGTCGATCGATTAACGATGCCGTGTCGGATGTCGTCTCTGGTGAACGTGCGATCGGGATTGTGACTCTAGGGCAAACTCTAACCGCAAAAGCCAAAGGCAACCCAGTTGATATCGTCTATCCAAACGAAGGATCGGTGATTGTTGTGGGACCGATCGGCATTCTCAAAGATGCGCCTCGACCGAATGCGGCTCGATTGTTCATGAACTTCCTCATGAGCCAGGAATATGCAGAACTGGTGGCAAAATACAATGAGCAACCGTTGAGAGCAGATGTCAAAGTCGCGGGTGCAAAAACGATCGGCGAGATGAGTCCGATTATTCCGACTCCTGCACAGATTCAAGCGGGGATTCCTAATATTCGGAACAAATGGCGCGACAAATTTGGTGCTTAGAATTTGACGCTTAGAAGAGGGATTGAACAGGATGAAAGCGGCTTTGCTGCGTTGTGAGTCCGCCCGGAGATCAATCTCCGGGCTAATAGAGGAAACTCCGCTAAAGCGGACTCAGAACACAATACGAAGTTCTTAGCCCAGTTTAGTGGGCTTCCCCCGATTAGCCCGGAGATTCATTTCCGGGCGGGTGAATGCGATGAATGAGTTGGTTTCAAGACATTCTCTTATTCGAGGATGTTTGAAAAGTATAGAAAGATGCTTCACTGCAATTGCGTTCCGCCCGTGATTAGAAATCACGGTCTATCGGAGAAAGTCCACTAAAGGGGACTGAAAGCCAGTCGTCATATCCTCTTCAGTCTGTTTCAACAGACTTTGTTCCGATAGCCCCGAATTCCATTCGAGGGGCGATTGAGGCGATAAACGATTACTTTTCAAACTTAGACTCTGAAAACCTTGAGAAAAAAAGGAGCGATCGACGTTGACAAATCCAGTAACAAGCCTTGCGCCAGGTTCGCCACCTCGCAAAATCGGCAAACTCAAAGGCAAATGGAACTTTTCCCCAATCTTTTGGGCAGTGATGATTGGTATTCTGATTGTGCTGATCGGATTGCCCGTGTTCTGGCTGATTGTGCGGAGTCTGTCTGTTCCCCAAGTGGGTGGCTTTACGCTGCAAAACTATCTCAAAGTGTTTCAGAGTTCGCGATTGCTCCAAGCGGTAGGTAACTCGCTGATTTTGGCAACTGGCACTGGGATAATGAGTGTCGCGATCGGGGTTCCGATGGCGTGGATGATTACTCGTACAAACATTCCCGCACGAGGTTTACTGCGAACGTTATTGTTAGTTGCGTTCACAACTCCGCATTTCTTAGGTGGGATTGCTTGGATTCTGTTAGCGGCTCCTAATTCGGGTTGGCTAAATCGTGTATTTGTCAGCATTACAGGAGCGGCTCAAGGTCCGTTAAACATCTATTCGATGTGGGGCGCGATCTTTGTCGTGGGCATTTATAGCTATCCGTATGCGTTTTTGCTCACCAGTTCTGCACTAGAATTTGTCTCTTCTGAGCTAGAAGATGCAGCTACAATTCTCGGTGCTGGAAAGTTCACAACGATGTTTCGGATCACTTTACCGTTAGTGTTACCTTCGATTTTGTCGGGGTTCTTGCTCTCGTTCCTCGAAGCGATCGCGCTTTTCGGTTCTCCGACTCTGATCCTAGTTCCCGCTAGAGTTCCGATCATCACAACCGAGATTTGGCAACAGTTCCAGTTCCCGCCAAATGTTGAGTTAGCTTCTGCATTCTCAATGTCGCTGATTGTGATCACGCTGGTTCTGTTGTGGGTACAGCGGCGATTGTTAGCCAATAAAGGCTATACCACTCTGACTGGAAAAGGTGGACGCAAACGGTTAATTGATGTAGGACATTGGCGTTGGGCGTTCCTCGGATTCTGCCTATTCGTATCCACGCTGTCTCTGTTCTTGCCATTTTATATGTTGCTTAGAACATCGCTGTCGAAAGCTTGGGGACAACCGTTTGCGCTCTCGAATCTAACTCTGCAATGGTATCAAGATGTCTTGTTCCGATTGCCATTTACTAGATTGTCAATTATCAACACCTTGACCTATTCTGCTGCTGCGGCATTGTTCGCGATGGTTGTTGGAATTGCGATCGCATACATTGTGACGCACCGACTCGTCAAAGGTTGGCGCATCCTTGGATTTCTGCCGATGATTCCGTTAGCAATTCCGGGTATTGTGATTGCAGTTGGTATCTTTGCGGCTTATTCTCGTCCGCCGATCGTACTATTCGGAACCGGATTGATTTTGATTGTGGCGTATACGACTCGATTTGTCCCGATCGCGTTTTCTAATGCAAGCGACATCTTCAAAAGCATCAATCCTGAAATGGAGCTTGCCGCTCGAAACTTAGGTGCAACACAGATTCAGACTGTGCAACAGATTACAGTGCCCTTAGTCAAACGCGGCTTGATTGGGGGATTCATTCTCGTCTTTATCTTGTCAGTGCGGGAATTAAGCTGTGCCATTCTCTTGTTTAGTAACAATACACAGGTGATGGCGACTGTGTTGTTTGATTTAGTAACCGAAGGTAGCTTTGAGCGAGTTGCGGCATTAGGTGTCGTGATGTTGGTGCTAGTCTTTGGTGCAGTTGGAGTAGCGTATCGCCTGCTCGGTGAAGATTTCATGCTGGAAAAATCTTAGAAGGTAACTATCATGGCATCCATTACATTGGACAATCTGACTAAGTACTTCGGTCAGAACACAGCCGTCGATCGCATTAATTTAGATGTTGCAGATGGTGAACTAATTGCGCTTTTGGGTCCTTCAGGCTGTGGGAAAACGACGACTTTGCGAATGTTAGCGGGCTTTGTTTCTCCCGATGATGGTCAAATTCTGGTCGATGGTCGGGCGATTTCAACCAAGCAGCGAACCGTTCCACCAGAGCGGCGCAATATGTCAATGATTTTCCAAAGCTATGCAATTTGGTCACACAAAACTGTGTTTGAAAACGTTGCTTTTGGTTTAGAACTACGACAGATGAGCCGTTCAGAGATTCGATCGAGAGTCACAAGAGCGCTCGAAATCACTCACTTGCATCGACTTGCCGATCGCTATCCGTCTCAACTTTCGGGAGGACAACAACAACGAGTCGCCTTAGCTCGTGCGATCGTGATTGAGCCGCAAATTCTCTTACTCGATGAACCGTTGTCAAACTTAGATGCCAGTTTGCGGGATGAAATGCGGAATGAGATTCGCCGAATTCATGATGAAACGGGACTGACAACCGTTTATGTCACACACGATCAAGGAGAAGCATTAGTCTTATCCGATCGCATTGTAGTCATGTCCGACGGTCGAATTCAGCAAGCAGGAACACCCGAAGAAATCTACGAAACGCCTGCGACTGAATTTGTGGCGCGATTTATTGGGCGATGTAATGTTCTGCCGGGAACCTTAACGCGATCGCAGCAAGTAGATGTCGGAGGTGTACTGATTGCAGCAGACGATTTAGCTCCGGGAGTGAGCAGTGGGCAAGATGTCGCACTCAGTGTTCGTCCGCATTCGATCGTGCTTGATCCGATCGAGTGTCCAACCGATGATATTCGGATGAATTGCTTTATTGCATCGGTTGAACATCAAGATTACTTTGGAGAGTTTCGAGAGTATCAGGTTCGGATTGCAAATAGTGATGTGTGCTTGAGTGTGGTTACTCCTCCGAATGTGCGGCATCAAGTCGGCGATCAGATGTATCTCTCGATTCCGAAAGAGCATTGTCGAGTTGTGCCAATGACGACTCGATCGACAGAACGATCGAACCAATTCGCGATGACTGCCTGAAAGAGCGCTAAATTTGTGAATTTTGGTGTGTTCATTCACAATTCCACCCGTTGGTTTATCCGCAATCCCGTCTGTTCGTTTACCCGCTGTTTCGCCCGGAAATGAATCTCCGGGCTAATGGAGGGAACCCCACTGAAGTGGGCTAAGACTGCGATCTTAGGGGGCTTCAGCCTCCTTTCTCCCATTAGCCCGGAGCGTTTACCTCCGGGCGGACTGAATCGCAGCGACATTTCATCATCAACAAAAGATCCTGAACACACTCGAAGCGCTAAAGTTTGATCAACCTCACCTTACTGATTCCATGAATATCTTTGATCTGCTTACCGGAGAGAACGATCGACCTGCGTTAGTTGCCCCCGATCGGGCAACTCTCACGCATCAACAACTCAGAGACAATCTCAACCACCTAGTCAGCCAGTTGCAGCAATTCGGCTTACAGTCTGGAGATCGAATTGCGATCGCAATGCCAAACAGTTCTGCAATGGTCTTAACTTTCCTTGCGGCGACCTTGTGCGCGACGGCTGCCCCACTCAATCCAAAGTACAAAACCGAAGAATTCGCTTTCTACTACGAAGACACACAAGCGAAAGCATTAATTACTTTGCCAGATACCGTTGAAGAAGCGGGAGCTTCGCTGTTGCCGGAGGCAATCGCGGCTGCTCCTCCGGAGATGCAATTGATTCAAGCGATCGTACAACCAGATGGAACGCTAAACTTTGAACTAATACGAGGAGAAGCAACTCCAATCACTTCATCCTCACCGACCGAGGATGATATTGCAATGATTCTGCACACGAGCGGGACGACCAGCCGCCCGAAACGAGTTCCGATTCGACATCGCAATCTAATTGCTTCGGCTCGAAACATCATTGAAGCCTATCAACTCACCTCCGAAGATACAACGCTCTGTTTGATGCCGTTGTTTCACATTCATGGCTTAGTGGGATGTCTACTATCGACCTTAGCTTCGGGCGGAACCTTAGTTTGTCCGAATGGCTTTAATGCGCTGGAGTTTTGGCAACTCGTCGATCGCTTTCGTCCGACTTGGTATTCTGCTGCGCCAACCATGCACCAGATGATTTTGGCTCGTGCAAGCCGCAATTCGGAGATTGTCAAAGCAAATCCGTTTCGATTTATTCGATCGAGTAGTGCGTCCTTGCCTCCGGTGATCATTGAACAGTTAGAAGCAACCTTGAATGCTCCAGTGGTCGAGTCTTACAGCATGACTGAAGCGGCTCACTTGATGAGTACGAATCCCTTACCTCCCAAAGTTCGCAAACCGGGAACCGTTGGAATTGGGTATGGAGTTGCAGTTGGCATCATGGATGAAGCGGGAACTTTGTTACCTCAAGGCTCACTCGGTGAAGTGGTCGTTAAAGGTGCAAATGTGATTGATGGCTATGAGAACAATCCGACTGCGAATGCGACCGCGTTTGTGGAGGGATGGTTTCGGACTGGGGATCAAGGCACGATCGATGAGGATGGTTACTTGCGATTAACAGGTCGAATCAAAGAACTAATCAATCGTGGTGGTGAAAAGATCTCGCCCTTAGAAGTGGATGATATTCTACTGCGTCATCCTGCGGTCGCGGAAGCATTAGCGTTTGCTGTGCCGCATAAATCGCTTGGAGAAGACATTCATGCAGCAGTGGTACTGAAAGGGGATGTAACTGAGAAAGAATTGAAGGGACATTGCGCGGAAAGCTTGAGTGACTTCAAAGTGCCCAATCAGATTCACATTCTCGATCAGCTTCCACGGGGTGCAACGGGCAAACTCCAGCGGTTAGCGATGGCGAAACTGCTTAAAATTGAAGCTTAATCGGGATTGATGTTATGAAAATTTGCATTGTTGGAGCAGGCGCGATCGGGGGATTTCTCGGAGCCAAACTAGCGATCGCGGGCGAACAAGTCACATTAATCGCTCGCGGAAACCATCTCAAAGCGATTCAACAACACGGCTTAAAGTTGATCATGGCAGATGGTTCGATTCAGGTTGCAACTCCGACGCTGGCAACGGATGATTTTGATGTAGTAGAGCCGCAAGATGTGGTGATTCTTGCATTAAAAGCGCAGAGTGTTCCAGCGATCGCACCCCTACTTCCGAAGCTGTACCACTCAGAAACAATGGTGATGACGGCTCAGAATGGCATTCCTTGGTGGTACTTTCGCAAACAGGGCGGAGCTTACGAAGGGACTTGCATTCAAGCGGTTGATCCAGAGGGAATTGTCGAAGCGAATATTGGAGCCGATCGCGTAATTGGAACGGTCGTTTATCCAGCAGCGGAGATTGTTCAACCCGGTGTGATTCAACAGATCGAAGGCGATCGCTTTACGCTTGGAGAAATCGATGGCAGTAAGAGCGATCGGTTACAGTCTCTCGCTCAAGTGCTCAAGCAAGCCGGATTCAAAGCCCCGATTCGGACTCAGATTCGCACTGAGATTTGGGTCAAGCTTTGGGGAAATTTGGCATTCAATCCGATTAGTGCATTAACTCGTGCAACATTAGTCGAGATTTGTCAAAATCCACTAACCCGCGATTTAGCTCGTCAAATGATGCTCGAAGCTCAAGCGATCGCACATCATCTCGGAATTGAATTTGGCATTACGCTAGAACAGCGAATTGATGGAGCAGAAAAGGTTGGCGCTCACAAAACTTCGATGTTGCAGGACATTGAAGCGGGTCGATCGACAGAAGTAGATGCGATCGTCGGATCAGTGGCGGAATTGGGACGATTAACACAGATTCCCACTCCACATATTGATGCGATTTATGCTGCGACGAAGTTACTAGAGCAAACCTTAGAGGGTGTTTGAAAAGTATAAAAAGCGGCTTTGCTGCGTTGCCAGTCCGCCCGGAAATAAATCTCCGGGCTAATGGAGGAAACCCCGCTGAAGCGGGCTGGGAGCGCAATTCGGAGTTCTTAGCCCAGTTTAGTGGGCTTCCCCTGATTAGCCCGGAGATTCATTTCCGGGCGGGTGAATGCGATAAACGATTACTTCTCAAACACCCTCTTAGCAAAGACAAGCTGAGACAGAATCAATCAGCGATCGCGGATCAAACGGTTTCGTTAAATGATTGGCGAATCCAGCTTGACGCGATCTCGTTTGATTCAGTTCACCTGCATACGCTGTAAGAGCAATCACAGGAAAGTTCTTCCCTTGAGAGCGAATTTGCTTTAACAATTCATAGCCATCACAATCGGGCATCCCAATATCGCTGACTAACAGATCAATGGTTTTAGCTTTGAGAATTTGCAGAACCTCGATCGCGGATGCGGCACAAGTTACGATCGCGCCTTCTTGTTCCAAAATGAACTGGACTAGCTCACGCGCATCTTTCTCATCATCGACGACTAGAATCTGCTTGTCTTTGAGCGAGATAGATTGTTCAGGAAGACCAATCAAGGGGGCTACTGTTTGAGCCGATTGATTCAAAGGGAATCGAACCGTAAAAGTTGCGCCTTGTCCTTCTCCAGAACTATCTGCGGTGATTGTACCGCCATGTAACTCGACCAATTGACGAGCGATCGCTAAACCTAATCCCAATCCACCAAACTGCCGAGTCGTAGAAGAATCCGCTTGCTGAAATCGCTCAAATACCTGTGGCAGAAATTCAGCGCGAATGCCTTTTCCAGTATCAATCACTTGAATCTGAGCATCATTCTCGATCGTGGTTAAACGAACAGTCACTCGTCCCTGATTGGGTGTGAACTTCACCGCATTCGTAAGCAAATTCCAAATGATTTGCTGTATTCGTCCAGCATCACCGATCACAGTTCCAATCGGCTCTAGTGTTGTCTCAATCTGAATTGATTTCGCTTCGGCTGCAAGTTGAACGGTGTCGATCGCAGAGTTGATCACAGTTTCTAAGTTCACCGGAGCCGCATCAAGTTTCAGCTTACCTCTGAGAATTCGCGACACATCTAGCAAATCGTCAATTAATTGCGTTTGCAGTTGAGCATTGCGCTCGATCGTACTAAAAGCGCTTTGCATTCGAGCCGCATCGAGTCTTCCAGTTTGCAAGAGTCGAATCCAACCGAGAATTGGATTCAGTGGTGTTCTCAGTTCGTGAGACAGCACAGCAAGAAATTCGTCTTTGATTCGATTCGCTTTTTCTGCTTCTTCGCGGGCAGCTTGTTCTCGCAATAAAAGCTGTTCACGTTCAGCTTCAGCGGCTTTTCGATCGTCAATATCCGTATGGGTTCCGAGCATTCTTAACGGTTGCCCTTCACTATCCCAAGCAACAATCTTGCCGAGTGAGAGAATCCATTTCCAATCGCCCGACTTGGTGCGCTGGCGAAATTCAACCCGGTAATCACTCGTTTTACCTGAAACGTAACTGATATAGACTTGACTCACTCTTTTCGCGTCATCGGGATGGAGTCGAGCGCGCCATGCCACATTCGTTTCTCGAAACGTTGCCGGATCGTAACCCAGCATTTGAGCATATTCGGGAGACACGATCGTATCTCCCGTTTGCACATTCAAGTCATACAAGCCTTGATTCGCAGCAACTAGCGCAAGCCGCAATCGTTCTTCATTTTCGCTCAGCTTGGATTCAGATTGCTTTCGGGTGGTAATCTCCTGTACGACTGCATTGATTCCAATAATTTCTCCTGTGGTATGTCTCAACGGAAACCAGTTTTCAAGCCAAGTCCGCGTCACTCCTGGTTGTGCAATCGTTTCACCGCTAATTTCCAGATTTAAGAGCGGCTCTCCAGTCTCTAACACATGACGAAAGAGCGGTTCTACGTTATCTGCCAAATCGGGGACAACCTCACGAACGGTTCGCCCGATGTGAGCCTCTACAGGCAATCCGTTAATTTCTGCAAGGTATTGATTCAGCCGAACAAAGCGCAAATCGGGATCTAATACAGCTAGTCCAATCGGAGCCGTATTGTAGATTGCTTTGATTTCCGCAACTTGTTGATTGAGAGTCGCTTCAGCAGTTTTACGATCGCTAATATCGCGAAAGAAAAGATTCAAGCCATCGCTCGACGGATACGCATGAATCTCCAACCACAGCGTTAAGGGTTCATACAGCACTTCAAAATGCACTGGAGTTTGAGTTGCAACCGCTTGCCGATAGTTCTGTTCCACAATCGTTCCTACCGACCAAGACCACATTTCCCAGTGTGTTTTACCAATCATTTCTTCAGGTGAAAGATTGTTCAATCTGGCTGTAGTTTGATTCACATAGGTAATCCGCCAATCTTGGTCAAGAGCAACAAAACAATCCGTGGTGCTTTCAAGAATATCGATCGCACGTTGAGCGACTTTGTTAATCTCAGCTTGTGCAACTTGTTTTTGCTGTAATTGTTCTTCAGCAAGTTGCCGCGCTCTCAAGTTTGCCAACGCTGCACCCAGAAACCCAGAAAGATTAGTCATGATTCGCTGATCTTCAGCATCAAAATGTCGATCGGGATCGTGTGTCACGAGCCAAATCGTTCCCAAGGGTTGCTGATCTGCATATAAGGGAATCAGTAACAGTTCAGCGATCGAAACATCGATCGGCTTGAGATAGTCGAAATAGCGTTCGGGATGGCAGTAGAGTTGAGGCTGTCGAGCTTGTAGCGTGGTTGCACAAGGATTATCAGCAGGAACAGTGTTGCCTTCGTACTGAGAGAGCGTTCCTGAGATTGCGATCCAGCGATAGCTCTGTTCATCTGCTTGAGAAGATTCTAGAAAGCTTACGCCAACTGTATCCGCCTGACAGAGATCGAGTGCCAGCGTCGTCAAAGTTTTGAGCAGCGATCGAGTATCTCCTGCCAGTTGTTGGGCAAGAATTTGCAGGGCACGATTCTCCGCCTCAAAATCGGGCTGTCTTACAGGACGCTGCGATAAGGCTTCAGTAATGCGAACCGTTGCTTCGGTGATTTCTGGCGAAGGCAGCACGTTGGTATTCTGGGTTAGAGAGGCGTATTTGAGACTAGATCAAAATAGGAAGAATTACCCTCTACCCTAAGAAATAACTTTGCGATCGATGGACAGTTCCATGAATAGGGACAGACCAAAGTATCTGCTTCAACAGTTCCAGCCGAGAGTTTTACACTGCGATGCGGATATCGATCAAGCCACGCCATCACCGCAGTATTGTCGCCGCGCCATAGGACTAAATCAGTATCGAACAATCGAATCGATCGAACAGTTCCGGCTTAAATCTCGCTCGATCGAGCAACCGGATACCAATCATTCAACAACACTGTATCAATCATGTTCATCCTAAGAGGGTGTTTGAAAAGCAATCGTTCATCGCATTTACCCGCCCGGAAATGAATCTCCGGGCTAATCGGGGGAAGCCCACTAAACTGGGCTAAAGAACTCCGTATGACGCTCTTAGCCCGCTTCAGCGGGGTTGCCTCCATTAGCCCGGAGATTCATTTCCGGGTGGACTCGCAACGCAGCAAAGCCGCCTTTTGTCCTTCTCAAACATCCTCTAAAAAGTAGCTGAGATTAAGCGTAGGACAATTACGTTCTACTACGATCGCACCCGCAAATTTATCATTGATAGAAATCTCCTGAAGTTGCCATTGTTGCGATCGCGCTTCAACCGGAATCTTTTTCAACTGTGTTCGATCGATCTCCACTTCCTTGAGTTTTGATAGTCCAGTTCCAGTTGCTTTTAGAAATGCTTCTTTGCACGTCCAATACTGAAAAAATAATTCTGGCTGTGCTTGAATCGTTCGAGCTTCCGAAGGTAGAAAAAATCGAGCGACTAACGCCTCTAATTGTTCAACCGCTCGAATGGGTTCAATATCGATTCCAATGGCTCGATCGAGACTCACCGCCAACAATGCTAAATGCTCTGAATGCGCCAAGTTGAACTGAATCGATGAGTCTTTCAAAAATGGCTTTCCATGTGTTCCATAGTCAAACTTTAGACTCGTTGGATCAGTGTTCAGGTACTTCGCAAGTTGCGATCGCAGAAATCCTCGCCCTGCAATAAATCGCCGCCGATGTTGCTCGAACTTAAATCGATTCGCTCTTGCTTGTTCATCTATCGATAAAAGCTCGATCGAGACTGCTATTGCATCTAAGTTCACTTGCCAAACGTGAACATCATTCGCGCCTAATTCTAATTTCTCTGGAGGGTGCTGCCAGTTCATGTCGCGGGAACTTGCGAAGGCGAAACTGCGGTTGATTGTTCGATTGTTGGCGGACGCAAGACCAGATAAATCAATGCTCCAAAGAATGGAATAAATGACAGAATCTTGAACACTTGCGAATCTTCTACTCCACGTCGTTTCATATCGTCCTGCAACAGAACTGGAAACAGCGCACACAACAAACAGAAATCCAAACTCATCACATGAATGAATCGGCTCGTTTGCCACTGTTGGACAAAGTTACTCCAATCGCCATTCGTTACGCCATAGATAAATAAACCGATTCCACCCAGCGCGATCGCGGCTCCCGTAATTCTCGAATCGAGCACTCTCAAAAACCAGTTCTTCTGTCCCGTAAAGGTTGGAGCAGGTTGACGAAAAATCAGATACGGCAACAGCGAAAATACTCCTACACCAAACGAAAACAGCGTAAAAAACCAAGCAGGAATTTTCTGCGATCGACCATCCAAAAACGTGATGCAAGCATAAGCCATCGGCAACACGCCCATGATGTTAAACAGCGCGACGATCAGCGGATTAATTCCTTCAACATTCAGCGTTGATAAATTCTTAATTAGCTCGAACGTCTCTGGTCGATCGGGTGGAGCCAGCGTAAACGCATACCCGACAAATCCAATCCAAACGAGTGCCAACAGAATTTTTTTGCTCATGATGTCGCGATAAACTGAAATCAATGGCTTTATTGTAATCGCGCAATGACTGAGGACAATCCACGATACGGCGTAATTCTGGTGACAGCAGCTTCCAAAATCGAGGCAGAAATGATTGCTCGATCGCTGGTCACTTCAAAGTTAGCAGCTTGCGTCACACTCTTTCCGATTCAGTCAATTTACACTTGGCAAGACCAACTTGAACAGTCCGAAGAATGGCAATTAATCATCAAATCCGACCTCGATCGCTTTCCTGATCTCGAAGCCAAAATCCGCGATCTCCATTCCTACGAAGTTCCCGAAATCATCGCGCTTCCAATCGTGGCAGGGTCGCAATCGTATCTCCATTGGATGTCTCAACAAGTCACGCCACAATGATCCGAACTGCCCTCGAATCCGACCTAAGCGCGATCGTTGAAATCTACAATCACGCGGTTGCCACAAAAATTATTACTGCTGATGTTGAACCTGTCACGGTCGAAAGCCGTTTAGCTTGGTTTCACAGTCATTCGGAACAGTACCCTCTCTGGGTATTAGAGCGCGAAGATCAGATCGCGGGATGGTTCGGCTTGCGAATGTTCTACGGACGAGCAGCTTATCGATCGACTGCCGAAATTAGCTTATATGTCTCTCCTCAGTTTCAACGGCAAGGAGTCGGACAAGCCTTGTTATCTCATGCGATCGAACAATGCCCGAAGCTCGAAATTCATACTTTACTTGCGATCGCGTTTGCGGAAAATGCGCCCAGTGTCGCTCTACTAAGAAAATTCGGATTCGAGCAATGGGGCTATTTGCCGCAGGTTGCGCGATCGTGGGATGTCGATCGAGATGTCATTATCTTGGGTCGCAAAGTTTGAATTACACGACCAAATGATGCTCCATTGCAAACCGCACCAGTTCGGCTCGATTGCTCGTTTCAGTTTTCCGCAGCAAACTACTAACGTGCTTCTCCACAGTGCGCGAACTGAGATGAAGTCGATCGCCAATTTGGTTATTTGACAATCCATCACTCAACAGCGCTAATACTTCTCTTTCGCGATCGGTAAAAGTAATCTTCAAATCCGAACCCGTTCTTTCCCGCTCGACCTCTGCCGTTTCAAAATCCTGCCTCGATCGCCAACTCGTTTCAATCATTTGACTGCGATCGAGTAAGTTCCGCACGACCGCGCCCAATTCAGGCAATTCAAACGGTTTCGCCAAATAAACATCACACCCAAGCTGATATCCCCGAACCCGATCGCCCGTATCTGTCCGCCCCGTCAAAAACACGATCGGCAACAATCGCAGTGCAGGTCTACGGCGGACTTGCCGCACCAACTCGTACCCATCCATCATCGGCATCGAAACATCCGTCACGATCAAATGCGGCTGATGCGTTTCGAGCAGCGCGATCGCATCTTTCCCATTTTCTGCTGACACCACGGAATATCCACAGCATTCCAGATAGTCGCTGATCGAGAGGCGAGTTCCTAAGTCATCTTCTGCGACGAGAATTGTGAGAGGCATGAAACACAGGGGAATGGCTATCTGCCAATTATCGACGGCATCGTGAAGATTAAAAATAATTTGTTAAGCGAGGCTCGGACGGTGAATGTGTTGAAGTTGAGCAGCCTTATCCATATCGTAGGGGATCGGGCAGCGCAATGGACGATAATCTCGATCGATCGGTGGACTGTGACGCAACACCGCATTGACCAAGACACAAGGCGAACCGCTGAAATTGATTGCACCGTGCGGCACTCCGGGCGGAATTTTGACCACTTGCGGCTGATCCTCGCTTAATGGAATGTATTGATACTTACGATTTTGTAATACTACTAACACAAAGCTTCCCCGCACGACGAGCAACTGATCAGTCTGAGTCCGATGCACAAACAAATCATCGATCGTGCCTGCGGGAAGATTTACCAAAATCGTTTCATGACTCGATTGCGGCGTGTAAAACTCTGCCATTCCGCCCTTGATCGATTCGAGTGGAAAAATTTCAACCTGTGTTTTTAAACCCATGACAGTTCTCCGTCACTTTTTTCCCACTGTAAGCGACAGAAAATTAATTTTTTGTACTTATCACGACAAAAGTGTGCCGTTTTGTGATAAAGCGAATTTTCTCAAAATGAATTTAATTGATACGGTTGACTTCTGACGACTAGCACACTAATACTATATATAGTACTATCGTACTAGAGAGATTCACTTGCCCCAGGAGCCGCGATGACAGAAGTGAAAACAGAAAGCCAATCTACTCGGATTACCCAGACTCAGCCGAGCATCAAACGGCAGACTACGAAGTTGGGCGCGGAGAAGTCGATCGCGAATCAGTCGATCGCTGATCCGACCCGCAGTGAATCGCTCGTTGAGTCTAACACCGATGCGCCCACCACAAAAAAACGCCGCACAACGAAAACTGAGAAAGCGCCCACCACAAAGCGCCAAGCGACGAACAAAACACCCAATCAATCCGCCTCTACGCGAGTCAAACTGACCTGGGAAGCCACTCCATCCATTGAAGCTGTTCTGACTCAATTTAACGAGCAATTGAATGCAACTTGGCAAGCGATCGACGAACTCAAAGTCACCGTCGAGAAAATGCAGGAACAAGACACAGCGCGATCGACCTCCACGAATGTGCGATTGCCGCTCGAACCTCCCCGTCCTGTTCAGACCGCAGTGAATCCACCGCAGCCCGCTATGCCCTCCCGTCCAACCACGAACAGTCCTGTAATGCGTTCTCGCCGTCGGAAATCGACTTACCCGATCGTGCAGCGATTGTTAAAACTGCCTGAGCAAAATTCCGCCCTTGTCATTGATGCTGCGCTCTGGATACTAGCTGCTGCTGGACTACGAGTGGGACTGAGCTATCTCGTAATTTTGATTCCAATCTTGAAATTCCCTGTGATTCTCTTGATGTTTGTTCCCGCCCTATTAGCGGCTTATGCGGCAGTGTTCATTCCGCAAGCGAATCGAGCAGGAATCTATCGATTGTTATTAATAACATTAGGACTGTTCGTAGGAGGCAAATTATGATTGAAAAACTCAACTCCAATCAGCTATTGGCGGGAGTTGCAGGAATTCTCGCGCTTGGTATTTTCTTTCAAGCGATGGGACTTCCCTCATTTGGTAGCAAAGAAGCCTCTTTAGAATGTCAGGGATCAGTGCGATCGCAACAATCGACTTCCAAAGAAGACATTGCCAAACTCATTCAAGTTGAAATTGGAAACTCAAAAGAAGCCGTTCGCAAACTATTGAAAGAGCCTTACTGTGTCCTGCCAAAAACTTCGCTGCGAACCGGAACACCGACCGATCGCGAAGTGTATCGCGTTGCTGCCGATGCGCTGGAGAAAGCCACTTCTCAAACCTATCTTGTCGTTTCGTATGAGAGCAATCAATACCAGGGCTATCGCTTCTGGATTCGCTAAATTCGGATTCATCTTATTGCTACTGTCTGGCTGTTCTTCTCCACAACACGCTGAGAACATCATGCCAGAACCTAAGCTCTATCAAGAATGGCAACTAAAACCTGGAGATGACATTGCTGGAGCAAAAGTCGTTGGAGGACTTGGAGATATCTCGATCGCGCTTGAGGGCAGAGCGGTTTATGCTCCATCAGACGGAACCGTTTATGCGGATAAACGAGGGTGTGTGTACTTCTCTGGTGCAGATACTCCCGGTTATCTCTTCCGCCTGTGTGGACTAGAAAAACCCAAGCTTGGAGCCTTAAGCGAAGGAGAAAAAATCGCGACCGGACGACTCCTGCAATTTGCCACGCTGCTCAAACAATCCAATAACAGTTGGGCACTGGTTGAACCCGATAAAAGCTTACTGCAACGTACCTTAAAGCCCCGATGAAAAAGATTGTTTCTCTGATGATGAGCGCGATCGTACTCTCGCTCAGTGGAGTTCGATCGGCACAAGCTCAAGGACTTTTGAACTTTAACCCGAACGCTTCCGCTGCTCAATCTGCACCAAAAGCGATCGACAATCCAACTCCGCCAACTGTGGACAAACCGATTCAGTCGCCCGCTGCCGTTCTATTTGAACCCGAATCTAATGAACAACTTGCTTCTGCTCCCGTTGTTTCCCGACCTTTAGTGAACAACGATCGCCCAAATAACGATCGTTTAGTCGCAATGGCTCCCGATGAATTATTCGACGGAGGTTCTGATTCCTTAGTTGCCAGAGCAGTCGGAAGTGCAGAAGGAACTCGCACCCCCGACGGTGGCAAAACTTGGGCGTACTATGGACACACTGATCCCGGTAATGGCGTGTGGAACATGGGTAGCTTCTCTTACCAACATGGAGCAAATTCGCCAGATGAAGCAGATCGTCGTCAATTGGCTCGTCTGCGTGGACAGTACGAAGCGATCGAACAATCGGCGCGATCGGTTGGATTGAGCTTGGGACTGGTAGAACAATTGAATGGAATTGATCTTGCGAATCAAGCACCATTAGCTGCACTAGATCAAGGCGGATATATCGATCGACTTCGAGAAGCTTACGCACAAGGATTAAGCGGGTCGGAAGCAGTGCTGCAAGCCCGGACTTATTCCTATATCAATCCACGCACGAATCAATGGGATGCTCCTGGACTTGGCAACAACTATTCCAGCATCAAACGAGATCAAGCGCGACGGCAAGATGCCATCTATGAAGCAATTCAGACCCATCAGCAAATTGCTCGATCGCCAAAACCATCCGATCAAGAAGGAATTCGAGTTAGTCGAAATAACAATTAATCTCGTAACGCTTAAACAAAACTATCAAGACATTAACGTTGCTCTGACTCCAATAGTAGAAAGCTGCTGCAAAATCTTGGTTGTAGTTTCGACAAACCGTGAGTCTTGGGATAAATCATTGCCAAACACTGCATTCAAGCTTAACAAAGGACGTAAATCAACCGGAGCGTTCTTTGCTCGATCGACAAGGACATCAGCTAACGGATCATCAATCCCGATCGCGTGTCCCTGATCATCCTGTCCCATCAGGCATCGGAACCAAGCCGCGATCGTAAGACACAGATAATCGATCGATCCGTCTTGGTCTAGCTTGTCGCGCAATGTACCCAGTATAAATTTGGGAGTCTTGGCAGAGCCATTAAAGCAGAGACGAGAAACGCGATCGCGAATGATCGGATTTTCAAATCGCTCGATCAGCGTTTTTTTGTACTCTGCTAGATTGATCCCTTCGACAGCTTGCAGGGTTGGGGTAACTTCTTCCATCAATGCCATCACTGCTTGTCGGCACTGAGGATCTGCCATCACTTCATGAACATAGGTATAGCCGAGTAGTGTCCCTAGATAGCCGATAAGCACGTGACTTGCATTCAGCAATCGAATTTTAATCAATTCATAAGGGTGAACATCGTTGGTGAATTGAACCCCGACTTTTTCTAAATCAGGTCTACCAGCAGAAAACTGATCTTCAATCACCCATTGGATAAAAGGTTCTGCGATGACTGGGAAATCGTCTTTGATTCCAAATTGAGTTGCTACTAAAGCGCGATCGCTTTCCGTTGTTGCGGGAGTAATGCGATCAACCATGCTATTCGGGAAAGCACCATAGTCTGAAAGCCATCGAGCAAGTGCTGGATCGTGGAGTTCTGCAAAAGCAGTTAACATCTTGCGGGTAATGTTGCCGTTACCTTGCAAGTTGTCGCAGGATTGAACGGTGAAAGGTGCAAGTCCTTGCTTCCGACGTTGATCGAGTGCTGCTGCTAAAAATCCATAGGTTCCGATCGGCTCCTCTGGATGCTGTAAGTCATGTTGAATCGTGGGGTGTTCGATTTCAATCTCGCCATTGCTTTCGTTGTAGTAATATCCGCCTTCCGTAATAGTCAGTGTGACGATATGACAGTCAGGAGAGGCTAGTGCTGCAATCACAGATTGGGGATCTTCGGGTGCAAATAAATAGCGATCGATGGCTCCAATAATTCGGGCGTGATCTGCATTGGGAGAGCGTTCGACTAAGGTATAAAGATTGTCCTGAGATAGTAGCGCGTCTCGCATCGAGCGGTCTTGCGGGAGTAGTCCAATTCCACAAATTCCCCAACGAAAATCAGACGTTTGATGAAGATAGTTATCCAGATATAACGCTTGATGCGATCGATGAAATCCCCCTACACCAATATGAACAAAGCCATTCTTGAGATGATTGCGATCGTACCGAGGAACTTGAACAACTTTGGATAGATCAGATAAAGCTAAATTGTTCAGCTTGATAGGTAGGTTTGGGGAAGTCATAGACCTGAAGGAGGATGTTTTTTGGAAACATCTCTATTATCAAGCAAATTATTGAACTCATCCCAGAGTAAATAATTGGTAATGCGATCGTAGTTTTTATTCAGCCTCGACTAAAATTCTTCCGTTGTATCCTGCTTCTTGGTAGCGCTTTAACACGTCTTGAATTGCAGTCTCTTGGAACGTTCCACTGCGATCGATTAACGCCACACAAGCCCCACCAAATCCCGCACCTGTCAACCGCGCTCCGAGTATCCCTGGAGTTTCTTGTAACATTGCAACTAAGTGATCTAACCCCGGAACAGATACCTCATAATCATCTCGTAGACTAGCATGGGACGCATTCATCAATTGTCCAAATTGCTGTGCAGACACACCACGATGCGCTTCTAAAACCCGATTATTCTCTGTAATCACATGACGCGCCCGTTCCTTTAAAGGACTGGGTAATTCTGCGATCGCATTAATATCTTCCACATCTCGCAAGGCAGTCACTCCAAGCAATCGGGCTGCTTCCTCACATTCTGAGCGACGTTGATTGTAGCCGCTGCCTGCTAAAGTGCGAGGAATTCCGCTATCAATCACGACAAAGCTAGATTCTTCTGGAAAAGGTAATAGTTCACGTTCAAGGGTGCGCGTATCTAGAAACAAAAGATGATTAGAGTCCGCTAAACTCGATGCCATCTGATCCATGATGCCGCATTGAACGTGAGCAAAATGGCGTTCGGCATACTGACCAAGTTGAGCAATTTGAACATCATCGAGATCGAGATTGAGTAGCGATCGCAATCCACGCAGCATTGCCACTTCTAGAGCGGCACTACTCGACAAGCCTGATCCAATTGGAACAGAAGAAGTTACAAATACATTGAGCGGAGGGATTTCGATGCTTTGTTCCTCCAATGCGCGAATACAGCCAAGAACATAGCTACCAAATCCTGACGGAATTGAATCACCAGGAGATAAACTGACTTGTTCGGATAGTTCTTGAGAATAAAAATGATGCTGGTGATTCGGGCTAAGTCCAAGTTCGATCGTAGTTTGCTGCGGAATTGCGGTCGGTAGCACAAACCCATCATTGTAATCGGTGTGTTCGCCGAGTAAATTTACTCGCCCAGGTGCACTCGCTTGAGTCGCAGGAGCAGCATTAAAAATCTGAGTAAAGCTTGTTGAAATTCCTGTCGTCATTGTTAAATTCGTTCTAGAGGAAGGGGGCGCTGTCGTCCGTTTACTTCGATGGTTTTCCAAGTTGAATCAAGCGTGAGATTTTCAAGGCGATCGTCTTCGTGGAGCAAAAAGGTATCCTCAATTTTAGCGCCAGATAAACTGGGATTCCATGCCATCGCCATGTTTGCTTGTAAGCGATCGTGCAATGCGGGCGTTACGATCGCTTCACGCGATAGATATCCAGTCGTGCCACCTTGGTGATGTTCTTGAATCGCTGCTGGATAGCCTTGATGTTCGTAAGCGCGTTGTAACGTCTGGTAGACCTGATTCAGAGGCGTTTGAACTCGGCATTGATCTAACGCAGCGGCTTCAATTTCTCGAACTTGACGATGTAATGTCGCTTCTGATTCTGTCAGTCGATCGAAGTAAACAAAACGAGTGAGGTTTGCATACAAACCAAACCCACGAGCACAAAAAACGAGCATCGCACACCGACCAATCTCAACTTGTTTCGGCAATGTGTGGCGATACTTAGGTAAGCGGTCTTGTCCAGCCGCCAAAGTTAACGCAGGTTGAAGTCCGCGAGTCCAGAGTGCAGCGGCTCCCGCTCCCGCAAGTTGAACTTCTGTCCAATCAGGACGAGCTTGAGATAGCACCTCAGTCATTGCTTCACTTGCAAGCCGTCCAACTTGACGATAGCGATCGATTTCACTCGATAAAAGCGTTTGTTTACGATCGAGTAACTGCTGAGGCAGTGAAGTTTCTGCCTGACCTTCATTCGGTGCGGGTCGATCGCTGATTACTTTTCCTTCTTGAGTCGCTTGTCGGACAAAGGATTCGCAATCTTCAGTCTTTGCCCAAGGATAGATCGCCCATTGATACGGAGAATCGATCGGGAGTTCTTCGTCCTGAAGTCGTTGAGCTTCGATTTCATCTGTAAGAATCCACGCACCATCTAAAGTGACCAGCACTTCAGCAACGCCTGTTTCGGCAGCCAGTAGCACCATGTTCGATCCGCCTGCTGTTGCCCAAGCAAACCAATCAATTCCCCGCAATCGCAAGCCAGCCGCATTCGTTTCGTGCAAGGCATCACGCATCCACTCTAGTTTTTGATCAATCTCTGCAATGCGTTGAGGGTTGGATGCTTGCTGAGTTCTAGATTGCATCGATGTGTTCATCGTCCTGAGTCCTAAACTGTCAGCTTATCTTCAACTTGCACGACAACCGCTTGGAGTTCTTTGGCTTTTTCTTCAGGTAGTGCATCATTTGCGAACATTCCTGCTGCTAGTTCTGTTCCTGCCAGATATTTGAGCCGTTCAGCGGTGCGGTAAGGTGGATAGAACTCAGCGTGAAGATGCCATTCTGGATGGGGTTGATCATCAATGGGAGCTTGATACCATGCCATTAGATAAGGAAACGATCGCTGCCACAAACCATCGAATTTCAGCGTTACCGTTTTCAGCGCTTTAGCAAGTCCTTGACGTTGAGCAGGTGTCAGATCAACAAACGTGGCAACTGGATCAATGGGAGCAACCCAAACTTCGTAAGGATAGCGGGCGCAAACCGGAACAAATGCGATCGCAGTTTCATCTTGATACAAAATCCGTTTTTGCTCTGTGATTTCTTGTTGAATTAAATCTTGCAATAGTCCCCGTTGATGCTGTTGATAGTATGTTTTCTGTTGTTCACCCATTCGAGCCGGAACAGGTGGAACAAACGGATAAGCATAAATTTGTCCATGCGGGTGATGCAAGGTAACACCCACTTCGACCCCTTTATTCTCGAACGGGAGAACATACTGGATCTGTGGAACTTCACCGAGAACGCGAGTACGATCGCTCCAGACTTGGATCAGTAATTCAAGATGCTCTAGTGTAAGTGATCCCAGCGATTCATTCGGATCTTGAGCAAATACAACCACTTCACAGGCTCCATTCGCTGGAAGTGTTTCAACAATTTCATGCGGTGCTGTCTTCGCGATCGGACTCATCGAAGGAAACCGATTCTCAAAGACAGCAACCTCATAGTTTCCTTGCGGTAGCTCGGTCGGAAACTCAGGATCACGAGTGGGCGCGAGCGGATTGTACTCTGGAGGCGGCATAAACGTTCGCCCTTGTCGATGGCTGGCATAGCAGACCCACTCGCCGCGTAACGGATGCCACCGCAGATAAGGACTTGCCTGAACTGGCTCATCACTGGGGCTAGGAGCAATGATATTGTCATCGATCGCATTTCGACTATAAAGCGTCAGTTTGCGCCCATCCGGTTTCAGCAGCGTTCGGGAATACATACTCTGATCCATCGACTGTTATTTCTCAAATTTACCGAACGGGAGTCGGTTGTGCCTCTCTCGATCGAGCATGACGTTTTTGATGCCACTGCCAAGCGTGATTCAAAATCGCGTGTAGATCCGCATATTGAGGCTGCCAGTTCAGCACTCGACGCGCTTTTTCACTACTGCCAACGAGAATCGGCGGATCACCCGGACGACGATCGCGTTCTACGACTTGAAACGGTTTGCCTGTGACTTGACGGGCTGTTTCAATCACTTCTCGCACTGAGAACCCGTTCCCATTGCCTAAGTTAAAGACATTGCGATCGCCGCCTTCAAGTAGATACTGCAATCCTAAGACGTGTGCTTGAGCAAGATCGCTCACGTGAATATAGTCTCGAATACAAGTTCCGTCCGGTGTTGGGTAGTCAGTGCCTAAGATTGAGATTGAATCTCTTTGTCCCAGAGCAGTGAGTAAAATCAGCGGAATCAGATGACTTTCAGGATGATGATCTTCGCCCAAACGTCCATCGGGATCTGCACCGGAAGCATTAAAGTAACGGAAAGAAACGGACTTGAGATGATAAGCAGCATCAAAATCTTGCAGAATCTTTTCCACCATCCACTTGGTTGTGGCATACGGACTAATCGGAGCTTGTGGATGATCTTCAGTGATCGGCACAAACTGAGGAACTCCGTAAAGCGCACAAGTAGAAGAGAAGACAAAATGCTCGATCGATGCAGCGACCATTGCCTCAAGTAGCGTTAATGTTCCAGCAACATTGTTTCGATAGTACTTAGCAGGATTGCTAACAGATTCTCCGACTTCAATGTTTGCTGCAAAGTGCATAACAGCCGCGATCGCATTTTTAGAAAAAATATCATCAAGTAAAGCGCGATCGTTGGTGTCTCCCACAATCAGCGGCACGTTCAAGGTTTGCTCGACAAACTCTCGATGCCCGTTGGATAAATTATCTAACACTACAACGCGATAGCCTGCTTGCTGCAAAGCTAAAACAGCATGGGAGCCAATGTAACCTGCTCCACCTGTGACTAGAATCGTTTGCTGAGATGACACAAGATGCTCCTCTGTTTAGGTTGAAGATAGTGATTTTCCGCCATTCTTTTGACTGATTGAAAAGTCCTGATCTGGCGCGATCGCTTTAGGAGCAACAGAGCGAATTTCTTCAGGATGCCAAGTCGGACGCTCAACGAGTTTCGCATAGGTCGCGAGTGCCTGAGCAACAACCTGATCCATGTTGTAGTACTTGTAAGTTGCTAACCGTCCGACGAAATGAACACCGGGAGTTGCATCTGCGATCGCTTTGTATTTCTTGTAGATTTCAGCGTTCTCAGGACGTGGGACTGGATAGTAAGGATCGCCTTCTGCTTGAGGTAGCTCGTAGACAATGCTGGTTTTTGAATGCTCTTGTCCGGTTAGATACTTAAACTCTGTGACGCGAGTGTAAGCGTGTTCGTTCGGATAGTTCACGACTGGAGCAGATTGGAACACAGTCTTATCATGCGTTTCATGCTTAAATTCCAGCGATCGATACGGCAATTTACCAAAGCGATAATCGAAGAACTCATCCACAGGTCCGGTGTAAACGATCTCGCGGTACGGGATCACTTTCTGAATTTCACGATAATCAACATTCAGCATCACCTTAATGTTCGGGTGCGCCAACATCTTCTCGAACATGCGAGTAAACCCATGCAGCGGCATTGCTTGATAGGTATCTGTGAAATAGCGATCGTCGCGATTGGTGCGGGTCGGAACTCGTGCTGTCACCGACTTATCTAGCTCAGACGGGTCCATTCCCCATTGTTTGCGCGTATAGTTGCGGAAGAATTTTTCATACAGTTCGCGACCCACTTTGCTTACTACAACATCTTCAGAGGTGCGAATATAGTCTTTTGGTTCAGCGACGGATGCAAAAAATTCTTCAACCTGAAACGATGTGAGGTTTAGCCCGTAAAGCTTGTTGATCGTATCCAAATTGATTGGAATCGGAACCTGCAAACCGTCCACACTTGCTAGAACCCGATGCTCATAAGGTCGCCAGGGCGTGAAGTTTGATAAGTAATCAAAGACATCGCGGGAATTGGTGTGGAAGATGTGAGGACCATAGCGGTGAACTAAGATTCCAGCATCGTTGTAATGATCGTAAGCATTGCCGCCAATGTGACTTCTGCGATCGCAGATCAGCACTTTTTTTCCAGCCTGACTTGCCAGCCGTTCTGCAATCACACTTCCTGCAAAGCCAGCACCCACAATCAAGTAATCAAACATTGAAAGTTCTCCAAGGTTCAAAATAACTACGTCAATCTGTTAAACCATGACTGTCTAGGACGAGTTGGGAGAAATAACTTCTGCTAACTTCGTACCTGTTCATTTATTGTTGCTACTTTATTCACTCAAACTGAGCGCATTGCCCTATATTTTCTGCTATCAGAAACAATATTCTAGTGCCGCAGCAGTATTGCAAGTAAGCATAGTGACACCATCGCTTTGTTACTTCTATCTAAAGAGATGGAATTAACGCACAGAACCATAAACCCGCTTAAGCGAGACGCTCTATGAAACTTTCAGCAACGGAAAAGAATACTATTTATAAATCAGATTTCCTCTACCATAAGAATGATTAATCTGAGCTAAAATATACGTAGGAGCGATTCTAAATCTCGAAAAAATCTGTCACTAAAAATACATTGCTTTCATTAGAAAAAACCTTTAGCCCTGAAATTAGCTAGATATTGTTTTTGAATTATCAGTATCAAAACAATCATCTCTAAAGAAATAAAAGTTCTATTGATAGTATTAATTTTCGTGTTAGCGTTTTACTTTGCTGATCCAACAGATTGAAGCACTGACCTCCCCCTCTCCGAATCCAAGGAGTCCTTTTCCCATGAAACTACTCGGTAAAAGCCTCGATAGTACCGCTCATTCCGTTTCTCACCCGGTCGCTCTGTGTCGTCAACTTGAAACAGGGTATCCTCGCCCACAGCTTCAGCGATCGCAATGGACTAATCTAAACGGTTCTTGGAAATTCTCTTTTAACAATCAAGGAGACTGGAATCAGCCTGCGGATGTTTCTGATTGGACACACACGATCGAGGTTCCCTTTGCGCCTGAGTCAGAGCGGAGCGGCATTGGTGACACTGACTTTCATCCCCACTGTTGGTATGAACGAGAATTTGAAGTGCCCTGCGATCGTCAACGAGTCATACTCCACTTTGGCGCAGTCGATTATCACGCTTCGGTTTGGGTCAATGGTCAATTTGTGGGCAATCACGAAGGCGGTCACACTCCGTTTAGTTTCGACATTACTCATACGCTGAACGCGGAAACCACGCAACACGTTACAGTTTGGGCACAAGATGATCCGCAAGATTTAGCAAAGCCTAGAGGAAAACAAGACTGGCTAACAGAGTCGCATAGTATCTGGTATCCTCGCACGAGCGGAATTTGGCAGACTGTCTGGCTTGAATGTGTCCCGGAAACTTACATTGAGAAGATTCGCTGGACACCGCATTTTGAGCGTTGGGAAATTGGATTTGAAGCTGTCACCGCCGGAAAAAGCTCTGACGACCTCTATATCAAAGTGCGCTTAACGGTTGGCGATCGCTTACTCGTCAATGATATGTACGAAGTTGTGGACGACGCGATCAATCGCCGCATTGCCCTGTCTGATCCTGGCATTGATGACTATCGCAATGCTTTGTTATGGAGTCCTGAGAAACCAACATTGATTGATGCTCATGTTCAGCTTTGGCAAAACGGTGTCTTGATCGATGAAGTCAAGTCCTACACTGCGATGCGAACAGCGAGTATTCAGCGCGATCGCTTCATGCTAAACGGTCATCCCTACTATCTGCGGCTTGTGCTGGATCAAGGTTATTGGACTGAATCCTTGATGACTCCGCCTTCAGATGAAGCTCTGCGCCTTGACATCGAACTCACGAAGAAAATGGGCTTCAATGGCGTTCGTAAGCACCAAAAAATCGAAGATCCCCGCTTTCTCTACTGGGCGGATGTGATGGGCTTATTAGTGTGGGAAGAGATGCCCAGTGCTTATCGATTTACTCGAAAAGCCGTGGAGCGAATCACCAAAGAATGGATGGAAGTGCTCGATCGAGATAGTAGTCATCCGTGTATTATTGCCTGGGTTCCGTTTAATGAATCTTGGGGTGTGCCAAACCTTGCAGAAACGCCTGCTCATCGGCACTATGTTCAAACGCTTTACTATCTGACGAAAACCCTTGATCCGACTCGTCCGGTGATTGGTAATGATGGTTGGGAAAGTACGACTACGGACATTCTCGCGATTCACGACTATGACACTCAGCCTCAACAACTAGCAAAACGCTACGGTCCTGAAGTGAAGCTTTCGGATCTTTTCCAGAACCAGCGACCTGGTGGACGAATTCTCACCCTTGATGGCTATCCGCACCAAGGACAGCCGATCATGCTCACTGAGTTTGGTGGCATCGCTTACACAAAACCAACCGACAAAATTGCCGATCGAGCTTGGGGATACGATCGCACTTCAGATGTTTGCGATCTGCAACAGCGATACTATAGTCTCCTGAGTGCTGTGAATCGGGTCGAAATGTTCAGCGGCTTCTGCTATACGCAGTTAACGGACACTTTCCAGGAAGCAAACGGTTTGCTTTACGCCGATCGCACTCCTAAATTTGATTTTGCCGCGATCGCTTGTGCCACATTGGGCAAGGAAGAAGGCAGCCTACTTCTAGAGTGTGAGATTGCACCCCATTGCAGTGGTTCTTGGCAAAGTTAGAGTCGATTAAGCGATCTGAAGAATACCTCGTTGTTTGCAGTTCTTGTATTGCAGCAGCGGGGTATTTTTCTGCCTGATATAGCCGTACTTATTTCAGTTAGGACACTTCTAGAAAGCCCCCCAGCCCCCAAGTTTGGGAGAGCAAGAGTCTTAGATCATGTTTGAGAAGGACAAAAGGCGGCTTTGCTGCGTTGCGAGTCCGCCCGGAAATGAATCTCCGGGCTAATGGAAGAAACCCCGCTGAAGCGGGCTAAGAAAGTGATACGGAGTTCTTAGCCCAGTTTAGTGGGCTTCCCTGATTAGCCCGGAGATTCATTTCCGGGCGGGTAAATGCGATGAACGATTGCTTTTCAAACACCCTCTTAAGCCCCCAGAATTGGGGGTTTGGGGGCGACTCCGAGGATGTCCTAATCTAAGCTTCTACTGCTATAAAAGTTCGTGTCGATGAATTCATGTCAGCGAATGGTGAGAATCGACTAATCCCACCAACGATAGATAGCAAGTGAATTTGTCGCCCATACGATAAAAGCACACAGCCCCCGGATGAGTTCATGCACAAAATGTTCTGCGTCCAACCTAAGCTTTATTACTAAAAAAACGCTATGAAAGGCTATCTCTTGCCAGCGTCAGAATTTCAAAACGCAAATAAAATAGCAGTCGCGACTGTTCCTGAACTCTGGAATCAACAGCCTCCCTATAATCGTGGTGAACTAAAAACTGGAATTGTTCACTTTGGTCCGGGTCGGTTTTTTCGGGCGCATCTGGCTCGCATTATTCACAAACACTTAGCGCAGAAAGACCCACGCTGGGGAATTTGCGGGGTCAGTCTCAAAAGTAGAGATGCGATCGCAACTCTGCAACCCCAAAATTTTCTCTATACTCTAGTCGAGCGCTACGACGGAGACGAACAGCACGAATCGGCAGATATCATTGGCTCAATCAATCAGATTATCAATGGTGCAGAAAATCCGAACGAAGTGCTTGAATTGATGGCATCGCCCTCTGTTCAGATGGTTACGCTAACAGTGACGCAAGCGGGCTACTGCCTTGATTCACGGTTTAATCTCAATACGAACTGTGATGAAATTGCTCATGATCTAGACAATCCAACTCGCCCTACGACTGTGATTGGCTTCATTGTTGAGGCATTACGACGACGGCGCGATCGCAACCTGAAACCCTTAACGATTCTGTCTTGTGACAACTTACCGAAGAATGGTGATATCTTGCAACGTGCGGTACTAACTTACGCCGAGCAGCTTGATCCAGCACTTGTTGAACATATTGCAAATCAAACAAGCTTTCCGAATACGGTTGTAGACCAAATCGTTCCTCGCCAGTGCGATTCTGACTGTGAATATCCGCGTCAATTACTGAACGTTCATGATGTTGCTCCGATCGTCACAGAACCTTTCTGGCAGTTTGTCGTTGAAGACAAGTTCAGCAGCGATCGACCTTCCTGGGAAGACACAGGCGTGACGATGACCGATAACATCGATCCCTTTTTGTACATCAAGTCAAGACTACTCAATGCGGTTCACACTTTTATTGCTTGTTTAGCGGTTGAAGCTGAAATCGAGTACGTGCATCAAGTTCTTAGATTACCTGAGTTTCACTTGTTTCTCCGATCGCTGATGGATGACATCGCGGCTGCAACTCCAGTCGATTATCAGATGTGCGAACAGTACATCGATCGTGTGTTACTCAGGCTCAGTAATGAAGCGCTCCCCGATGCGATTGAACGGATTGCCACAGAAACTTCTAGAAAGCTCGGTAAGTATATTGTTCCAATTCTGCAAGATGCGTACATTCAAGAAATCAATTCTCACCGCTTGATTCTCCCGATCGCAGCTTGGATGTTAGCAGTACAAGAAAGCAAGTTCAATGTTCAAGATCGGAGTGATGTGATTAGTGCAATTCGAGCAGGAGCAAGCTTTAGTCAGGCTCTTGGGCTGGAACGAAATGAATGTAGCAGGATGCTCGATCGAGAATGCGATCGAGCTTTAAGGGAGATTCGCAGTTTTGGATTATCCGCTACATTAAGGCATCATAATAGTGAGGAGCATTTTCAGAATGATATCGCCGCCTAGAGTTGTCTTGTTCGATCACGATGGAACTGTTGTTGATAGTGAAATTATTGCTCTTAAAAGCGCGTGGCAGCTTACGCTTGAAGTCGCAAATGAGTTTCCTGGTGCAAGATCCTACACGCTTCCTGAGTTTATCAAACAGTTTGCGGGAAAGCCTTATCGAGAAATCTTGATGCAGGTTTATGCAGATTGTCTATCGGCTCTGAGTGAAACTGACATTCAACGACTTGTGCTCGAAGAAGAGGATCGGGCGATCGAACATCTCAGTCTCAACGCGAAACCGACTGCGGGAACTCCTGCTGTATTGAATGAATTAAACGATCGTAATATTGAATTTGCTTTAGTGAGCAACAGCAGTTCGCGACGGTTGAAAGCTTGTTTAATGGCATCTGAACTAACTTGCCACTTTGAGAACGATCGTGTGTTTAGTGCTCACGATTCTCTCCCGGTACGACGACCGAAACCACTTCCCGATATCTATCTTCATGCAGTGCAAAATTTGGGGGTAGATGTTGCAAACTGTATTGCAATCGAAGATTCTGTGAGCGGAGTCAAATCAGCGATCGCGGCTGAGATTCCACTGATTGTTGGCTATGTAGGTGGCGCACATATTACTGATGAAGAGCGCAGCGATCGGATTGCTGTCCTGCAATCAGCGGGTGCTCATCAGATCATCGAACAGATGCCCGAACTCATTTCGTTACTCTAACATCTACGAACTCTATGAACATCTTAGGCAGAATCAAACTTCCCAAATCGCCCGACATCTCTGAACTATACCTTCACTGTAACGAGACAGTCTCGATCGATGAACAGAACGGCAGCAAAAGAGTGGTCTTCCAGCAAGGTGGAGTCATTTCTTCAAGCTCTTACTTCAACTCATTCTATGAAAAATACTATGTTAACTACACATCGCTAAGCTCTATCTACTATGTTTTGGAGCTAGAAGGCAGCTTTAAAGTTGTAGTTTATCGGGAAACCAATGAAAGCAACGAAAGGGAGAAGATTTTAGAAGAAAGCTTCGAGCAGTGTCAACTTTCGTCACCTGTGAAACTTTCATCGATCGAGCTATTGCAAAACGAGAATGCAGGTCGAATCTATGTTGAAATCACCTGTTTAAGCCAAGAAGGTTGTTTTGAATCCGGTTGGATTGCGACCGATCAACCGCGATCGCGAGAAGTATCACTCGGTATCGTCATCTGTACGTACAAGAAAGAGAACTACGTTAGAGAGACAATGGCGACTCTTCTGCAAGATGAGCTACTTCGAGACAAACCCCTTCGAGTGTTCATCTCTGACAATGGTAGAACGCTGAACCCCAGTGAGTTTCAAGATTCAAGAGTCAACATCTTTCCGAACAAGAACGCAGGCGGTAGTGGTGGCTTCACTAGAGGATTGATGGAAGCTCTAGCAGATGGACATTCTTCGCATTTTCTACTAATGGATGACGACATTGAACTAGAAAGCGAAAGTATCTATCGGCTGTTCGCTGTGCACGAGTACGCTAAAACTGAACTGATCGTTGCAGGTGGCTTACTCAGCCTCATTGATAAGCACGTTCTGTATGAAGCAGGAGCAACTTATAGCGAGGACTCTAAAACAAAGGGCGCATCTGGCTCGTTAGTTCCACTCAATCACTGTCTCGACCTGCGACAATCTCAAACCCTCAATCAGCTTCTCGTTGAAGAAGATGCAGATTACGGGGGATTCTGGTTTTGCTCATTCTCTAGAACACTCGTAGACCAACTCAACCTGCCGCTACCGTTCTTTATCAAACTCGATGATGTCGAGTACTGTTTCAGAGCTAAGAAAAAATTCGGCATTCCGATCGTGACATTCCCCTCAATGGCAGTCTGGCACATTCCTGCATCTGCGAAGAAGTTGAACTGGGAAGCCTACTACTATTTCCGCAATGACTTAATCACCTACGCTATCCACTATTCACCCAACTACACGCACGTCGTTAACAACTACACCAGAGAAATTATGCTGGCGTTGTTAATGCCCGACTACGATCGTGCTCAGATGTTGATGAACGCATTTGCAGACTATCTCAAAGGTCCAAGCTTGCTCAAGGACAATGACCCAGAAACGACGCATCCCAAGGTGCTGAAACTCAGTCGGAGCTACGAGAATCAATCTGAAATTGATCCACTCACGCACCTTCATCTTCTGGAGCAATGGACGAGTATTGTATCTGAAGGGCGATCGAAATGGTCGTCTGTTAGCCAGGAGTGGAAGGATGCGGCACAAGAACTGATTTCTCCGACTTTTTGGCAGCAATATCTTGAGCTAGAATCTTCACCGGAAACTCTAGCTGTACAAAGCGTGCATTAGAGGGTGTTTGAGAAGGATAAAAAGCGGCTTTGCTGCGTTGCCAGTCCGCCCGGAAATGAATCTCCGGGCTAATGGAGGAAACCCCGCTGAAGCGGGCTAAGAGAGCAATACGGAGTTCTTAGCCCAGTTTAGTGGGCTTCCCCGATCAGCCCGGAGATTCATTTCCGGGCGGGTGAATGCGATGAATGATTGCTTTCCAAACACCCTCTTAAAGCATCCGCTTAGGCAGCGATCGGATTGTTAAATTAAAGGTTAAGGGTCAGCCTGATTCTGAAATTTGCAGCCACACTAAAGGTATTCACCCAGTTTGCACTACAACCAGGGGTAAGGTTATGACTCAAGCAAAAGAAGACGTTACGATCGCACAGCGACTAGATGATCTCGTGAATCAAGCTCATGCGGCTTGTGGCGAAAATGGCATGATGTCTGGTGAATGTGCTACGGCTTGGGATGCGGTCGAAGAAGTTCAAGCGGAAATTTCACATCGTCGATCGGACACGAAAAGCGCTTTTAATGCTTACTGCGATGAGAATCCGGACGCAGCAGAATGTCGCGTTTACGATGTGTGATCTCATTCGGTCGGGTGACTCGATCGGAGGAGGTTACACTCTTGTCAACTTCCTACACTGAAAACGAGAAAACGAAACGAAGCAAGTCAAGAGCGCCCTGGAGTTCTCCATCTCAGCGCAGAACGATATCTCTGAAGCAGAAGATACGCTTTAGCAATTGCATACACCTCTCAAGCAGTGATCTCAAACATCGCTGCTTTTTTATTGATGATTTAGAGTGGGCACACTAAACGAGTGTGTTCAGTTTCCCGATCATGACCCATCCTCTGCACCCGGACTCGATCGAGAATATTTTGCAAAAGCTTCCACCCGAAGCAAAATCCTGGGCGGAGAGCTTGCCCTGGAATCAGCGGCGTTATGTGTTGTCTCTGTGTCATTTGCTCTGTGCCGCGTCATCTGATGTCAGAGCCGAATTCCTGGATGAATACACTGCAAATGGCTTAATCTCTAAGCTAGTCGAAAATCAGGAAATTCGTCAAAAGGTCAAACTCAACCTCGATCGATTTCAGATCGAAACAGAACTCACAGAACCCGTTCTAAGAGACTACATTCGCCAGTTTTACATCCATTCTGCTCAGGATTCGCGAGTCAAACCGGATCTGATCCTCGAATCTGCACTGCGTGTCGTTGTCAGCACCGAGGAACGAAATCATATTTACAATTACATTCTCGGTTTTGAAATCATCAAATTATTGTTCCGAATGAGTTGGTTACAGCATGAACGGCTTTATCGGCTCCAGCGCAATCAAGAGGAATTCATCACGCTGTATCTCAAGCCGATTCAGCAAACGCATCGATTGAATCAAATCATCGTACCCAGAGATGAAAAGCTATTCTTTGCGCGTCGAGACTACTTTATTCAACGACCAGAAATTTCAGATCGAAAATTAACTCAACTCGCGATCGCAACGTTCACCACCGATGTGATTAGCAATTTCGGCTTTTCAGTGATTCGACATCCCGATGCGATCGTGTTCGATCACGACTATATTTTCGAGATCGAGCCAGAGACAGCGCTTTAGTAAATTTGTCTCAACTTCCAAATTAGATAGAGTACTCCAGCGGCAATTCCTGGCAGGATGACAAACCACACGCCCTCTGATTGACTAACCCCTCCAGACTCAACAATCCACCCGACGAGAAAACCCCACATCCCGTTACCAACTGTCCAACTCAGCAGCGATCGCAACAAATACCGAGAATAAGTTTGCCGAATTAACTGAAGTCGCATGGTAATCGATAGTCCAGTAATCAACCCACCCAGACCACCCGCAAGCATGATGGATTGAGGAATGTCAATTTGTTGTCCGATCAGTTTGGCTAATAGCCATCCGAGCAAGACCATCGCGATCGAAAGTGCCGTGTGCTGAATCGAAGACGGTGCAGGTGGAAATGGCTCGACACGAGGAACGCGAACTGCCTTCTGTTCACAAGGAATGCGAACTGACTCTCGTTCACGAGGAACACGGACTGACTCCTGTTCACGCTGACGAATCGCTTCTACTACGGTACGAATCCCTTGTGCCACGTTCGTAAACGCTTCATCTTGATTTGTCCATAGCGTCACTGCTTTTCCATCTTTCGGAAGTGCTTGCAACTGACTAAACGGCGCACTTCGCCAATCGACCGGACGCAAAATCACAGGAATCACATAAGCTTCACCTCGATCGTGACGTTGCATTGCTCTTTTGAGTTCAATTCCATAGCAATAGTCCGAAGCGATGAAATCAGCGCTAATCAGCAACAAGATCACATCTGCACTGTTGAGATGCTTATCAATCTTGTCTGCCCACTGACTACCGGGCACAATTTGGCGATCGTGCCACGCCTGGATAATTCCATGTTGTTTCAAAACTCCCAGGTGTTTCACTAGCTCATCTTGAAACGGCTCATCTCTGTGAGAGTAAGAGAAGAAAATTTCAACGGGTTTTCTGACCATGCTGACTTTACAAACAGTTGCGATTTTTACGATGCAGCGGACAGAGATTTTTCCTAATCTACAGCACTTCCAGGAATAACTCTAGCTTTTATCGCCTTCTTAATGGGGCTTGACAATCCTTTAAATATTTTGAAGAATAAATTGAAACCCAGGAATTGTGTGTGAAATTACTGAGGTAAATCGTTCACATAGACCGCTTCAATCACACGAAGAGAGCTTGATCAAAGTTCTCAATTTTGTTCGGGCGATTGACTTGACTGGAACGCTCCACGGTTTGATGAATCCGCTGCTGTATCGAATTTTCGCATCCTTACAATAAAGAGCTTTAACTATGCGTAAGTGTATTCCTTATCGCGCTGTTTCAACCTGCTTGTTGTTGCTTCCGACTCTTACGATCGCTCAAGCAGCTTCAGCGAAGCAATTAGTCTTAGATGCTAAACCCTCGGTCGTCCGCATTGAGGCAGGATGTACCGGAACGTACCGCTATACGGAGTATTTCAAAGACGGCAAGGTTAAATCTGAAGAGAATGAGCGAGTGTTTGCGGGAGGAACAGGATCGGGGTTTTTTATCAACACTGAAGGATACATTGTGACAAATGCTCATGTGGTGAGTACGGTCGAGAAAGGTGAAAACGGCTGTAAATCCATTCTGTTCAACAAACTCGTAGAAAAAGTTACCGGAGACAAGCCCGAAGATGTATCGGCGGAAGTCAAATCTCGAATTCGCAACGATAGCAAGTTAGAGGACTTTGTACTTTATCAGAATGTTGTTCTGTTCAACGAATCGAGCGGCGATCGTGGTTATCAATTTAAGTTTGATCTGAAAAAGCTAGGTAAGCCGATCCAAGACACCAAAGATAGTGAAGGCGGAAACAAAGATGTTGCCGTGATTAAAATTGCGCTTAAAAATACACCTGCGTTGTTGTTATCAGACCCCGCTGAAATCGTTCAGTATCAAGATAAAGTGACGACGATTGGCTATCCAGGAGCAGCAGACTTAAATGAGAAAGCACTTTCAGAAGCTTCGGTAATGGATAACACCGTGGCAAATCCAAACAAGATTCTAGCTGATAGAACGCCTGTGATTCAGTTGAATCAAACCATACTTAGGGGAACTTCTGGTGGTCCGGTCTTAAATGAGCAAGGGAAAGTGATCGGAATTGCAACGTTCAGCTTTGGCAACGACGCTGAAGAAGTCGCGTTTGCGGTTCCTGCGAGTGTGATTCGAGAGTTTTTAAGTCCGGCAGGCGCAACAAATCAAACCGGAACAATCAATGAACTCTATCAGCAAGGTCTACAGCTTTATGGACGTGGCGAATACGAAGGTGCAAAGCTCAAGTTTGAAGCGGTCAAAGGATTGTTCAAGTACCATTCCGAAATCGATCGCTTAATTCGCGACTCTAACCAGAAGATTGCAGAACGGGCGGTCAGTCCACAGTTTCTCTTCTGGGGCGTGATCGGCGGATTTACCACATTGATTCTCGTGATTGCCTATCTCTTATTCCGTCAAAAGCCCACTCAACAAATGGCAGGCATTCCGGTGGGTTTAAGCGTTCCGGATGTGTCAGGCAAGAAGCGCGATCGTAAATCGTGGAGAGCGATCTCCAAAGCGGCTTCAGGACTGTTCCGCCCCACCAGTGTCAGCAGTCTGCACCGGATTAATCTCAAGAATGGTGAGGGCAACCAGTTAAGTCTCAACCTCAATCAATCAGAACATCGATTAGGACGGGATGTGAGTTGGTCGAACATCAAATTTCCCACTCAAGGCTGGGGTGTGATTTCTCGTAAACAAGCGATCTTCCGCAAAAAGGGCGATATCTACTATCTGTTTGATGGAGATGGCAACGGCACTTCCAGCACGAACGGAATTTATCTTGACGGGACTCCGATTCCAAGCTCTGGAATCGAACTCAGAGATGGAATGCAAGTCAAAATCGGCAACGATCCCAGCAATTTAGTGACTCTGTCTTACTCGAATGCGAATGGGCAGATCGATCGCACAGATGTCAGCCACCAGTAATTGATTCAGAGGCATCAAGTCATGATGAGAAAAATTCTGGGCAGACAGCACCGCATGTCTCAGGGAGGTGGGCGAGTCACTCCACGCGAATACTATATGCCGAAGGGAGTCAAACTGGCTCAAAGGTACGAAGTCCTCGATTATCTTGGCGAAGGTGGGTTTAGTCGAACCTACATTGCCGGAGATTTGCTTAGACCTGGAAAGCCCCGCTGTGTCGTAAAGCATCTCCAACCTGCGAATCCTGATCCTGAGTTTTTGCAGGACGCTTGGCGATTGTTTCAACAAGAAGCAGAAATCTTAGAAAACTTAGGCAATCATGATCAAATTCCTCGGTTGTTAGCGTACTTTCGCGATGATCAAGAGTTCTACCTAGTACAAGAGTTTATTGCTGGTGAACCTTTGAGCGCTAAGCTCATTGCAGGACAACCTTGGCAAGAACATCAGGTCTATCAGATGCTCATCGAAGTCTTGACGGTGTTGGCATTTGTGCATGACCATCAGGTGATTCATCGCGATATCAAGCCAGAGAATTTGATTTGCCGCCAAGCCGATCGCAAATTGGTGCTCGTTGATTTTGGAGCAGTCAAGCAGATTCGGCGATCGCATGTTGTCAAACAAGGTCATACCAGCGTGACGATTTCTGTAGGAACGCTCGGCTATATGCCTCCAGAACAGTTCAGCGGCAAACCCCGTCCGAGCAGTGATATATATGCGTTGGGAATTACCGCGATTCAAGCATTGACGGGACAATCGCCCGAAGCGTTCAAAGATGATCTTGATGCGGATGAACGATCGTGGCAGCAGTTTGCAACAGTAAGCCAACCGATTGCAGACGTGATTACAAAGATGGTGCGATATCGAGCGATCGAGCGCTATCAAACCGCGACACAAGCGTTAGATGATTTGCTGCAATTGAGCGCTCAAATCGAGCCGATTGCAACCGCTGAAACAGAAAGTACAACTCCAGCCACGATTGTTTCACCAGCGCCGATTGCCGAAACATCACCTGTGGAAGCTGCGGTCGAGTCATCGAATTCAACACTGCAACAATCGGAAGTCACGGTCGAATTACCCAAGCCTGCGAATCCCATGCTTGAAGTACCGGAAGCAACCCTTGTTTCAGCCAAGCCATCAGACCCAATTCCGGTTCCAGCGGCAACCCTAGTTTCTCACTCACAGCCATCCAAGGTCGGAGAAGCTCGATCAAGTACTTCCAAATTAACTCCAGAAGCGTTGCCACAACCACGAGCGCCCCAGCATCGTAGGCTTGCGATTTGGATTGGAACAGGCGCGGCGATAAGTGCGATTGTTGGACTCGTTACGTTTGTGCTCACACGACAACCTCAATCCGCGCCGCCTGCTCCAGTCGTACAAGCACCTGATCCGAATCCGATCGATTCGGATCAAGTCCTATTCAACGAAGCTGTAAGCATCGCTCAGAGCGGCGACTTAGAAAAAGCAATCGAAACAATTCAGACGATCTCAAATCGTTCTTCGCTTCATTCTAAAGCTCAAGAAAAAGTCTTTTCCTGGCAAGCCAGATTGATTCAGAGTTACCTGCGATCGGAAATTCCCAGAAAGAATCCTGACCTAAAGGATCTGATCGACGCGATTAAGCCCACGGTTGAAAAATTGGATGCAGAGCAAATCACGATTCGATACGACAGTTCGGCGAATCCCGATTTTTCGAGCGATCGCGGACATCGAATTATTACAGCACTGTTTATGGGACGCTTGCGAGGCAATCCCAGAGAAGACATTCCAGCCTACAAAAATCTCACGTTCAACCAGATTCAGGTGTTCCATGCTCAAGGTGATCAGACCGCCGTCTTAACCGAGCGCGATTGGAATGCCTATGTGAACAGCACAGCCGACGAAGAAACGCTCTTCGGCAAAGTTCAGATGGTTGCTCGAAAATAACTTACCTTAATTAATGCAGGAGTATGAGTGTGGTTAAACGCACAAAGACTTATCTGGTCAGCAGTCTAATGAGTTTGGGTCTTGTTTTGTCGATGGCACTGCAAGCGATCGCGTCGATCGAAGGTGCAGCAGCAGGCTTGGGACGCAGTAAACCCGCTGCACCATCTGAACCTGCTCCTATTCAACAACCTGATCCCCCCGCTCCCGCCCCGATCAATTCAGGCGGTGGAAGTAGTGAACCTGTTTATAGTCCTCCAGTACGACGCGGCAGTTCAGGTCGCAGGACTCCACGCCCACAGCCGCAGCCCGAATCTAGAAAACCGACGGTTAAGCCAATTAATTTTGTCGATCCTCACTTCGGAGTTCTTGCCAGGGGGGATCTTGTTGCTGACAAGCGCTACTATCACGTCTACTACTTTGAAGGCAAGAAAAACCAGCCTGTTACCATTCGGCTCGTCGGCAGCAGTGACGGACGGTTAGGATTAACGCCTGCCTTGTTTGTGTATGCCCCGAATAGTAAGGAGATCATTGCCAGAAGATACGCTGGGGACAAAACAGGGCGAAATGCGTTTGTTTATCTGCGCTTACCTGAAGATGGAACGTATCGGATTATCGTGACCAGTGTGAAAGAGAATGCGACAGGACGATATAGCTTGATGATGAGGGACGATCGAGCGACGTATCTGCTCGATAAAGTATCGGACTTAACGGCTAACAGTCCGAAATTAACAAAAGACAATAGTCCATATGAGTTGTTTGAGTTTCAAGGTAGGCGCGATCAGTTCATAAATATCCGCGTAGATAGTGTGCGTGCAGAATTTTTCCCGACTGTGTTCTTACTAAACTCGAAGGGCGATGTGATTACAACTAGTCGAGATGTCAATTATCTATTTCGTGCCATGATCGAGCGAACTCAGCTGCCCTCAGACGATAAGTATTACATCATGGTGAACTCTTCCACCTCAGATCGACGGGGACGGTTTCGAGTCAGTGTGTATTAATTGCAAAATGAGATCGTCAAAACCGACGATCTCATTTGACCCGAACTGAGTTAAAATCATCCAAGTGCCTGGAGAGGTGGCAGAGTGGTCGATCGCGTTCGACTTGAAATCGAATGAACCGAAAGGTTCCGTGGGTTCGAATCCCACCCTCTCCGTTTTTACACTTGAACTTCAATTAACGCCTGTCCGGTCAAACTGAACGGGCGAACTTCGGTGATTTTGACTTTGACTAATTTTCCGCGCAGTTCGTCGATCGAGCCTGCAAAGAATGTCAATCGATTGCCGCGTGTCCGTCCCATTACTTGAGTCGGATCTTTCGGATTTTGCGCTTCGACTAAGACTTCCTCAATTCGTCCTGCATATCTTTGAGAGCGATCGGCTGCGGTTTGCGACACTAATCGATTCATCCGCTGTAATCGATCGGCTTTCACTTCTTCGGATAACTGAGTTTCCCAAACTGCCGCAGGAGTGCCCGGACGTGGAGAATAAGCGGCTGTGTTGATCAAATCAAAGCCAATATCCTCAACGAGTTTGAGCGTGTTTTGGAATTGTTCTTCAGTTTCGCCAGGAAAACCAACGATCGCATCTGCACTAATCGAGGCATCGGGCATATATTCGCGAATCGTATTGATAATTCGACGATAGCGCTCATGAGTGTATCCTCGCGCCATTGCCTTGAGGACTTCGTTATCTCCAGACTGGAATGGAATATGAAAATGCTCACAGACCTTGGGAAGTTCCGCACAGGCGCGGATCAATCGCTCGGTGAAATAGCGCGGATGACTGGTCGCGAAACGAATACGATCGATACCTTCCACATCATGCACAAAGTAAAGCAAATCTGTGAAGGTGTGCAGATTTCGCCCTTCTGGAGTTGTTCCGGGAAGATCGCGCCCATACGCATCAATGTTCTGACCGAGCAGCGTCACTTCCTTGTAACCCTGAGCCGCTAAGGATTCAATTTCAGCCCGAATTGCTTCTGGGGTCCGAGATTGTTCCACACCGCGCACACTCGGAACCACACAGTAAGTACAGCGCTCATTACAGCCGTAAATCACATTCACCCAAGCTGTAACTTGGCTATCTCGTCTCGGTTTCGTAATATCTTCGACAATATGAATCGGATCAGTCGCAACGACTTGGTTTCCGTTAAACACTTGTTCGAGCAAATCTTCGAGTTGATTCGCGTACTGCGGACCCATCACCAGATCGAGTTCGGGAACGCGACGTAAAAGGGATTCTCCTTCTTGTTGCGCCACACATCCCGCAATCACGATCGTAATATCAGGGTTTTCTTGTTTCCGTTGTGCCTGCCGTCCTAGATATGAATAGACTTTCTGTTCAGCGTTATCGCGGATCGTGCAGGTATTGTAGAGAATCAAATCCGCTTCATTTGGCTCTTCTGACCATTCAAAGCCCATTGTTTCCAGAATTCCAGCCATACGTTCGGAGTCTGCCTTGTTCATTTGGCAGCCAAACGTGGTGATGTGATAGCGACGAGAAGCAGTCATGGGCGACAAGAAATAAACTCAGAACCTCATTCTAGATTGATTTCGTTTGATTTGCTGAGATCGAAAAAAGAGCGATCGAATAGATATAGCGGTAGAAGTTTAGATTAGGACATCCTCGGAGTTGCCCCCAAACCCCCAATTCTGGGGGCTTAAGACTCTTGCTTCCCCAAGCTTGGGGGCTGGGGGGCTTCTTAGAAGTGTCCTAACTGAAGTAGGTACTGCTATTCGATCGCTCTCCTCAACTCCTCAATCTGTCTTTTATGCTTCGACAGTCTCGATCGCCTTCTTTCTTGCACGTCTCAGACCGCCAATGATGCCCGAAACAATCAATCCAGGAATCGGCGTGAATGCGAATGGAATCGGTGTAATTTCATCTGCATCAATTTGAAACGCATTTCTGATACCGTTTCCAGCACCCCAATCTAGAGAACCATTTCCCGTAAATCTGTAGTTAACAAACGCCCATCCGGAGCTGTTCAGCGCGGTCGGTAAATCTCCAGGACCTGTTGGCAGTCCGGTTACGGGATCGGTCGGTCCATTCTCGTACCAGTTGTATGCCCCACCTGCAAGATATAACCAGTAGGTGGTATTGGGAGCTAACACAACCGAACCGCTCGTTGATGTCACTCGAAAAACGTTTCGTCCTCCACCTGTTGGAGTTGGATTAAAGTTTCCAAGCGTTGCGACAACCGCAGTACCAGGATTTCCAGGGTTACTCAGGCTGTCTTCGCGCAATTCAACGATCGGAGCATCACTAGCGTCCAGACCGACCAGACCCAGATCAGCAAAATTGAACGCCCAAGTCCGGCTATCTGTGGTAAATCCCACCGCTTTTCGCTGTGGAGCAGGCAGACTCGTTGCAGGGTCGATATTGCTATCGTTAATGCTAGAGGTATTCGTGTTAGAGATTGGAAATAAATTATTCCCGATCACGCTAAGTGCATGAGTGGGAGTTGCCCAACCCAGTGACACGATCGCTGCTCCCGCCGCACCTAGGGGCAGGAGACTTGTTTTACTCTTCATCATGGGATTCAATCTCTCAGAGAGTTTGCCTGAATCGTACTGTTCATGCTTGGGGCGGTAGCTCGAAAAAATGCGGAACTCGATCGAGAAATTCACTCCGCTCCTCGTAGAATTACGAACATCGATTCGCAGAATTTAGGAGCCATTCTGGGCATTCATAGCAGAACCCTCTCTGAATCGATGTTTGCCCCAAATTTCATGCTGAGATTAAAACAATACTCGATCGTTTTTCTGCTCATCCTCACATTTTGGTTCAGTCAAATTACGGATGCCTTGGCTGAACCCAAAACTTGTCGAATCGGAACTTACATTACGACACTCCGCGACTTAGAACCGACTACGAAAGCGTTTGGAGCGGACTTCTGGATCTGGAGCGTTTGCCCCTCGAAAGACTTAGATCCGATCAAAAACATTGAATTTGTCAATGCGACCAAAATCGAAAGAATGTATAACAGCGTAACCGAGCGCAAAGACAAAACCGGGAATTTCCAGGCACAAGACAAAGTGTATTGGACACAAGAAAAGATCAAAGCAACGCTGTCGCATCCGTGGGATGTCCGAAACTATCCGTTCGATCGACATACGTTAAAAATCCATCTCGAAGAATCGACGCTTGATACGTCTGCTTTCGTCTACACGCCCGATACAAAGAACTCTAGTTACCGCAGCAAAATGCGAATTGAAGGTTGGCGCATCACGGACTTTCAGATCGCTCCAAAAAACACCGTCTATGAGTCCACCTTTGGTGATCCAGAATTAACGACCGGAAAGAGCGAATATTCTGGCATGGAAATCGAGATCAAGGTTCAGCGCTACAAAGTCATGACGTTCCTAAAAGTGACTGCGGGCGTATATGCGGCTGCGTTAATTACCTTGTTGTCGTTCTTTTTCAATACCGCAGAAAGTGGCTTTACAACTTCACGGTTAAGTCTACTCAGTACGGCGCTATTTGCAACGCTCGTGAATATGCGAGGCATCGAAAATATTTTGGGTCGAACTGAGCAATTAACGCTAGTCGATAAGATTCACATTACAACTTTGGCGTATATTTTTGTCGCAGTCGCGATCGCAATTTATTCTCGCTGGTTGGTAGAACACAAATGTGCAGATCGTGCGATTCGGTTCGATCGACAAATTTGTATGCCGCTCTTTAGCATTTCATTCGCGATCGCCAATCTCCTACTGATTTTGCAAGCGAATCTTATGGGTTAGTTTGTTGCAGCGATCGAATTGCGTCTGCTGCCTGTTGCCGTGCTTGTGGATTGTTTTGCTGCTGATAGAGCCGTTCTGCGGCGCGGTAATCCTTTAAAGCTGCGGAACGATCGCCTCGTCTTGCAGCGAGATTGGCTCGGTTAAAGTAGGCATCTGCGAGAGCGGGATCGAGTCGAATCGCTTCGTTGTAATCTGCGATCGCGGCATCCACATTGCCATTGTTTGCATATTCAACGCCGCGATTGTAATAGAGATTGGCGGCACGATTGGCGGGAGTGGGACTTAGGTTCAGAGCTTCCGTGAATGCTTCGATCGCGGCGTTGCTATTTCCCGCTTGTGCTCTGCGAGTTCCTTCATCAAACCAACCTTGGGCACTGGCAATCTGAGGACGCGATCCAGGAAACGGTTGGAACAATGCCCAGAGCACCGCACCGAATAAGCCTAGAACCGCTAAACTTGCCAGTCCTAATCGAACGAGTTCTGGGGAAATATTGCGCTCTTGAAGGAATCGAGAAGCCGGATCATTTGCGGGTTCGACCTCTTCATCGGGCGATCGCAGCAATCGACGTTCTCTGAGAAATTGAGTGAGACGATTGCCACCCGAACTTTCGAGCGGAGTATCACTTTCGACCGTTGCCTCGACTGGGACTGCTAAAGGTGCTTCTGTGATTGGTTCGCTCACAAATGTGGCAGCAGGAATTGGCTCTGTAGCAAAAGGATTTGGAGGAAGTTCGTATTCTTGACGAAGCTGTAACAATTCGGCTTGAGTATTGTCACTGAGCGGCGATTCTCGCTGGCTGACTTCTTCACGAACTCGATCGAACTGTCGTTGCTTTTCCTGCATTAATCGGTGCGGCATCATCGCATCTTCTCGAATCGCACTGGCAACAGCGGGAGAAATTCCTTCTTTGACTTGTCGGGCTTGCAGAATGTTGTGACCAACGATCGAGATTTCGCCCTGACTTGCGAGACTCATCGCTTGTCTACGAAATTCCGTATGAGGTGCATACACAATCACCATCGTGTAGCCGTCTGCTTGACTGTGAAGTGTGGGAGAAAGCGCAGGTTGCGTATATTCAAAATGTTTATCAAGATAGGCGTGAAGTTCGCTGACGTTGACTGTGCCATCTAGGGGCTGATTCGCGATTCCGTCTGCCATTCCGGTTTCCAAGGCATCGAGTAAAAATCGGCTGTAGGTCGAAAGCTGTTTAGATTTGTGTTCGATCGAGTAGTCGATCGAGGTTGGAGAAGTGAGTAACGCTCGACGATTGCTGCTGAATTCTTGCGCGATCGCTTCAAAATCTTGCTTGGAAATCATGCCCTTGGCAAAGGTTCCCGTGAAGCAACAGTCGAGGATGACGACTTCTTGATTCGATCGACAAGCTTCGAGTTCTGCTTTCAGTTCTTCAAGGGAATACGCGGTTAGTTCTAAATTGGCTCGAATCGTGTCGCGACAGGGGAAAAGAATTTGTCCTTGGTCGTTCAGAATCGCGTGACCTGAAATGTAAATCAGCGTCGTTTCGTCCGGGTCGCGCAGAGTGCAAAACGTCTCGATCGTTTCTCGAAGTTGTCTCAGCGGTGGATTGGATAGCACCATGACATCATCGCTACGACTTGCCCCAATATCCGGACGACGCAGTAACTCTTTCAGAGCTTCAACATCATTTGTGGCAGCAGACAGCGCAGGAATGCTGGAATCATCAAATTGTCCCAAGCCAATGAGTAGTGCTTCTGTCATGTATCTGCTTTCCCGATTTAACTGCAAATTCACAGCAATTATGTGCAAACATTCTGAACTTTTCAAGCCGATTAAACAAGTGGTTTCGGCTGCATTCCTAATCGATCGATGATTAATTCCTCGTCGTGCGATCGTTCTGGGTTTGGTGCTGTTAACAGTTTTGCCCCGGTAAAAATCGAGTTCGCACCTGCGAAAAAGCACATCGCTTGCAGTTCGTCGCTCATCTGAGTTCTACCTGCGGACAATCGCACCATTGCTTTTGGAAATAGGACTCGAGTGGTAGCAATCATGCGAACGAGGGCAATTCCATCGATCGGGGTCGAACTCTCTAGCGGCGTTCCTTCAATTGGAATCAGTGCATTAATCGGAATCGATTCGGGTGGCGGATTCAATGTGGTCAAAGTTTCGAGGAGAGAGATGCGATCGTCGATCGATTCCCCTAATCCCAAAATTCCACCGCAGCAGACAGAAATCCCCGCATCGCTTACGGCTCGAATCGTTTCTAGTCGATCTTGATACGTCCGAGTCGTAATCACTTTGCTGTAATACTCTTCTGAAGTATCGAGATTGTGATTGTATGCAGTCAATCCCGCTTCTTTCAATTGCTGTGCCTGATGCGGTTTGAGCATTCCCAGAGTGCAACAGACTTCGAGTTCCAAAGCCGCCACTTGACGCACCATTTCTAAAACTCGATCGAACTGTGCCCCGTCTCGCACTTCCCGCCAAGCTGCTCCCATACAGAACCGCGTCGATCCGCCTGCTTTCGCCGCCTTCGCGTCTTCCAACACCGCATCCAAATTCATCAGCGGTTCCGGTTTCAGTCCCGTATTGTGATGGACACTTTGAGCGCAATAGCCGCAATCTTCAGGACAAGCCCCGCTCTTAATATTTCCCAACGTACAAAACTGTACCTGTCGCGGATCGTGGTGTTCGCGATGAACTCGTTGCGCCTCAAATAGAAGATCTGGGAACGGCTGATGATAAATTTGGGCGATGCGATCGCGAGAAGAAACAGCAGCAATCATAAGAAAATACGTGGTAGTTGTGGAAACTCAGCGTCTTCAGACCTGAGAGGAAAAAACAACGAGCGGTTTTAACCGCCTACATCCGTCAGTATTTGGGTTGTGTCGCGACCGCCTTGGAACGACTGGATTCGGTGTGCTTTTGTGTTGCACTTTCAGCGGGACAGTTACCGCCTCAAATCGTTTGTCCTGTACGCATCGCGACGAAACTCCCTTGCGGGGTAATGTGCGCTTCGACAATGTTTTCTCAGCTTGTTCGGCTTGCAGCACGTCCTTAACCCAAATAAAGTGTTTAACGACAAGCGACAGAGCCAAGAACTAGCGACGCATTCTTGGGTGTCGTGACTGAGAAAACGTAGCCCCAAAGGGCTAAGTCTGGTCAACTGAAACTTAAGTTTCTAGGCTGGAAGCCCAGTCACTTCAGTGCTGGGTTGTTGACGATAAGTCAGCCAAAGCACGATTCTTTATCATCATCGATTCTGACCTGAGATACAATCTCCAAGCCTGAATTCTATGAAGTGGCGATCGTTTCCCATGTACAATTCCATGACTATGACTCGTACCCCTCTACGCCGCTCACCTGCTCGATCGCGTCGATTTCGGATTACGCTCACCGATTTGTTGTGGGCACTGATTGGGCTGATGTTAACGATCGGGGGAACGTTGCTGAGAGCTTCGATCGCGGGTGTACCCTGGAATTCGCCTTCTGTACCGCTTCATTTTCTCGGTGTGAGTTACCAGATTGGGGCAGTCTTGCTGATCGGCTGTTTGGGTGGAAAGAATGCGGCAGTCATGTCACAAATCGCTTATCTAGCCTTGGGATTGGCAGGATTTCCGGTGTTTTCTCAAGGGGGCGGAATTCAGTATTTAAGCGCACCGAGTTTCGGATATTTACTCGGATTTGTTCCGGGCGCTTGGGTGTGTGGATTTTTGGCATTCAAAGCGCCTCCTCGGTTGGAATCGCTGGCGTTTAGTGGATTTTGTGGATTATTTGTAATTCATACGATCGGCGTTCTGTATTTAATTTTCGGTTCGCTTTTTCAGTGGATAAAACTCGAAGGCTCGATCTGGCAGGCGTTTCTGACGTATTCGATTAATTTACTGCCGGGGCAATTAGCGGTTACTTGTGCGATCGCAGTTCTAGCTTTTGTGCTACGCCGCATCATGTTCTACTAGCTTCAGGTAGATTATGAAGTTGAAGAGCCGTTTTCTCTAAGTTGTTCAATTCTGCTGAAGTTCGCTGTACCCCATTCAGTCAAAGCATTCAAAACAGGAGCTAAACTCCTACCGAACTCCGTCATTGAATATTCCACCTTGGGCGGGATCTCTTTGTAAATTTCTCGATGAATAACACCATCTTGCTCTAATTCACGTAATTGGGTCGTGAGCATCTGCTGTGTCACGCTAGGGAGTAATTTACGGAGTTCTCCAAATCGTTTTGGGCTGTCAAGCAGATGGTACAGGATTTTCAGCTTCCATTTCCCACCCACAATCTCGATCGCTGCATTTAACGGACATACGAATTTTTGGGTGGTCTTCATCGCCATCGTGAATTGGCTCCCTTAGTCTCGATTTCATACTAAGTCAGATTATTCTGCGTACTTGTAAAAAACAAGCTAATGCAAATAATCTTGATGTGAGTTTTGGACTGTCTGCCAATGACTCACACGAAATCTAGCGGAAACAATACATGGAAATGCAGAAGAGACAAGCAATCCTTGTGATTGGTGCTACAGGCGCAATGGGACGCAAAGTGATTGAGCATCTTTTGCAAGACACTGACAAACAGTGGTTTATTCGAGCACTGACTCGTGATATTCACAGCGATCGCGCTTTTGCACTTACAAATCTCAGCGATCGAATCGAACTGTTTCAAGGCAATTCCAGGAACGTAGAAGATCTCCAAGCAGCCACACACGAGGTTTATGGAATCTACTGCAATACGGATATGTGGGGATTATTCAGCCCAAGCGATTTTCCGAATGAACTCTCGTATCTCGAAGCAAGTCGCGATGCAGAAATTGCTCAAGGCAACCAGATATTAGAAATCGCCAAAGCAGCAAATGTGCAGCATTTCGTGTATAGCTCCCTCGATCATATGTCTCGTCTATCAGGCGGCAAATTTTCTGTTCCTCACTCGGATGCGAAGGCAATTGTACAAGAGGAGATTGAGAATAAATGGACGTTGGACGATTGGTATCGCCACCACACCACTGTCTTACAAACCACATCCTACTTTGAAAATTTGCAGTCTTACTTCGCGCCTCAGCCTCGCTCTCTCGACGATCCAACCCTAGTCTTTACACTGCCAATGGCAAATAAACCGTGGACAATGATTGCACTCGATGATATCGGAGTTTTCGCTCGATACATCTTTGGACATCCAGAACAAACTGTAGGAACCACTCTAGCGGTTGCTTCACAAAGTATAACGATGCAGGAAGTGGTTGAAACGTTCACAGAGATTACGGGGATTCAGGCAGTTTATGACCCCTTTACCGTTGATCAATTTCGTTCATTTGGGTATCCCGGCACTACGGATCTAAGCAATATGTTTGAGTTCCTTCAAACCTACGGCTGCGATCGCGATTTTGATTGGCTTCGCAAAATTCATCCTCACCTCACCAGCTTTAAGGAATGGCTGCATCGAACTCGTTGGAAAGGAGAGCCTATAGCAGTTCAAAAGTCAATTGAAGATCAAAGCAAAACAAACAGCATGACCTAAATATGAAAAATTCAACTCAGATGCGAAAGGCAGCAAGACTATGACAATCAAGAAAATTGTGCTTATCACAGGCGCAAATAAAGGAATCGGGAACGAGGTTGCTCGACAACTCTTATCCCAGGGCTTTACTGTTTTACTGGGAGCGCGTGACCTACAGCGTGGGCAGGTAGCCGTAGAAACACTCCGAAAGGATGGCTCTGACGTTCACTTTGTTCACATTGACGTGACCAATGACCAGTCGATTAAACAAGCTGCCGAAACCATTGCCAAACATTGGGAAAAGGTAGATGTATTAATCAACAATGCAGGCGTTAATTACGAATTTTCTGCAAAAACTCGACCCGCTTTGCTAAGTGTAGATATTCTCAAAGATACATTTCAAACCAATGTGTTTGGTACATTCGCGGTTATTCATCATTTTTTGCCATTGCTAAAGCAAGCTGAAGCAGCGCGAGTGATTAACGTTTCATCTTCGCTCGGTTCTCTTGCTTCGGTCAGTGACCCAGATAGCATCTTCCATAAACTCAATACTGCTGCCTATAATGCCTCTAAAACTGCGCTTAATGCTTTGACGATCGCTTTAGCAAAAGATTTGTCGGATGAGCAGATTAGTGTCAACTCGATTTGCCCTGGTTGGGTGCAGACAGAGATGGGGACAGACGCAGCGCCCCGTACTGTTGAACAAGGAGCGGCAATTATCGTGAAGCTTGCAACGATGAATGCCTCCCCAACGTGTAAATTTCTCGATGAAGATGGAGAAATTCCATGGTGAGCATCTAGCGATGTATTCGCTTGTGAGGGATTGCCGCAAACTTTATTTGCTTGGCGAACAGCCAGCTTTGTTCAAGGTAGGTTTCTAAGCGCGTCGATTTTCTGTGAGAATTGGAATCTTGCTACTGGTCGCCGTCACCCCATGTTTAAAAACCGCTTTTTCTGGATTGCCGCGATCGCGGGACTGATTCTCGATCGAGTTACCAAACTGATCGTGGTGAAATCGATGGCATTGACGATTCCACCGCAAGAAATTCGAGTGATTCCTGGGGTGTTGCACTGGGTGTACGTAGTGAATGACGGTGCGGCTTTTGGAATTCTGTCGGGGAGTCCGTTGCTCAGATGGCTTTCTCTAATCGCAAGTGTGGCTCTGATGGCGTGGGCGTGGTTTGGACGACGGATGCCACGATGGGAACAGTGGGGCTATGGATTGATTCTCAGCGGGGCATTGGGGAACGGTATCGATCGCTTCGTCTTAGGTCACGTGGTGGACTTCATCAAAGTTCCATTCGTCTACGTCCCTTTCCCGAATCCGTTTCCGAATTTTGTCTGGATTCAGTTTCCAATTTTCAATCTGGCAGATGTCTTCATCAATATCGGGATTATCTGTCTGTTGATTGGAATCTATCGCACACCCGATCCGCAAAAAAATTCTAATTGAATCCGTAATTTCCGCAGGCTTCTAATAAACTTTCCGTAAATTCTTCCCGGTTCATGAGGCAAACGCGGAGAAAACAGGTTAGTTGTCAATAATCACGGCGAATCCGATTGGCAGGATTGCCCGGTTGGAATCAACAACTTAGGGTATGCTGCATAGCTAGATCAACGCCACCTCGCGCCAGGTTGAATCCCAGCATGACGACCAATCGATTTCTCAAACAAGCAATGCGCGTTTCGCGATCGTACTCGCAGCGCGTTTCGCGATCGGCATCTCGCCGTTTGCCACACCGAGCGGGACACTGGTTCAAGTGGCTCTCTCCGGGCTTGCTGGTCAAGCGCTGGATGTTTATTAGCGTCAGCGGCATTCTGATGGTGCTTCTGGGTGCGGCAATCTGGAGCCGTTTAACTCCGGTGTTCTACATCATGCAGTTTTTTGGCGATTTGATAGAACTGCTCACGCGCTTGATTCCAAACTATATCAGCGGTCCCTTAGTGCTGATTGCTGGACTGTTACTGGTGTTCTGGGGGCAAAAACGCACGTTTGGATCGATTACCGAAGTGCTGATGAGCGATCGATCAGAAGAATTAGTCGATGTGCTGATTAGCCACCGCAAACTCAATCGAGGCGCAAAAATTGTGACGATCGGCGGCGGAACCGGACTATCGACGCTGCTGAGAGGCTTGAAAACTTTAAGCGCGAATATTACTGCGATCGTCACGGTGGCGGATGATGGTGGTTCTTCAGGACGATTACGGCGTGAAATTGGCGTGTTGCCGCCTGGGGATATTCGGAACTGTATTGCGGCTCTGGCTGACGAAGAAAAATTATTAACAGAATTATTTCAATACCGATTTAAAGCAGGCGATGGCTTGATCGGACATAGTTTTGGCAATTTATTTCTCACGGTGCTGAGTGACATCACCGGAGATTTTGAAAGAGCGATCGCGGCAAGTTCCAAAGTTCTCGCGATTCGGGGTCAAGTTCTCCCTGCTACTTTGAGCGATGTGAAACTCTGGGCAGAACTGGCAGACGGTCGCTACATTGAGGGCGAATCAAATATTACCGAGGCGCGAGGCAAGATCGTCAAAATGGGCTGTAAGCCTGCGAATCCGCCTGCACTTCCAAAAGCGTTGGATGCGATCGAGGAAGCGGACTATATCGTGATTGGACCTGGCAGCCTTTACACCAGCGTGATTCCCAATTTACTCGTGCCCGAAATTGCAGATGCGATCGCGGCTCGACAAGTCCCCTGTATTTATGTGTGCAACATCATGACGCAACCGGGAGAAACAGACGGATATTCGGTCGCAGATCATATTCGGGCTATCGATCGAGCCTGTGGACGAAGATTATTCGATTCGGTTTTGGTGCAGAAAACGTCTCCTTCAGACAGAGCACTCTTGCGATATGCACAGGAACAATCTCACCCGGTTGATTTGGATGCGGATGCGATCGCACAATTGGGACGGCAGATGATTCGCGCCAACATAATGATCGAGGATGAGGAAACGGGCTATGTGCGGCACGATTCGCGGAAATTGGCGCGGGTAATTTTCCGGTGGTATGAACGCGCAAGACAATGAAAACGATCGACCTAAAATCCGCCAACGAAACGCGATCGCTCGGTCGCCAATTTGGACAACAGTTACCCGCTGGAACGGTTCTGTTACTTCAAGGTGATTTAGGCAGCGGCAAGACTTCATTCGTTCAGGCGTTGGGAGAAGGACTGGGAATTCCAGACTCGATCGAAAGCCCAACATTTACCCTAATTAACGAATATCTCAATGGACGAGTGCCGCTCTATCACTTCGACCTGTACCGATTAGAACCAAACCAAACCGCATCGCTTTATCCCGAAATCTATTGGGAAGGGATTGAAGTCGAGCCAGGAATTTGTGCGATCGAGTGGGCAGAACGACTCGCCTATCGACCAGATTCGTATCTTGAAATTTCCTTGAGCTATCAAGATACCGGACGGAAGGCAGAAATTCGGTCGATCGGCTCGGCGGTGATTCCGAATTTAGAGATCCGCACCTAGAATTAAGAGAGTTGCCCTTTCTCGCGCCGTCTTATGTCTCACACTCCTGCAAAAATCTGTATTCTTGGTGGTGGTTTCGGAGGTCTCTACACTGCACTCCGACTTCATAATCTGCCTTGGACAAAGACCGAGAAACCGGAAATTACCTTAGTCGATTCGAGGGATCGCTTTGTCTTTTCGCCGCTGCTCTATGAATTGGTCACAGGCGAACTACAATCCTGGGAAGTCGCGCCCCCGTATGAGGAATTGCTCGAAGGCACGTCAATCCGATTCCGTCAGTCTGCGGTCACGGAAATTAATCTCGAAACGAAACAGGTGCGGATTCAGGAGGGGGATCTGCTCGATTACGATCGCTTAGTTGTTGCAATGGGTGGCGAAACCCCAACGGATATGGTTCCGGGTGCAGCCGAGTTCGCGATTCCCTTCCGAACGATTCAAGATGCGTATCGCTTACAAGATTGCCTGAGACAGTTGGAAAACTCAGATGCGGATAAGCTTCGGATCGCGATCGTCGGTGCAGGCTATAGCGGCGTTGAACTGGCTTGTAAGTTAGCGGATAAATTGGGCGATCGCGGTCGAATTCGATTAGTTGAACTATCGGATCAGATTTTGCGAATGTCTTCTCCGCATAATCGAGAAGCAGCGACAAAAGCACTCGAAGCCCGTGGAATCTGGACAGATTTAGAAACTTCTGTCGAAGAAATCACTGCGGATAGTATTTCGCTGCTCTATAAAGGCGTGGTTGATACGATTCCGGTCGATCTCGTACTTTGGACGATCGGCACTCGCATCAATGAAGTGGTGAAAAACTTACCCCTCAAACAAAACCAGCGCGGTCAGATCGTTGTGACTCCGACTTTGCAAGTGGTGGATCATCCTGAAATTTTCGCGATCGGGGATTTAGCCGACTGCAAAGACGCGGACAATCAGCAAGTTCCCTCGACTGCTCAAGCTGCATTCCAGCAAGCCGATTACACCGGATGGAATATTTGGGCATCGTTGAGCGATCGACCCCTTTTGCCCTTCCGCTATCAATATCTCGGTGAAATGATGACGTTGGGAATCAACGAAGCGACCTTAACCGGACTTGGCATTCAATTGGATGGGACTGTCGCTCATCTGGTTCGCCGTTTAGCTTATTTGAATCGGATGCCTACGCTCAGACACCAGCTTCGAGTGGGATTTAACTGGATCACTCGCCCGATCGTGACCGCATTAACTCAAAACAATGAATAATGAACCTTGTGTTTATTCCTTGTTGAGTTCGGGATTGTAAAGAGATGAAGCGTCCCCAGGTCGTCTTTTTTGATGCAGTTGGTACGTTGTTTGGTGTGCGAGGAAGTGTCGGTCAGGTCTATCGAGAGATTGCCCGCAAGCATGGCGTAGAAGTCGATGCAAGTGTGATCGATCAGTCATTTTACGAAGCGTTCAAAGCCTCGCCACCTTGTACGTTTCCAGATGTTGATGTAGTGGAAATTCCACAGCTTGAACAAGAGTGGTGGAATACGATCGCGCAACAAACCTTCGATCGGGCTGGAGTGCTGAACAAGTTTGACGATTTTTCCAGCTTTTTCTCAGATTTGTACATCCATTTTGAAACCGCGAAGCCGTGGATCATTTATCCGGATACGCTTCCGACCTTACAAAAACTGCGGAGTCTCAATATTCCGCTGGGTGTTCTCTCGAATTTTGATTCCCGATTGTATAGGGTTCTGAGAGCGTTAGATTTAGCAGATTATTTTGATTCGGTAACGATTTCGACTGAGGCGGGAGTCGCGAAACCTGACCCGAAGATCTTTGAGATTGCGTTGGCGAAACATCACTGTGAGCCTGAGAATGCGTGGCACATTGGCGATAGTATGCAGGAAGATTATCAGGCGGCGAAGGCGGCGGGATTGAGGGGAATATTGCTCGATCGATAAATCCAATTTAATGGATTTTCTGAATTGTAAACGACTGTGGGAATCGCCCCCTAAATCCCCCATTCTGGGGGACTTTGAGCTAGAGCAAAGCTCTAGAATTCCAGAGTGCGTTCAACCTTCAAAGTCCCCCAAATTTGGGGAATTTAGGGGGCACTAGCCGATTCAAACGGAGTAAAGCGTTCTGTGGATCTAACGCTAAATTTATTCCACCGATTTGGTTCCCGTCATTCCCATAATTTCGTAACCCGCATCGACGTAAATCACCTGTCCGGTAATCCCGCTCGACAAATCACTGCACAAAAATGCCGCCGTATTTCCCACTTCAATCTGCGTCACCGTTCGACGCAGTGGAGCCACCGCTTCGACGTGGTGAATCATATCGAGAATGCCGCCCACCGCAGAAGAAGCCAACGTCCGAATCGGACCTGCTGAAATTGCATTCACTCGAACATTGTTCTGACCAAGTTCCGAAGCCAGATAGCGCACATTCATTTCTAATGCTGCTTTCGCGATTCCCATGACGTTGTAGTTTGGAATCACTTTCACGCCACCCAAATAGGTCAAAGTCACGATACTTCCGCCTTCGGTCATCAACGGTTTCGCGGCTCCAGCCAGTTGAATCAGCGAATAGGCACTGATATCTAGCGCTGTTTCAAATCCTTTGCGTGAAGTGTTCGAGAAGTCACCCGTCAAATCTTCTCTATTTGCAAACGCCAAGCAGTGAATCAGGATATCAATCTTGCCCCACTTGTCCCGCACTGTATTAAATGCGCTCTCAATCTGAGCATCGTCTTGCACATTCAGCGGCAGAAACAAGCTCGGATTCAATGGCTCGGTGAGTTCTGCGACTTTCTTTTCTGCTTTGCCTTTCTCGTCGGGTAGATACGTAATACCAATGTTTGCGCCTGCTTTGTGTAGCTGTTGAGCGATGCCCCATGCGATCGATTTATTGTTCGCAATTCCCGTTACAAGTGCGTTCTTTCCAGTCAGGTCTAGCATGGTCTTCTACCGTGTAAAGCATTTATGAGGATAGCAGAAAGGGATCACGGTTTGAGTGTGGCACTGTGCCTTCAAAAAATTGGAAGTTTGGCTGAGGTGACGAATACGACACGCCATAATTGAACTCATCGATCGTCGGAGTTCGGTATGGAGTGGATTGTCATTCTGAAAATAGTCGTGCCACTGGTGGCGAAGCCGTTGGCGGAACAGGTGAAGAGTTGGCTGAATCAGACCGGACTGGAAAAAGCGCTCTCGATCTCGTTGGAGGCTGCCGATCGAACTCATGAGACGGAAACTGATCCGGCAAAGATGCTGTTTCAACTTAGAGCAATATCACGCCGACTAGATCATTCATTACCTACACTATAATTTTCAGGAACTTTCCAGGTTCACCTAATGGACATTCAAAGACGATTGGCTAATCATTACACACGTTGGAATCTTAAAACTTCTGAAGAAGAGCAGTTCACTACCTTCAGAAACGGAGTAATCTCAATCAGTAATGACACTCTGGAGCAGCTACTTATCGAACAGCCAGAAATTGATAGTAAATTTCAGCAGCTTTTTCGACAACACAGTGCTGAAGAGCCAACTGTTAAAAGCTCACGGCTGATTCCAAAACCAAACTCACCAATATTAATAGCAGCAAAGGAGGCACAAAAACTAGCAGACTCAATGTACATATATGAACTAACTGAGAGAGGCTTTGGTGACACTCATGTGTATAAAGCCATCAAAAGCTCAAGTAGCTTCAACGATCTCGTCACTATTCTACAGATTCTTTTCTGGATACTAGAAGGGGAAGTTGATGTAGAACATCAGCGCAATTTTGCCAAGAAGCTAAGAGATTCTGCTCACCTAACACCTTTGATGAGATTTAATTTTGCTGTAAAAGGCAAGACAGTCATCTTATATCCTGTTGGGGAGAAGCTTCTTGATCAAGGTGTAATCGATTATGTAATTTCTGGGCTAGAGAAATACCCAAACGTAGCGAGACACTTTGAGAAAGCTCTGGCTTTTTACCAAAGCGGCGATATCAGTTCCTATCGCAACTTACTCGATAATCTTCGATTTGCAATAGAGCAACTTTTGAAGCAGGTTCTCGGAAATGCTAAGTCCTTGGAAAACCAGAAAGATGTTCTTTTACCCTGGCTAAAAAGTAAGAAAATACATCCGCAGACTGTGAATATGTATCACTCTTTACTGTTTGGAGGATATAGTCCGTATCAAAATGACGCTGTTAAGCATAATGAGGCATTTTCAGTAGACGAGGTTGAGTTCATGATTTACCTCACGGCTACATTTATCCGGTTCGTCCTTCAGCTTGCTGATAAGAGAGACATAGTGTGAAACACCTTGCAAGCTTGAGTTCAAGGTTTATGAACCGCTAACACAGAGAACTTGAAAGCTTCCGCTACGATTGTGCTTTCATTGAATCAGCCTACGATCGCACTAAAAAGACAAGTAGAATTTCTATACAACTCAGAAGAGCTAAGGATGCCATTCACCAGAATTACCGTCAACCCGAATCAGATGGGCGGAGTTCCTTGCCTTCGAGGTTTGCGAATTCCAGTTGCGACTGTGGTTGGAATGTTCGCAGATGGAATGCGAGGGGATGAAATTCTAGAAGCCCATCCAGATTTAGAGTTAGAAGATCTTCAAGAAGCCCTACGATATGCGGCTGAAGTCGCGATCGATTAATTCCCTTTTAAGTACAATCAAGCCAACTCCCCGATCGCTCTTTCCCGTCTCATTCAGCGATCGCGCCTTCACAACTTCGCTCTTTGAGTTCACAAATACTCTTCAGGAATTTACAAACTATCTTCAGAAAGTCTCAAATTCGCTTCTTGAATTCGCAAATGCTCTTCAGGAGTTTACAAGCAGTCTTCAGGAGTTTACAAAAACTGAATTGGAAGACAGATTGAGCGATGCCGTTGTCACCGGAAAGCGCGATCGAGTCAGAGTAACCCAAAAACATCTCAGTAAAAGCCCTTGAGTTTTCGCAAATCCTCACACAGCTTCAGCACAACTTCAAATTGAGATCAATAAATCCACTCCTCTCAAAGCAATTAGAAAATTTCTATCGTAAACACATTGACCCAACTTAAATTAAGGAAAAATTCGATGGCATTACAAACACGGGGATCTACCGAACTCGACAAAGCACAGCGTCGTCTTGCCGGACTCAAATCGATCGACCCCACTTTAGACTTAGGCTACGGATTGACGATCGACACTTACACCGAAATGATCGAATCCCTCCAGGAAGCCCTCGCAAAACACAATCAAATTGTGTCTGACCTCGATGCCTCGCGCAAAACAATCGACGAACTCGATCGCACAATGGCAGCGATGTCGAGTCGAATGCTCAGTGCTGTCAAAATCAAATACGGCAGCAACAGCAAAGAATACAGCCAAGCTGGGGGAACTGTTCGCAAAGGCAGCAATGCTTCTACGCCATCCACCGAAACCGCAGAAGTTCCCGCAACGATCGCGCCTCAGACTGCCCAAACTGGAAATGGTCGATCGAAAGCCTCGATCGCAAACTAAAAAAACGTCGATCGAGTAATTCTCTGCGTTTCAGTCGGCTAATGCCCCCTAAATCCCCCAAATTTGGGGGACTTTGAAAGATGAAAAAGTTCTGGAATTCGGAATTTCTTCTAGTCTCAAAATTCCCCAGAATGGGGGATTTAGGGGGCGAAGAATGATCGCAGTCACAGATCAATTCGCATACACAAAAACTCCGACTTCTTGAGTGAGGTCGGAGTTTTGCTCTTTCAATTCTTAGATTTCGCTCAATTAGCTCGCGCTACCCCCAACACCTGATCCAATTGTTCGATCGCCTGGCTCACTCTTACGATGCCAGCTTCCATCCTGACTCCGCTGAAATCCTTGCTTGACGCTGTTCCACGCGACTTTAATCGCAGTTTCGCGGCTCAAACCATCTTTCTGAGAATTCTTGAATGCAGTTAAGAAGACTTGATCCGAACCATCCAAAAGCTGATCGGTCACTTCAGCAGGCAGCTTCTCATTCTGTTCGTCTACATCATCTCGCTTCTCGGCAAGCTTATCAGGAGTCGATTTAGAGGTGGCTAAGTTTGCTTGATCTTCAGTGGTTTCAACACTATTAACGGCTTCAAACTGTTTATCTTCAGCGCTAATTTGGGGGTTTGCTTGGGTTCTTTCGCTTCCAGTTGGCATAATGAATAACTCCTAGAATATTAAATCTGGAATCATCCTATGGGGATCAGCTTTCTCACACATCTTTCAAAAGAAAGTTTGTCTCAATGATGATCTCTATCCGAATGGGGAGTTGGTTTCTACGGATTGCAATAGGGGCAATACATTGGATCTGCTTTTTGTTCAGAAAATCTTTCTTGCTCAAAACCGCATTTTGAACATCGATCGACTTCCGCCAAGATCAAATCCGTTGGACTGCCACACCAGCCACAAGGCAATCCTCGTTTAATCTCTGCCACTGTAAATCCAGGCGTTGAACACTTCGGACAGCACTGTTTTAATTTCTGGGCTAAATCACGAGTTGCTTTCGCGATCGCGTTCATTCGAGTCGGATTGTTCATCGCTCTCATATCAGTTTCGACGTGAACTTTTCCACTCGAAACTACTTCTCTTAATTGATCAAAATCCCCAATTCCCTTCAGGATCTTATCTTGATCAATCACGACTAACTTATGCTCTGGAAATCCAACTTTCAGCGCAAATTCATAAGCTTCATCGTAATTAGAAACAGTGCGATGATTGAAATTTGTTTCGGTTGAAATCGATTCTCCAATCATTTCTAAATCGTTCAAAGTATCGATCAGAATCACAATTTCACGATTGCAAGGCAGCATTGGAAAAGAAGGATGCGGGGCGAAACTTCCCTCAGACGCGATCGCTAAATCTCCCCCGATCAATTCCAGTGCTGCGAATGCTTTCCTTCTCGCCGCCTCTAATTGATCACCCGATCGAGCGATTTCCCGTGTGAATGTGCCAAAGCGATCGGTATCAAACTCGATCGGAACCTGAACTTTCAAACCTAGTTCAGACTCAAGAACAGGCGCGATCGCTTCCTCCTTTCGGTGCATTGTTGCCAGAACCGCCACTCGATCTTTGAACATCCTCAAAAACCCCTAATCCAACCATTTCAATTTTCCTGCCAAACCGGACGAAAGAACTTAAGAATCACAGATCCTCTTCATCGCAAATTGGGTTATGATGATGCTTCTGAATACTTAATGCGTCTAAATAGATCGTTGTGAACGAAAATCGCAGCGATTAAGGTGTAGGCAGCACATTTCCAATATGTGCGTTGCATCGACAGGAGGCAAATTTTAACGGAGACAACTGGGAAACGTTTAGCATGACCAATCAGAACACTTTAGCTATGGATGTTGGTTTTACCCACGAGGATTTCGCGGCTCTACTGGATAAGTACGACTATCACTTCAGTCCCGGAGATGTCGTCGCCGGAACCGTGTTTAGCCTAGAGCCAAGAGGCGCTTTGATCGACATTGGTGCGAAAACTGCGGCATATATTCCCATCCAGGAAATGTCGATCAATCGCATTGATGCCCCCGAAGAGGTGTTGCAGTCGAACGAAACACGCGAATTCTTCATCCTGGCTGATGAGAACGAAGATGGTCAGTTGACCCTCTCGATTCGCCGCATAGAGTATATGCGAGCTTGGGAACGGGTTCGTCAACTCCAGGCGGAAGATGCAACGGTGCGATCGCTGGTGTTTGCAACCAATCGCGGCGGTGCGCTGGTTCGGATTGAGGGCTTACGTGGATTTATTCCCGGTTCTCACATCAGCACTCGCAAACCCAAGGAAGAATTAGTAGGCGAAGAGTTGCCTCTGAAGTTCCTCGAAGTGGACGAAGAGCGCAACCGTCTCGTACTCAGCCATCGTCGTGCGCTGGTTGAACGTAAGATGAACCGTCTGGAAGTGGGCGAAGTCGTGATCGGAACCGTTCGCGGCATCAAACCTTACGGTGCGTTTATCGATATCGGTGGTGTGAGCGGTCTGCTCCACATTTCCGAGATTTCGCACGATCACATCGATACGCCTCACAGTGTGTTCAATGTAAATGACGAAGTAAAAGTCATGATTATTGATCTCGATGCGGAACGCGGACGGATTTCGCTTTCGACCAAGCAGCTTGAGCCGGAACCCGGTGATATGGTGAAAAACCCACAAGTGGTTTACGACAAGGCTGAAGAAATGGCGGCGAAATATCGCGAGAACATGAAGCAGCAAGCTCAAGGGAATGCGGCTCCTGCGATCACGATCGAGGAAGTTCCAGCCGCGATCGAGGAAGCCCCTGTTGAGATCGAGGAAGTTCCAGCCGCAACGGAAGAAGTTGAAGCAGTGGAACAAGTGGAAGAAATTCCGGTCGCGATCGAAGCTGAATAATTTCGATTCACGATTAACACAATTTAGAGAGGGAGCAATCCCTCTTTTTTATTGAGATGGCAATCTAATTTGAGTTGTGAACTCTGGGAAGCCCCCTAAATCCCCCACGAGTGGGGGACTTTGAGCTAGAAAAAATTCTCTAATTCTAAGCAGACTTCAGATTTCAAAGTCCCCCAAATTTGGGGGATTTAGGGGGCACGATCAACTTTGCAATTTACGACTCACTTAGGATTGCCTTATGAAAACGATTATTTGTAATGGCGTTGAATTTGAAAATATCGAAGCGGTAATTTTCGATAAAGATGGAACTCTAGCAAATTCTCATCAGTATCTCTGGCATTTGGGAGCGAAACGGGCAGAGTTAATTGACGAGATTGTGCCTGGTCTAAAATCTAAAGTTCTCGCTGCATTTGGATGTCATGATCCAGCAGGATTAATGGCAGTCGGAACACGCGAAGAGAATATTAATGCGATCGCATCTTTGATTGAAGACAAGAACGCGACATCGATCGTGCAATCAATTTTTGAAGATGCCGATCGACAATTGCCCAGAAAAGCAACATTAACACCGCTTTATCCTGGAATTGTTGAATTACTGCAATCCTTGAAATCTTTGAAGCTTGGAATTCTTTCTAGCGATATCGAGCCGAATATTAGAGATTTTGTTGAGGAATATCAGCTTTCAAATTATTTTCACGCCATCATTGGAGCGCAATCGGGGATCAGTAAGCCGAACCCGAAATTATTGTTTTTGATTTGCGAAAAATTGAATGTTGAGCCGAAGAAGGCGTTAGTGATTGGAGATACGATCGCAGATACGAAACTGACCCCGCGATCGATTGGCGTGACTTGGGGAGGAAGTACGATCGCTCAGTTGGTTGGAGCGGGAGCGATCGCACATCATCCTTCTGAAATTCACCTAATTTCCGTATCAGAGTAAGAGGATGCTAAAGGTAATCGTCGATCGCCTAAATCGCCCCTCGAATGGAATTCGGGGCTATCGGAACAAAGTCTGTTGAAAACAGACTGAGAATTGTACAACCTGTCTTCAGTCCCCTTTAGTGGACTTTGTTTCGATAGACCGTGATTTCCAATCACGGGCGAACTCAATCGCAGCAACAGACTACATTCCTAAGCCACGTGCGATCGTGATGACAAATTCGTGTAGTTCGCCACCTTATCCAACAATTCATCAAAGTCGATCGGCTTGCGAATCAGATCGTCCGCACCTACTTCGCGATAAGGCTTTTGGAAAAATTCATCATGCGCGGTCAACAACACGATCGGAACCGACGCAAATCGTTCATTCTGCCGAACTTGGCGCGTCACCTCATACCCATTCAGCCCCGGCATCATAATGTCGAGCAATACGAGATCGGGTTCAACCGCCTCAAGCTTATCCAAAGCAGCCTTCCCACTTAAAGCAGTTTCGACAATATACCCCTCAGATTCCAGAATCGTCTGGAGCAGAACTAGATTGTCTGCAATATCATCTACGACAAGAACTCGATGGTTATTCAACAGCATGATCAAGGGTTAATGAAAACGGGTTTTGGCAGACACGGTTAGAGGTGCTTAGTCTATCAGGATACTCGCCGTACAGAAGCGATCGCTCTAACTATGGATAGATTGTTATTGATTCGCTTGTAGTGATTAAGCCATGAACCGATCGGGTTTTCCTCAGTAATTTGCTCAGGAAACATCGAAATTTCCCTAAAAGCATCGCTCCGGAATCATCGATCGAATCTTTAGACTGCGCTAATTTACAGAAACTTCTATGAAGAACAGATGAAGATCCCCGTACACTGGCTTCAGATTGTTCGATTTTTCCTGAAATCTCCGAGAAAATGCGTACAGGCTAGATGTCCCTCCATCGGCTGAATTCTTCATGTTAGAACTCATCCCCACACTGTTTGCTCAACAACAAGTCAAGCAAGCAGTCGTCCCGGTACAACCGATCGAGCAATCTGCAACCCCAACTCAATCCCCTGCTCCGGTTGTAACTCCAGCTTCTGCGATCGCTGTTCCGGAATCCTCGTCTGTTTCTATTCCTGCAACCCCTGTTCCTGTTGCAATCCCCAGTCCCCAAACCCTAACCCCGATTACCTCAAATCTTTCACTGCCCCAAGTTCCTCAGAAAGCTTCTCTACCCACAAAACCCGTAGAATCTCGACTCGTAAATTCACGATCGGTAGAACCGCAGAATCCACCCGTTGTAGCAGATTCAAATCGCAAGCCTGCCGCAACCGATCCCAAATCTCAGACAGTCCCTCCAGCGGCTACCGTTCAACGCACAGAACGATCGACTCAGCCTTCTACGGCAACCGTTCCCAGCCAGCGCACAGAGCGATCGACTGCAAAATCTCAGCCTGTTACGGCAAGTCAACGCACAGAACGATCAATTCCACTGCCAACGCCTGCTGTAACGCGCACTCCCGTTGCCACTGAAACGCCATCAGTCCCCAAAGCCGAAACAGGCATCGAAATTCCAGTTCCAAAACCCACAATTCAAGCAACTCCTCAAAATCCCACTCAGGAACAGAAACAACGGCTAGAACAACGTCTTGCCGAAATTGTGGCGAAAGATCGAGAAGCCAAACAGATTCAGCAGCGGGATACCTTGATCGCTCGTGCTTACAGTCTTGCCACTCAGCGACGATTTGCCCAAGCGAGAAAACAATTGCAAGACCCCAGCATTTCAGCCGATGTGCGGGATCAGATTTTGAGCAATATCAATTCGCTAGAATCTGCTAGTCGCACCGTTGGGGTGACTCCGATTAAAGAACCTGTGATTAAACCTGCTCGTGCCGCTGTCACCGCGAAAAAGCCTTCAACCTCTACGAAGCCTGTAGCAAGAGCGCCCCAAGCAATTCGACAGCAAGCGATTATGATTCAGGTTCCAAGAGCACCTCAAGCAACCCGACAGCAAGCGATTACGATCCAGGTTCCAAGAGCGATTCAATCTCTGCCGATTCAACGTCGATCGCCGATCGCAGCAAATTCAACCGCTCCAAGCGCGTCTGATGCTGGAGGCGAATACATTGATCAACTCGTCAAACCACCGAGCAATCTACAAGCGTTCAACCGCAACCTGCCACAAACCACCGCAAAGGGTCAGATCGTTTATCCCTTGCCTGAACCTGTTCCTGTCACCTCTGGATTTGGTTGGCGGCGGCACCCGGTCACAGGTGCGCGGCGATTCCATGCAGGAGTCGATTTAGGAGCCGCACAGGGAACGCCTGTGATTGCTTCACGGGGTGGGAAAGTCACCGTTGCCGATCGCATGGGCGGATATGGTTTAACGATCGTCACTCAACAACCCAATGGAAAGCAAGATACGCTCTATGCTCACTTGTCCCAAATCTATGTGCGTCCGGGCGAAACGATTCAGCCAGGAACAATCATTGGGCGCGTAGGCAGTACTGGGCTTTCAACTGGACCGCACTTGCACTATGAAGCGCGACAAATGACCAATTCTGGTTGGACTGCCGTGAATCCGGGGTCGCAACTTGAAGCGGCACGATCGCGGCTGGTGCAAGCTCGACAACAAGAAGAGCGATCGACTCGTTCCAGTCAAGGCGGGTAGCATCGCATCTGTAAACAGGGCAGTCTACTCTATGTCAATAGCAGGATCGAAATCTTAACCCCATAGAGATATGGAAACTCTGAGTACAGCACCTAAGATGAAATCAAGTTACGAAATTCATCTTAAAGCTACTACTTCTCTGGAGTCATACCATGCAAACTCGAAACAGCACTGATCTACCTCCCGTCGCTACTGAGTACAACGGCAAAGACCGTAACGCTTTCCTTTTCGGTTGGAATCCTCAAGCAGAACTTTGGAATGGTCGTCTAGCGATGATCGGCTTCCTGGCGTATCTGCTGTGGGATTTGGCTGGATTCAGCGTCTTGCGCGATGTCCTACACTTGATCAGCTATCGATAACTCTCTAGTTTGATACTTTAAAAGCTTCCGATGTTAGCTGCATCGGAAGCTTTTTGCTGTCATCACTCTAAAGATAGAGATACACGAATTGAAACATGGGATTGCAATTAACTTTCATCTACAAGAATTCATACAACTTGTTCCATTTTGAGGATAAAAAAGAGACTCAGCACGTACAATATTAGTGAATTGTTGGCTTAACAAGTCTGAGAACGCAAATGGTGAACAGAAAATCCAATGCGGCAGTCAAGGTGAAAACAACGATGCTGGATCAAGCGGCATCACTGTTAGATGATCTGCCTGAAAAACCAGAAGCAACGGTTTCACTTCGACAAGCGATCGAACTTTTACAAGATGATCTCAGAAGTTCGCTCGATAAAGGCTACGGGTACGAGGAGCTTGCAGGGGTACTGGCAGAACAAGGAATAGAAATAAGTCCTTCAACGTTAAAACGCTATTTAGCCCTGAGCCAGAAAGATTCGGGTCGCCCTCGACGAAGACGCACCCGACGGAGTAAATCCGAATCAGAGAGTGAAGAATAACGAGCAAGACCACAGGAATCATCAAACTGTGGTCTTTTTATGAACAGGCTTGTAAATTTTAGGATGTTTGTCCATCCGCTATCCCGCCCGGAAATGAATCTCCGGGCTGATTGAGGGAACCCCACTGAAGTGGGCTGAAACTGTGGTCTTAGGGTATTTGTTCATCTGCTATCCCGCCCGGAAATGAATCTCCGGGCTAATCGAGGGAACCCCACTGAAGTGGGCTGAAATTGTGGTCTTAGGGGGCTTCAGCCTCCTTTCTCCTATTAGCCCGGAGATTCATTTCCGGGCGGACTCAATCGCAGCGACAGACTCGAAGCAACACAAGGTTATTGAACACCTAAAAGTTTGTGAGTTTGTAAACTAATTCGCCACTCCGGATGCTGCTTGACATACTCAAAAATCAAATCCAAGCTTTCCTTACGACTCCATTCAGGCTGTAAATAACGCAGAACTCGATCGCTAACTTTCTCAGATTCTCGCTCCGCCCATTCAAGATCGGATTCTTCAGAAATAACGATCTTCAACTCATCCGCATGAGCATAAACGCTCTCGTGTGGCGGTTTTGAGAGTTTCGGAGAAAGCGTCACCCAATCAAATTCGCCACTATAAGGATGTGCGCCAGATGTTTCTAAGTGCAAGCGCAATTCAGCCTGATGAAGTGCTTTAGTCAATTCAGTTAAATCGTGCATCAAGGGTTCACCTCCAGTGATGACGACGATCGCTGAATTTGCCCCGATCGCGCTTTGAACTAATTCGTCGATCGACTTTTGTGGATGCCGTTTCGCGCTCCAAGATTCCTTAGTATCACAGAACCAGCACCCAACATCACATAGAGCAAGGCGGATGAAAAATGCACTTGTACCCGTCCAAGCGCCTTCACCTTGAACGGAATGGAAAGTTTCAACGATCGGAAACAATTGCTCAATCATCTTCGTACTCCGCCCAAGAATTTGGAGTTTCTGAAACCGCAACTTTCAGTTTGATATCAGCAGGAAGCTCTTTCTTGGTTTTGTCGTAGATGTACTTTGCAATCATTTCCGCTGTGGTTTCGTAGCCTTCTGGCAGCACTTCATTTAACACACAGTGATCGAGTCCGCCCTTGAACACGTCTTTTTTAGCCCAGCGCAAGGTTCTGAAATCCGCGACCATCACCGGATGCGGACAATATTCAGACGAATGAAGCTGAGATGCGATCGCGCTAATTTTCACAGTGTAGGTATGTCCGTGCATCCGACCACACGGACCGTTATAATCGCGAATCCAATGAGCCGCACTGAAGTTGAATTCGGTTGATAAAGTCCACTTTGGCATAAGGCTAAGTCAAATCATTGCTTCATCTATGCTAGAAGATCGCATTGATGGAAGACCTATTAAACCACGATCGCTGAATTTATTCCTCAGAGCGCGTGAGTGTCCCTTTCAAAAAGGCATTCCGCAGCACAATCAACAAAATTCCGACCACCATAAATGCCAATCCCAACCGTCGGCTCTCATCCGAGGCAAACGTAATCAGACCAATATTTAGTAACAATGCCAAAATTGGTACAACCGTCGGAACTCGAAATCCAGGAGCTTGAGGAGCCTGCCGTTTGATCACGAGCAAGGAAATATTCACCAGACAGAACATGACTAAGATCAATGTTGCGGTTGCGCCTGCTAAAAGTTGGATCGTACCGGAAACTGCAAGCGCGATCGCGAGTGGAACAATCACAAAGAACGTCCGATACGGTGTCGATCGTTCTGGATGCAATCGACTAAACCAAGCAGGCAATAGTCCTTCCCGCGACATTCCATAGATCAATCGCGATGCCGTGACAAAGTTTAATAACGCGGTGTTCAATACAGCGAATGCAGCAATGATCGTAAAAACAATCGGTGGAATCGCAGGTTGAGCACGACGAACCACATCGAGCAATGGAGCTTTTGAAGCTGCGAGTGTCACTGGATCGAGGACTTGAACCGAGAGCCAGGATACGAGAATGTAAATCACTCCTGCGATCGAGAGTGCAAGTACGATCGCTCTTGGAACATTACGCTCTGGATCTCTGACTTCTTCAGCCACATTCACCAAATCCTCAAATCCAATAAACGCATAAAACGCAAGTGCCGCTCCTTGAATCACTGCAACCCAGCCCACTTCTTGGGGTGTTGGAGTTGCAGGAACCGTTGCTGTATTCCCGCCCAAAAGAAAGGCAGAAGTCACCAAAATCACGATGATCAGCCCCGAAACTTCGAGCGTCGTACAAAAAATGTTTAACGCTGAAGATTCCTTCATTCCCCGAAAGTTCACAAACGTCAGCCCAGCAAACAGTGTGAGAACAATCAACCAATCGGGAAGTTGAGGAGCCACCGCAATTACATATCCTGCGAAGGCTCTAGAGATCGTCGCCATCGAAATCACACAGGTGCAAAACATCAACCAGCCCACGAGCGTCGAGAGCCAATCTGTTCTAAATGCGCGATGCACAAAGTAAGCGACTCCACCACTTTTAGGAAATCGACTGCCCATTTCGGCATAGCTCAGTGCTGTAAATGCCGCGACGACCATCGCCACAACAAACGAAGCCCAAACTAAATGTCCTGATAATCCCGCAATCCGACCCACAACTGCATAAATTCCAGCCCCTAGAATGTCACCCACGCCATAGATTACGAGCGTCGGTAATCCAAAGACGCGCTTGAGCGAATCCGCTTCTGCATTCGGTTCCATAAGCCTGTTTGTCTCTACACTTTTCGTCAGTATAGAGGGTCTGACTATTCCCTCCAGTTGAATTACTTACAAAGCTGTCCGGTGAAGATATGCAAGGCTAATGAAACAGAACTTGGAAAACCCCCCATTGATTCATCTCGACCAATCTGCGATCGATAATTCAGGAACTAATCCAAAATCGCGTTCGTTACGAGTTACGACTGTGGCATTCAAAGACAGCGCAACGGCAGCGATTCGCATATCTTTTTGAATTCGATTTTTCCGAAGTGGTGGATTTGTTTTGAGCAATTCTTTAAGTCGGATATCAGATTCAGGAGTAAAATCCAATATCTCAACAGTTTGCAGATACTTCATCGTTGCACAAAGCTTTGAATAGAACGAGGGAAGAGATTTGATCGAAGCAGGATCGTTCAGCTTGCCAACCCAACCGTTGAAAAGCTCTTGTACTGTAATAATTGTGACTGAGACTTGATGCTGAGCAGCGATCGCAGTTACTTTCGGATGATTGCCAAGAATCAGCGAGACGTGGTCTGTATCCAAAATGTATCGATTCACTGAAGCTATCTCACGAATAATAAGAAGGATCAACTTCAGAGTCATCTTCAGAAGTTCGCTCTGCTCGAATTGAGTCCATGATTTCGGCAAAATCAGGGTCATTCTCAAAGATGCCTGCGTATTTCATCCAAGCAGGTTGGACAGTCTCAAGTGGAACATTCCAAGGAATCGTTTCGATGTGTTTTAAGCGATCGAGAAATGCAGATTGAACTTGCTCGATCGCAGTTTCTCGCGTGTCTGCTTCGACTCGACAGCCTGGAAATTCGTAAATTGAGGCGACGAATCTTCCGATTTCAAGTCTCTCGACGAGCAAGGTAACTTTCAATTGAGAGGGCAGTGTTAGATTCATCATTCTAGGCATTGCGTTGTTTCAATCATCGCTCAAGGTTAGAAAAAATGCGAGTTAGAGTTTCACTTTCCGCAACGTTTGAAACAGTGTTTGCCTCAATGGCTTAGGAAATAGGGAAAGCGTGAGTCCCACATAAGCTTTGGAGGATGAAGCAGATTTGCCCGATCGTACTAATTCCCGCCCGCGCTCTGTGTCTCCGATTTCGATCAATCTCAATCCAAGCAACAATTGAGTTTCAGTAAGACGCGATCGACGAATTTCTTCCAACTCTCCCGCAAACCGGAAATTTTCCAAGTAACTCAGCTTGTCTTTCAAATAGGGAATTGCTCGATCGAGTCCTTGTTGTTCTGGATGTACTCGATATTCCATCAATCGTTGTGGCAAGTAATATCCCTGTTTTCCAGCAAGTACTAATCGTACAAATAAATCATTGTCTTCGCAGTTCTGAATATTTGGACGCATATAATCTACATCTTGTAACGCTTGCATTCTAAACAGCGTTGCACCAATTTGAAAACTTTGTTTTACAAATACTGTTTCTAATAATGCTGGAGGAATGCCTTCTCTAAGCGCGGTTCTGCCCCAGTTTTGGGAGTTCTTTTCGGTGAATTCAAGATCTCGCTGATTGTCAGAATTGATAATCCAGTGATCCGTTCCAACGAAGTCGATCGATAAATCACGATCGAGAATTTCACTGGTCTTTTCTAAGAATTCTGGCGTTAGGCGATCGTCATCATCGAATTTGATGAAATACGTTCCAGTCGCGGCTTCATAGCCCGATCTCATATTGTTACTTTTACCAACATTACGAGGATGACGAACGTATCGAACACGCGGATCAGTGTAGCGTTCCATTAGCTCCGGAGTTCCATCTTGAGAGCCATCATCACAGACGATCAATTCCCAATCTGAAATGGTTTGGGCGAAAACACTGTCGATCGCGAACGGCAACAAGTGAACGCGATTATACGTAGGGATACAGACACTAATTTTGGGCATACCGAGAAAGGTTTAGTTTCCCTCAATATCGACACGATCGCCCCATGAATATCCTCATGTTGTCTACAACGTTCCCCTATCCCCCAACCAAAGGCGGAACTCAGGTTCGGACATTCCATCTGCTTAAGTATCTGAATCAGGCGCATTCTGTTACGGTTCTCACGCAACGAAGTGAAGATGTAGGTGATGATGAGATTGAAGCGTTACGGGAATTTACGGGCGAATTAGTTGTATTTGAAAAATCACCTCAAGCTTCCAACAAGATTCAACGATTTGCAGAATTTCTGATCGAAGGAACGCCGCCGAGTGTTCGATCGAACTATTCCCTCGCAATGCAAGCTTGGATTGATCAACACATTGAAAAATTCGATGTCATCACGTGCGAACATTCTGTAAATGAAATCTATGTGCGTCCAGAGTTTCAACAGAAAAAGATCGTGAATGTGCATAGTTCCGTTTATGGATCTTGCAAGAATCAATTACAGACCGGAACATCTGAAAATCAATTACGCGATCGCATTAATCTCCCACTTCTAAAACGCTACGAGAAACGGTTTTGCCAGAAATTTACGAATATCGTAGTTACAACAGACGACGATCGCATTCAATTACAAAGCTTCAATTCCACTGCTGAAATTGATGTGATTCCCAATGGAGTTGATTTCACCGCATTTCCTTACCGATCGAAAGATCCGGGTGGACAGCATTTGATCTTCATCGGTGCAATGGATAACCTAGCGAACATTGATGCAGCAAAATTTTTAAGCCTAGAAATCTTGCCGCAACTTCAAAGCATTTATCCAGATGTCACTTTATCGCTGGTTGGCGCACGTCCGACCGCAGAAATTCAACAACTTGGAGAACGCGAAAATATCACTGTGACTGGACGAGTTGAATCGATCGCGGATTATTTGCATCAGGCAACGGTTTGTGTGATTCCCATGCGAACCGGATACGGAATCAAAAATAAAACACTTGAAGCAATGGCAGCAGGAACGCCAATCGTATCGAGCGATCGAGGTTTAGAAGGGTTGCAATCCGAGCAACGGGCACTTAGAGCAAATTCAATTAGTGAATATGTTGCAGCAATTTCTCGATTGTTTGAAGATGTGGAACTGCGATCGCAACTTTCGCAAAATGCTCGATCGCTAATCGAAACCGAATACACCTGGGAACGGGCAGGACGGCAATATTTACAAGTTTTGGATCGAACTTCTTCAAGTCGAGATTTGACACGGTAAGATAAATCTTTGCTTGTATACGCCACCACAGTAAATTGCCATGAGTACCGGGACATTGTTCGATAAAGTCTGGGATTTGCATACCGTCGGGATTTTGCCATCGGGACAAACTCAACTTTTCATCGGGCTACATCTCATCCACGAAGTGACCAGCCCACAAGCGTTTTCGATGTTACGAGAACGCGGATTGAAAGTTTTGTTTCCAGAAAGAACGGTTGCCACAGTCGATCACATCATTCCGACTGACAATCTCGCTCGTCCTTTTCTCGACTCAATGGCAGAAGAAATGCTCCAAGAACTTGAGAAAAACACCGCATCGAACAATATTCGCTTCTATCCAGTCGGTTCTGGAAGCCAAGGAATCGTTCATGTCATCGCCCCCGAACAAGGCTTAACTCAGCCTGGAATGACGATCGCTTGTGGAGATAGCCACACGTCAACACATGGCGCATTCGGCGCGATCGCATTCGGAATCGGAACGAGCCAAGTCCGTGATGTGCTTGCTTCTCAGACTTTGGCACTCTCGAAACTCAAGGTCAGAAAAATCGAAGTGAATGGCAAGTTAAACCCTGGCGTATACGCAAAAGATGTCATTCTCCACATCATTCGCAAACTTGGTGTGAAAGGTGGAGTGGGATACGCTTACGAATTCGCTGGAACGACCTTTGAACAAATGAGCATGGAAGAACGCATGACCGTTTGTAATATGTCGATCGAAGGTGGCGCACGTTGCGGATACGTTAATCCTGATCAAGTCACTTACGATTACTTGCAAGGTCGCGATTATGCTCCGAAAGGCGAAGAATGGGAGAAAGCGATCGCTTGGTGGAATGATCTTCGGAGTGATGCCGATGCTGTTTACGATGACGTGATCGTTTACGATGCGGCTGATATTGCTCCAACTGTGACTTGGGGTATTACTCCAGGACAGGGAATTGGCGTAACAGAAATGGTTCCAACTCCGGACGTAATGCCCGAAGATGAACAAGCGATCGCACTTGAAGCATATCAATACATGGATTTGCAACCCGGAAAACCGTTGCAAGGAACCAAGATCGATGTGTGCTTTATCGGAAGCTGTACGAATGGGCGAATTTCTGACCTGAGAGAAGCAGCGCGAGTGGCTCAAGGGCGACGAGTCGCAGACGGGGTAAAAGCTTTTGTCGTACCGGGATCAGAGCGCGTGAAACATCAAGCAGAACAAGAAGGACTCGATCGTATCTTCACAGAAGCGGGTTTTGAGTGGCGCGAACCCGGCTGTTCAATGTGTTTGGCGATGAATCCTGATAAGTTGCAAGGTCGGCAAATTAGCGCGTCGTCCTCGAATCGGAACTTCAAAGGACGACAAGGATCGGCTTCAGGACGCACTTTACTGATGAGTCCTGCAATGGTCGCCGCCGCCGCAATTACTGGGAGAGTGACTGACGTGCGGGAACTGATGTAAGCGATCGAGTGCGAATCGATTCAATCCGCTGACGATTTACACCTAAATCCGATTCTCCTAATCGAGATGCCGATCGCACTTGAATCTCATTCGCTGCTCGATCGAGATAAAACTCAACATCATCCACAAAGCCCATAATTTTGCTGGTGAATTCAGCATAGATATATTGATCCGAAGCCTGAATAATCTTGGTTCTAGGCAAAGATTCGATCGTTTGTTTCAATTCAGAGAATGCCTTGTCAGGCTCAGTCGAGAATTGAATTGGTTCGATCCTATGAGTCGGATCAGTGCTAAAACTGCTGACACAATTCGGAGTGCTAGGACAATCTGCAAATCGATCGTTGTTTAATCCTAAGTTCGATGGACGAGTTCCTGAGAAAGAGAACAAACTTGCGATCGTAGGATTGATTGGAAGTGCAACGGCATTTGGAATGGTACTCAACCAAAACAAGCAACCCATCAAGCATGAGAGAACAATCCGTTTCAGCATAGGGGAAGAGATTAAAGTTCACTTTTAGTGTAAGGGAGCGGCGGTAGAATAGAGGGGAACGATCGCTCATGAGCCAATGTGATGACTTTATTAGAAACTCAAATCTCGCTCAATACTTGGATTCCTGCGGCTTGGGAAGAGTTTGTCAAAATCGCGGATGATCCTGCTTCAACCAAGCTCAAAGGATATTACTATGAGAAAAGAATGAGATTTGAACCGATGTCTACTGGCGCTGACCACTCTGACGATCACCTTGCCATCTCCATGAGCGTGGGAATATATGCAGCACTTAAAGGCATCCGAATTAAAGGTCGGGATGGGTGTTCGTATCGGAAAACTGGTGTAACTGAATTTCAGCCAGATTTGTCTTATTACATTGGCGATCGTGCAAAAACAATTCCTCGCGGAACACGAGTCGTAGACCTGAATATTTACCCTTTACCGGATTTAGTTGTTGAGATTTCAGATACCTCGCTCTCCGATGACTTGGGTGAAAAGCGTCTGCAATATGAAGATTTAGGTATTCCTGAATATTGGAATATCAATGTCCGAACAAAGCAGATTCTCGCATTCTCGCTTGCGCCCGATGGAACAATTCGGCGAATTCGTGAATCGATCGCGCTTCCTGGATTAAAGCTAGAAATTTTAGAACAAGCTTTACAGTTAAACGATCAAGAAGAGCAGTCAGCAATGAACATTTGGTTAATGACACAGTTTCAAAATCAATAAATCAAGCTCGTACCCTGAGTGTCGATCGCTAAATTTTTCACTTGCACTCCGATTCCCAATTCCGTCCAAGCCTGCTCCATTGCTGCATTAACGGATTCTGCTTTGTCTTGATGCGCTAACGCTAATACAGTCGATCCGGCTCCACTAATCACCATACCAAAAGCACCAGAGTCGATCGCAGCAGTTCTTACGGTTTCATATCCTTTGATCAACTTCTCCCGATACGGTTGATGAATTCGATCTTGCAAAGCTGCTTCTAACCAGTCTGCATTCCCACTTTCCAAGCCTCGAATTAATAGTCCTAGATGAGAGGCATTAAAGATCGCATCTGCACGACTATAAGTGGCAGGTAGAACACTTCGAGCTTCAGCAGTTGAGAGTTCAAAATTCGGAATTGCCACAATCGGAACAATGCTCGAATGCCAAGGTAAATTACAGATTTCCCAAGCTCGATCGAGACCCGATGCTGCTAATCGACAGCCCCCGATTAAAGCAGGCACAACATTGTCTGGATGCCCTTCAATTTCCGTAGCGAACTCTGCAATTTCAGACTGAGACAGCGGTGATCCAGCCAGTTCATTTGCGCCGACTAATCCACCGACGATCGCAGTTGCAGAACTGCCTAAACCGCGTGCCAGTGGAACATCCATTTTGATGTCGAGTTGAATCGCAGGAACGGCTCGACCAATTCGATCGAACAATTTCACAAATGCCTGATACACCAAATTGCTCGTTCCCAAAGAAACGCGATCGGCTTCTGTTCCAGTTGCCGTGATCTTTAAGCCCGTCTCAATCTCCGAAAATCGAAAGTCGTTATACAGGGTCAGAGCGGCTCCAACACAGTCAAAACCCGCCCCAAGATTTGCAGTAGTCGCAGGAACGCGAACAGTCACAGTAGCCATAGCAGCGATCGCAATAAATCGTCCTCTATTGTAGAGTTAGAAGGTGTTTGAAAAGCAATCGTTCATCGCATTCACTCGCCCGGAAATGAATCTCCGGGCTAATCGCGGGAAGCCCACTAAACTGGGCTAAGAACCCCGTATGACTCTCTTAGCCCGCTTCAGCGGGGTTTCCTCCATTAGCCCGGAGATTCATTTCCGGGCGGACTCCCAGCGAAGCAAAGCCGCTTTTTATCCTTCTCAAACATCCTCTTAGACGATCGCAATTTTCGGACATGGCAAATTTGGACACGATTCAAAAGATAGAAGCGCTGCTTTACTCTTACGAGCGTTTCGGAGTACATCTCGGTTTAGAGGCGAGTTTGAAGCTATTGGCAGACTTGGGCAATCCGCAGGAACAAGTCCCCGTGATTCATGTGGCAGGCAGTAATGGAAAAGGTTCTGTTTGCGCGTATTTATCAACGATTTTGACTGAAGCAGGCTATAAAACTGGACGCTATACTTCGCCACATTTGATCGATTGGACGGAGCGGATTTGTATTAATAATTGTTCGATCGAGCCTGAAGGACTCTACGAATCTCTGCTCAAAGTTCAATCTAAAGTTGATCCAACTTGTTCTCCGACTCAGTTTGAAGTGCTAACTGCTGCAATGTGGTTGTACTTCGCAGAACAAAAGGTTGATATTGCTGTGATTGAGGTTGGGTTAGGAGGACGATTAGATGCAACAAATGTAATCGAACATCCGTTAGTGAGTGTGATTGTTTCGATTAGTCGAGAGCATTGGCAAAGATTAGGATTTACGTTGTCGAGTATTGCGGGTGAAAAAGCTGGGATTTTAAAGTCAGGCTGTCCCGCAGTGATTGGACAATTGCCACCGGAAGCGAAAGCGGTTATCGATCGACGAATTGCCGATGTAAACTGCCCCGTTGTTTATCCTGAATCTGCACAACTGATCGACGGTCTAGCGCAATACGATTCTTTCAAATATCGATTACCGCTGCAAGGTGAAATCCAATTACACAATTCTGCATTAGCGATCGCTGCAATTCAATGTCTCAGACAACAGAACTGGAATATTTCTGATAATGCAATTATCAATGGTATCCAGAACACAACCTGGGCAGGAAGAATGCAGTGGTATGACTGGAAAGGAAATCGAATTTTGATTGATGGCGCACACAATCCAGCAAGCGCAGAAGCATTACGACAATACATTGATCAAATTGGAAAAACTCCGGTTCAGTGGGTCATGGGAATGCTATCGACTAAAGATCATGCAGATATTTTTAAGGCACTTTTGCGATCGCAAGATTCTCTCTTATTAGTTCCCGTTCCCGATCACAGTTCGGCTGATCCGTTAGAACTTGCCACGCTTGCAAAAGGAATCTGTCCAGATCTGAAATCTTGTCAAATTTATTCCGATGTTCCAACTGCCTTGGAAGTTTCGACTCAGCGATCGGATCTCACCGTTTTTTGTGGATCGCTGTATTTGATTGGCGATTTCTTTAAGCGCGATCGCGGCTCTACCTTTGGATAGAAGTGACTGCCTATCGATAGAGCTAGTCTGGTTAGAATGCCTCCGGGCGGGAGTTCTTCTTGAAATGGGTCATGCCAGAACGATCAAGCGATTCGTATGAAATCTATCTACATCCTTACTCAGAGGGGCAGTCCAGCACAGAGTTCTCTGAGGCGAAGTTGACCTATTCGCAAGTTTTGGAACGACTCCAGCAAACAGAAGCCGCCCTTAGAAACACCGAAGCTCGATTGGAGCGATTTGTTCAAGGCAGTCAAGACGGGTTTTGGGATTGGGACGTGATTGCGGATCAGTGGTACGTGTCCGATCGCTGGAAAGAACTGCGCGGACTTCCAGCCGATGAGCCAATTTCTGATTCGGTAGAAGTCTGGTGCGAAACGATTCATCCAGAAGATCGCGATCGAGTTCTTCACGAGTTTCAGCGCTATCTCACTCAAGGATCAGGACAGTACAGCGACGAATACCGAATTTTGCGTCGGGATGGAACGATTGTTTGGGTGCTCGATCGAGGTCAAGCCATTTGGTCTGACAGTGAACGCGCAATTCGAGTGACCGGATCACAAACAGATATTACGAAACTAAAACGAACAGAGGATGCGTTAGAAGAAAGTCAACTGATCTATAAAACACTGGCAGATACCATGCCGCAAATGTTTTGGATCACGCGACCGGATGGCTATCATGAATACTTTAATCAACGCTGGTACGATTACACGGGAACCAAGCCAGGTCAAACTGATGGCGAAGGTTGGCAAAATTGTTTCCATCGTGAAGATGCCGAGAAAGCCGCGATCGTTTGGCAACATTGCCTAAAAACTGGAGAACCCTACACGGTTGAATATCGCTTACGAAATGCGAAAACCGGAGAGTATCGCTGGCATCTGGGAAAAGCCCTTCCTCTGCGCGATTCAGACGGCGAAATTATTCGATGGTATGGTTCTTGTACCGACATTCACGATCAGAAAATGTCGATCGAAGACCGCGCAAACGCTCTAGACCGAGAACGGGCAGCCCGACTAGAACAAGAAAAAGCGAATCGAATTAAAGACGAATTTCTCGCAGTTGTCTCACACGAATTACGCTCTCCGCTCAATCCAATTCTCGGCTGGATTCGACTGCTCAGAACTCGCAAGATGAGCGACACCCAAACCGAACAGGCACTAGAAACGATCGAGCGCAACGCCAAACTACAATCCCAACTCATCGAAGATCTTCTAGATGTATCGAGAATTCTGCGCGGTAAATTGCCACTGGTTTTTGCACCTGTGAACATGATCACCGTTGTGGAAGCTGCGATCGAAACCGTTCGCCTCTCCATCCAAGCCAAAAATATTCAAGTCCAAACCCGGTTAAATTCTCCATTCACCAGTGTTTCCGGTGACTTCAACCGACTTCAACAAATCGTCTGGAATCTGGTATCGAATGCCGTGAAATTCACTCCAGAGAACGGCAGAATCACGATCGAACTTTCCGATCGCGGTTCAATGATTGCGCTCACCGTTACAGATACCGGAAAAGGCATCGCTCCCGAATTCTTACCGCACGTCTTTGAACAATTCCGCCAAGCCGACAGTAGCATCACCCGACAATTCGGAGGACTCGGACTCGGACTTGCGATCGTGCGTCACATTGTCGAACGTCATCACGGCAAAATCAGCGTCGATAGTCCTGGCGAAAATCTAGGCGCAACATTCACAGTAGAGTTACCGTTACTCACAACTCCAGTGCAACCGAGAACTACCGCTGTCGATCGCATTCCAGACGATCAACTGACCGGACTTTCCATTCTGATCGTTGATGATGAGGCGGATGCGCGAGACCTTCTAGCGTTTCTCCTCGAACAACAAGGAGCCACCATTACGATCGCTCATTCTGCCAAAGATGCTCGATCGAAGCTCACGAACAGTCATGATTTATTAATTAGCGATCTTGGAATGCCTGGAGAAGACGGTTTTCAACTGATTCAGCAATTGCATTCAGAAGGTTGGAAGATTCCAGCGATCGCAGTGACTGCCTACGCTCGTGAAGAAGACCGACAAGCCGCCCTTTCAGCCGGATTCAAAGCACACGTTACCAAACCGATCGAACCCACCGAACTCTTTAAAGCCATTCGATCGACGGTTCGATCCAATTGACTACATTAAATCGAAACGAACTTAAGATTAGGCACTCGATACATCGGTTTTGTGGGTTTCTCAGTTGTGGCAAATTCATCCGCATCGCAAGAAAGCGCGGCGGCGATGTGCAAAGCATCTAAACTGGCTAAACCATAAGTAGAAGCAATCTGGCGGGCATCTTGAAGTAATTTTTCAAGGTCGATCGTCCAGCCCACAACCGTCTGAAAAAATGCCTTGTAAAATTCAAGTTCTTGTTGTTTTTTGTGAAAAGTCGCTTTTGGAATGACTTCTAACTCAATAAAAGGACTGGAAACAAACTCTCGATTTGCATCGCTCAAGATATTGATTGCAAGATCTGAATCATCAGGATTTCCGCGTGCTGCAAGGATTAGCACTCCAGCATCTACAAATGTTCGGATCACTCGTTCCAATTGCTTACACCCCCACGTCGTTCTGCAAGTTCTCGATCGAGGTCTTCCCGACTCAAGAGCGGCTCCCCAGAGGCAACAATTTGGGCACGAAGCTCACGGAGTTTTCTGCCAAGTGGACTGATTTCAGGTTTCTCTGTTGGTTTGGGTAGCGTGTTGATAAATTCCCAGACTTGCTGCTGTTGCTCTGGGTCAAGTTGATCAATTTTTTCAATAATTAACTCTTTAGTAGTCATAGGAGTGATTCTCGTTTGCCTCTATTGTACGAGGCATTCTAGTACGATCGAGCTTTAATCGGATTCAAGATGCCGCAAATTCCATTCGCCACAACAGTTCACTCGTAGCGGTTTTCAGACCAATATTCGATACAATCTGATCTGCACTGCTTGTGTATAGATCCCATTCTGAATAACCGCCATGATCCACGAAATTTTCATGCCCGCTCTCAGTTCCACGATGACCGAAGGAAAAATCGTGTCCTGGGTCAAATCACCGGGCGACAAAGTTGAAAAAGGCGAAACCGTCGTGGTGGTGGAATCGGATAAAGCCGATATGGATGTGGAATCATTCTATGAAGGCTACCTCGCCACGATCGTCACTCAAGCGGGCGAATCGGCTCCCGTCGGAAGTGCGATCGCGCTTTTAGCTGAAACTGAAGCCGAAATCGAACTCGCCAAACAACAAGCCGCTTCCACTTCAGTTCCTACGGATACTCCTGCTGCGCCTGTTGCCGCTCCCGAACCCGTTGCCGTTGCTGCTTCGGCAAATGGAACCAGTGCGGCTCCGAAGAATGGTCGAATTGTGGCTTCTCCTCGCGCCCGTAAACTGGCGAAGGATCTGAAAGTTGAACTCTCCACGCTGGCGGGTAGTGGTCCTCACGGTCGGATTGTGGCGGAAGATGTGGAAGCTGCTGCTGGCAAAACAGTCTCCAAACCGACTGCTCCCGCTGCTCCCGCCAAACCTGCTACTCCTGCTCCGGTTGCCGCTGCTGCTCCTAGACCTGCTGCCCCTGCTCCAAGCCAACCCGGTCAAATTCAACCGATGACCACGCTTCAAACTGCGGTCGTACGGAACATGATGGCGAGCTTGGACGTTCCTGTGTTCCGAGTGGGCTACACGATCACGACTGATTCACTAGATAAGCTCTACAAGCAAGTGAAATCCAAAGGTGTAACAATGACGGCGCTACTTGCGAAAGCGGTCGCAGTGACATTACAAAAACATCCATTGCTGTATTCGAGTTATGTTGAGAATGGCATTCACTTTAATGCAGGAATCAACATTGCAGTTGCGGTTGCGATGGAAGATGGGGGATTGATCACGCCTGTATTGAAAAATGCAGATCAGCAGGATCTTTATTCTCTGTCTCGGAATTGGAAAGATTTAGTCGATCGAGCACGATCGAAACAACTTCAACCCGACGAATATAGTTCTGGAACTTTCACGCTTTCAAACTTGGGAATGTTCGGAGTCGATACGTTTGACGCAATTTTGCCACCCGGACAGGGATCGATTTTAGCGATCGGGGCTTCTCGTGCCAATGTCGTTGCGAATGATGACGGAATGTTGGGCGTTCGTCGCCAAATGCAGGTGAATATTACTTGCGATCACCGGATTATTTATGGAGCGGATGCGGCTGCGTTCTTGCGAGATTTGGCGAAACTGATTGAAACGAATGCTCAATCTCTGACGCTGTAGAAAACGGCAATTCTAAAACGATTCAATCAATGAGTTCACACTCTCATACCAAATTGATTTTTGAGTGCTACAGATTCGCGTTGCCCCCTAACCCCCAAGTTTGGGGGAATAAGAATCAAAGTCCCCCAGAATTGGGGGATTTTAGGGAGCGAAGGATCTGTGGCATGAATAGATTGATTTGGTATCAGCGTACTAATGCGTGGGCAAATCAATATAACCTCTTCCGTGAAAATCGGCGAATTAAATATCCTCTGCAAGTCTGCCATTGGACGGCGAGATCTGCGTTAGATGTAGAAATGGGTGGGATTTCGGAATTAGTTTTGCCGCATCAATTCGGGTCAGTGGCTTCGAGAAAAGATAGCCTTGAGCATATTCGCATTTCAGCGCTTTTAACTGTGCGAGTTGCTTGTTCGTTTCGACTCCTTCCGCGACCACATCCATGCCGAGATTCCATGCCAGCGTAATGATCGTGCGAACGAGTTCTAACTTTTCGCCATCAATATCGACGCGGCTGACAAAAGAGCGATCGATTTTCAACACATCCATCGGGAAGCGGTAGAGATATCCTAACGACGAGTAGCCTGTACCAAAATCATCAACGGAAAGCTGGATTCCCATCGCCTTGAGTTGGAGCAACATATCCATCGCGGATTCGGTGTTCTCCATGATCGCGCTTTCGGTGATTTCGAGCTTGATACAGTGGGCATCCACTCCAGTCTCCGTCAGAATTTGCCGGATTTGATTGATCAAACTGGGCTGTGAGAATTGCCGACTGGAGAGATTAACGCTAATTGTTAAGGGCGGTTCTGGCGCAAATTCATCTTGCCAACGTTTCAACTGGCGGCAAGCTTCGCGCAAAACCCACTGTCCGAGCGGAATAATCAATCCGGTTTCTTCCGCGATCGGCACAAATTTTCCAGGTGAAATGATGCCTTGTTCGGGATGCTGCCATCGAATTAAAGCTTCAAAGCCCATAATTCGTCCGGTTGCCAGTGCGACGATCGGTTGATAGTACAGTTCAAAGTCTTGCCGCTCCACTGCTTTTCGCAAGTCGTTTTCCAACTGCATTAACGCGACTACGTGCGTGTGCATATCGGTGTCAAACACCTCGTGGCAAGCTTTTCCTTGAGCTTTAGCGCGATACATGGCGATATCTGCACCCCGCAGCAAGTCTTCCGGTCGATCGAAATCTGTTGAGGAAAGCGTGATCCCGATACTCGCAGAAGTAAACACTTCATGCCCATTCAAATTAAACGGTGTGGAAAGGGCTTGCTGAACTCGTTCTGCTATTTTTGTCGCATCGTTGTCGCTCTGAATATTTTCGAGCAAAATCGTAAATTCATCGCCACCGAGTCTTGCCACCGTGTCGTTTTTACTGAGACACGCCTCTAATCGACGTGCGATCGCAATCAATAATTGATCCCCGATCATGTGCCCCAAACTATCGTTGATCACTTTGAAGCGATCGAGATCGAGGAACAATAATGCAAATCGATAAGCAGGATTATCGTTCGCACGTTCCACAGTTTGACTTAGCCGTTCCATGAATAGTAAGCGGTTTGGTAAGCCCGTCAGCGAATCGTGGAACGCATTCCGACGCAGTTGTTCTTCAACGATTTTTCGCTCGGTGACTTCTCGCATCACAGAGACAAAATGAGTGACCTGTCCCTGTTCATTACGAATCGGAACCATATTGACATCGACCCAGAAATGCGACCCGTTCTTGCGATAAAGAATCACTTCCGCCCGAACAGGTTCAAACGCTTTCAATGTGTCACGAATTCGATCGACTTCCATCCTCGAAGTTTTTTCACCGAGTAACACGAGCGCAGATTTGCCGATCGCTTCACCGGATGAATACCCAGTCGTGCGCGAAAACGCATCGTTCACGTAAATAATTCTGAGACTTAGTGGATCGTCGATCGCTTCTTCGGTCTGCGAAATCATCACAATCTCATTCGCGTTCACAACTACAGATTCGAGCAGGCGCAAGTATTCTTCGAGCCATTTGCGCTCAGTAATATCTTTAACCGTGATCAAGGTTCCGGTCGCTTCTCCAACAGAATTACACAGCAGAGTTACGTTTACTTCTGCCCAAAACTTTCGTCCATCTTTGCGGCGGAGTTGTCCCTCTTTCCATCCGTAAAAGGGTTGTGCCTCTTTGGATGTGCCCTGGAAATCGAACCAGCCTTCGATCGCGTGGAAAAAGTGATGCGCGGGCTTCCCAACCATTTCGCCTACTGAACAGCCTACTAATTTAGCAAGCCGTGAGTTGACGTATAGGACTTGATCTTGTGAATCGGTGATTACAACACCATCATTGAGGTTTTCAACAACGGTTTGCAGTAGCCATTCGGGTTCTTTCATCAGAGCGGATGCAGGATTGGGATCTACTGCCGAGTTTGGCTGATTGGAGGTCTCCAGATCGATCGACTTTGCCATGCCTGCTACCTTGGGAAAATGACGCAATAGAAAGACATCTGAGAAACGATGACTCTCTGAGGTGGGTGAATGAAGTAGTTCACGCGGAATCAGTAAAGAACGATCGCAACTCTCTCACAACGAGGAAGTGCGGTGTGACTGGCTTCAGTTTGCCCACGATCGCGCTTCTAAGAACGCTACTGATACGTCAAAGACCACTGTGTGATTTGGGTTGCAAGTTCTGGTGCAAATTTTTGGGGTAGGCTGTGATCTGCGTTTGGCAAGATGACTAATTTAGCATTCGGTATTTCATTCGCGTAGGTTTCACTATGCCAAAGTGGAATCGTTTCATCTTGATCGCCTGTGATCACTAAAGTTGGCACTGTAAGGCGATGAATTTCTTTTTCTACAGTGTCGATCGCATCTTCGGGTCTAAGTCGATCGACGAGAAACGATCGTGCCGCAGGTTGTGTAGTCAGTTCACGTCGCATCCAGGAAATTTGCCCGATTAGTTTTTCTTGTCCGAATAGTCCTGCGATCGGTTTAATCAATTCCAAGCCCCAATCGATCGCTGGAGTTTCCCACAGAATTGGGCGCAGATGATCATACCGTCCAGCAAAGCTATCATCTCGAATTCCCGCAGGAGCCGCCAGAATCAAACCCTTTACAGAATCGGGATACTGAAGCGAATAGGCAGCAGACACCCAACCACCAAATGAATGTCCCAATAGATAAAACGAATTTAGGTTTAATGTTTCAACGACTTGCCGTAAAAAAGCCACTTCTTTGGCAATGTCATATTGAATCATGGGGCGGGCAGACTGTCCGAATCCGAATAGGTCTAATCCAATGCAGCGAAAGTTCGATTTCAGGTGATTGCTCAAAGGCAACCAGCAAGAGGCTTCTCCCATAAAGCCATGCAGCATTAAGATTGGCGTTCCTTCTCCGACTTCGAGATAAGCAGCGGGAACTGTGTTTAAGCTATCGAAATTAAGCTGAATTTGGATGATTTTTTTCATATCGATCGAGCCACTTCAGCCTCTAATTTAACGTACTATCATTGACACTCCCCACCGCATAGGCGGATGGAGATTCTTGGCTCTACGAAGTCACTTGCTCATGCAGGCGCAAGCCAACATGAGTAGAGGTGTCTTCTCCCCAAGCGATTCCCATGTCTAGCATGGAAGTTCCGGTATGCCCTACCGTACTTAATCCCCGACTGAGGATGTTTCTCGCTGCATTGTGGTCACGGTCTAACACACATCCACACTGACAGATATGTGTTCGTGTCGATAGTGCTTTTTTGACCACAGTGCCGCATTGAGAGCATTCTTGACTCGTTCCGTTTGGAATGACAGCAATCGTGATCTTCCCGAACACTTTGCCAAAATATTCCAACCAAACACGGAATTGATACCAAGATGCGTCGTTGATTGACTTGGCAAGACAATGATTCCGCACCATATTTTTGATTCTCAAGTCTTCATAGGCGACTACATCGTTTGATGTGATGACGCACCTTGCGAGTTTCACCGCATGGTCTTTACGCTGCCTACTTATCTTGAGATGGCGCTTACCTAAAACCTGTCTTGCTTTCCGTCTGTTGTTCGAGCTTCTGACGCGCTTAGAAACGCGACGTTGAGCCTTCTTCAGCCGTCTTTCACCTTCACCGAGAAAGCGCGGATTATCAACGGTCTGATTGTTGCTATCGGTGTAGAAATCATTTAGCCCGACATCTAACCCGATAGCGCTTCCCGATGGATCTACCGATTCAGTACGGTCAACTGAAACGCAGAACTGAACATAGTAACCGTCTGCACGTTTCACCAATCTCACCCGTTTGATTTGAGCAGGTTGGTAGAAATGCAAATCGCGTGTACCTTTCAGCTTCAATCGACCAATGCCGCACTTGTCGGTAAAAGTGATGGATTTCCGGTCATCTGCTAATTTCCATCCAGAGGTCTTGTACTCAACCGAGCGACAATCTTTCTGGAATTGCGGAAAGCCTTTCTTGCCGGGAATCTGCTTCTTGCAGTTGTCATAGAATCGCGTGATGGCTGACCATGCTCGTTCTGATGCAGATTGACGCGCTTGTGAGTTGAGCTTGTTCGCAAAGTCAAACTCTTTTGCCAATACAGCACAGTATTTATTGAGATCAAAGCAAGATTTAGCGCCGCCATCCATCCACAACCGAATCGACTTATTTCGGATGAACTGAGTTGTCCGAATCGCCTCATCAATGGCGTTGAACTGCGATGCCTTACCGTAGCTTCTGAACTCTAAAACAAGCATGATTCGACCTAATCACGATAGTCTTATGATAGCATATTCATCATAAGATGCGTTGAGAGTCTTTCTGCATTGATATCCTAGAGATTGGCGCTACCGCGCCGTCGCTATCCATCCCCACCGCATGGCGGATGGGATATTCCCCGAAGAGAGATAAGCAATATTTGGAACGTGTAATGGTATTAAAACGGTTTGTGATTGAGATGGGCATGGGTGTGGATCAACATGGACAAGATCCAACAGTCGCAGCATCAAGAGCGGTGAGAAATGCGATCGCTCATAATGCTTTACCAGGAATTTGGGAAGTGGCAAAGCTGGGTCATCCGAATGAGATGGTGATCGAAGTTCAAATCGCAGTTCCGTATCCTGAGCAAGTTCGAGCCGAAGAAGTGCTGCAAGTCTTACCCTTTGGGCAAAAAACACTCAAGGTGGAATCCGGTGGAATGATTGTGAAGGGAAGAGCGATCGAGGAATTCAACGACAAAAATGATGATATGTATGTCGCAGTTGCATCCGTTACTGTGTTTGTTGAACAACCGGAATGATCAATCAAGGTTGGATTTATCAGGATCGAGTTAATCAATCAGGAATGACGCTGTTAGAGTACTATGCTCAACGCTATCAGCACTCGACTAGAGCAGAATGGCTCGATCGGATTCAATCTGGTGCAATTTCGATCAACAACATTCCGAACACTGATCCAGATACATTGCTGCAACGTGGACAAGTATTGAAGTATCATCGCGCTCCGTGGATTGAGCTAGAGGTTTCTTTTGAGATTGCAACACTGTACGAAGATGATCAACTATTAATTCTAGATAAGCCTTCTGGATTGCCTGTATTACCGGGCGGAGGATTTCTTGAAAATACCTTGTGGGGATGGCTCAGACGAGAGTATAAAACGCCTCCCGTTCCGATTCATCGATTGGGGCGAGGAACATCAGGAGTGATTGTTTTAGCAAAGACTGAAGAGGCACGATCGAACCTATCGAAACAGTTGCGCGATCGCAAAATTCAAAAACGCTATCGTGCGCTTGCAGTGGGAATTCCAGAGAGAGATGAATTCACGATCGACACTCGAATCGGCAAAGTTGCTTATCCTCAATTAGGCTATCTCTACGCAGCGACAGACAGCGGAAAAGAAGCGATTAGTAACTGTATCGTTCTAGAGCGAAATCGACTTCCAAATGCAACGTTGTTAGAAGTCACAATTCCCACAGGTAGACCGCATCAAATCCGCATTCACCTTGCATTTGCAGGCTATCCACTCTTAGGAGATCCGCTTTATGGAATTGGTGGAACTGCGATTGATCACAGTTCAATTCCGAGCGATTGTGGATATTTGCTGCATAGCTATGAAGTCTATCTAAATCATCCGACCCAAGCAAAATCGGTCACAGTTCAATCCCAGCCGCCGGAACTATTATCTCCCTCAAAGATTCGCTAGATTGAGAGCATCACTTTCTAAGGTTCACCATGTTTAAACCTTTGTTCCTGATTGTTCCAGCCGTCACTCTGATTGCAAGTTCTCCAGGATTTGCTCAAGCCATTCCGAATTTATCGAGCTTCGATCGACAACGCATCGTTCGCGATCTGACTCCTTTCAATTCGCAAGATTTCTTCAATCAAGGACGCGCACAATTAGAGCGAGAAATCGAACTGTTGAATCAGCGATCGCAACGACAGCAGGAAAATCTGCTAAAAATTGATCCAGCAACTCGCTACCCGGAGAATCAAGTTCCGAGGTCGCTGAATCGGACTACACTGACGAAATGAAATTTTTTACTCGCTTTATCGCCGCAGTTTTAGCGGTTTTTCTAATTTCTGGGTTTATGACAGTCGCACAAGCAGCAGACACGATTACCCCTGGCGATAACCTTGTCGTTGAAGGGATTCCACCGATTCCCGCATCGCTCGCGCAAACGGTCGATCGATACACACAATTCCGATCGGCAGGACTGCTCAGTTGGCATCCTCAACGGCGCGAATTGTTGATTACGACACGATTCGGAGATGTACCTCAAATTCATCGCGTCTCCGCTCCGTTGGGAAGTCGGCAGCAAATGACCTTCTTTGCAGAGCCAGTTTTTCGGGCAGGATATCAACCGACAAAAGGCGATTATTTTGTCTTCAGTAAGGACACTGGTGGCAATGAGTTCAATCAACTCTACCGCTATGATTTTGCGTCCGGAGATGTCACATTACTCACCGATGGTAAGTCGAGAAATAGCGGGGGAGTGTGGTCAAATAAAGGCGATCGCATGATTTACAATTCGACTCGTCGGACAGGAAAAGATAACGATTTTTATCTGATTGATCCAGCAAGTCCGAAAAGCGATCGCTTACTCGCTCAAGTTGAAGGTGGTGGTTGGGGTGGCATGAATTGGTCGCCTGACGATCGACAATTGTTAATGATGGAATTTGTATCAGTGAATGAGAGTTATCTCTGGACTTTAGATACGAATTCTGGTGAGAAGAAACTGATTACTCCGAAAGGCGGAAAAGAGAAGGTTTCTTATCAAGGTGGTGTGTTTAGTAAAGACGGAAAAGGGCTATATGTTGTGACCGATCGGGAATCGGAATTTCAGCGATTAGCCTATATCGATCTGGCAACTCTGAAACATACTTATCTGACCACACAAATTCCTTGGGATGTCGAAGAATTCGATCTTTCTGAAGATGGGAAATTGTTGGCGTATGTTTCAAATGAAGATGGAATCAGTGTCTTGCATTTGATCGATACTGCAACAAATCAAGAAAAGTCGCTGCCAAAATTACCGATCGGGCAAGTCAGCGGGATTAGTTGGCATCGAAACAACCAGGATCTAGGATTCACTTTAGTTTCAGCGCGATCGACAGCGGATGCTTACTCGCTGAATGTGACGACGAATAAAATCGATCGCTGGACAGAAAGCGAAACAGGCGGATTAAACACCTCGAACTTTTCTGAACCTGAATTAGTTCGCTGGAAGAGTTTTGACGGTAGAACAATTTCAGGATTTCTCTACCGCCCATCTGCAAAATTCACAGGCAAACGTCCGGTTATTATCAACATCCACGGTGGACCTGAAGCACAATTTCGACCGAGTTTCTTGGGACGCAATAACTATTACTTGAATGAATTGGGTGTTGCGATTCTTTTCCCGAATGTACGTGGCTCCACAGGCTACGGAAAAACATTTTTGCAGCTTGATAATGGCTTTCTGCGCGAAGATTCGGTTAAAGACATTGGTGCATTACTCGATTGGATTGCGACTCAGCCAACCTTAGATAAAGATCGAATTCTAGTGACCGGAGGCAGTTACGGTGGCTATATGTCTCTGGCAGTCGCGACGAATTATAGCGATCGTATTCGTGCCGCGATCAATATTGTCGGAATCTCGAACTTTGTCAGTTTTCTAGAACGAACTGAAAGCTATCGTCGAGATTTGCGCCGTGTTGAATACGGAGATGAACGCGATCCAAAAATGCGAGAGTTTCTGTTAAGAATTTCGCCATTGAATAATGCTGAAAAAATCAGAAAGCCGCTATTTGTGATTCACGGTCAAAACGATCCACGTGTGCCTCTAAATGAGGCAGAACAAATTGTTAAAACAGTGAGAAACAACGGCGTTCCAGTCTGGTATTTGATGGCAAAAGATGAAGGACACGGATTCTCTAAAAAGAGAAATGTGGATTTTCAATTCTATTCCACAATTATGTTCATTAGAGAAACCCTGCTGAAATAATCAAAATCCGAGATCGTCGCTTACTTTTTCCTGAGTCTTTTTTGGCTTCGGTCTCGGAGATTGTTTCGGTGACGGACTAACTTGAACTGGCGCAGATGGCGAAACGATCGCAGGTGGAACCGTATTCGTCATCGATCGCTGTTGCAAAAAGACAAAATAGCCAATTCCAGCGACCAAAATTGGAATTGGCATGACCCAAAACCACGATCGCTTTCCCGGTTGAGTCGCACTAATTCTAACGGGTTCGATCACAGTTGAAAGAGGCGGATTCTCCGGTATCAAAGAGACAGCGGGATTTGCTCCTTCTAAGTACATGATGCCAAGTGTGACATCATCACCGCTCCCACGTCGTGAAGTTTCTTGGAGAATAATCGGTAAGTTTGCAATCACTCGATCGAATCCCTCCTGTCGAATCTTCCTCAAATAGTCTGCACCAATTTGCTGAAAGTCCTCATCGGTTGCATAAGAGTTCGCATATCCATCCGTTGAGGCAAGTATCATCGCAGGCAAAGCAGTATAGACAATCTTAAACCGTGATTCTTGCCAAACTTGCGGTGTACAAAGTGAAATCGTTCGATTCGCTACCAGTCGCGGATCAGGTGGTAAAGGATGCTGAATCGTACCATCCGATTGAACACAGAGAATGTCGCCATCACCAATTTGGAAATAGATAGCAAATTTGTCTGTAATCACTACCATTAATAAAGTTGCACCATAAGCGATCGCTAAATCTTGTTCAATCTGCGATCGCGAAACATCTCCCTGCCAAGGTTCCTGCACTTGAAGTTTTTCCCATTCCGCCTCAGTAATCGGATACCGTTTAACATGAGTGATTACACTCCTTCGCCATTGTTCTACGATTTGCTGCGGTAACTGATGTTGTATCTGTTTTAGCGATCGAGAACTATCTTGTTTTAGAATCGTTCCTTTTACTATGTTTGCAGCGACCTTAACTGCATAGTTCGCTCCAATGTGACTGCGAAAGTAACTCTCTCCCCCATGTCCATCCGAAACCACCATGATTAAAGCTTGCTGCTGTCCGATCTTTAGCGTTTCACAATGAATCGCATCTTGATTGACCAATCCAGTTCTTTGATGCGATGCTCCTTGAATCGATCGACCATCGCAGCGCCAAGATAAATAGTTCATGACTGTGATTACCAACGATCGTCATACGTTCCACCCGACACTGGAGACGGAGTAGATAACGGAATTGGAAGACTATTAAGCGACCCATCTTTTGCAAAGCTCGCAGGTGCAGAAGCCGCTTTAAGTACAGCAGTCGAAGCCCATTTAATCTGTCTGACTAATGCTTCAGGATTGTTCGCTCGAAGCGGTTTCAAGCTGGAATGACCAATAAATTGCTGAAGCACATCGTAATCCGCATCTCGACCAATTGCGATCGCGACTCGAATCGCTTTGCGTCCCCAGAATTGCTCAAATAAAGCATTCAATCCTTCGATATAGTTATCGGTTGGATATCCATCTGAGATCAGAACTAACACAGGAGGTAGCGCACGAGTGTTCATCGGAGGTGCTTTTAATTGTTCTGCAACTTGGTGTAAAGCAGCAGCTAAATCGGTATCTCCATCGGCGGTGAGCGGATTCCAGCGGAAGGATTCGATCGGGGTTGGCTCTGGAATGACCCACTCTGCACCCTTTGAAAATCGAATTGCCCGGAGTAAGACTTGAGCATTCGGATTGTCTCCAGCAGCAGCTTTCATGTGCGGGATGACTTCCTCGATCGCAGTATTCAGCGCTTGAATTTTGCCATCGATCTCCATTGACTTAGAGCAATCACAAATCCAGATGAAATGCAGCGGTCGTGTTGCCATTGCTCCACCTGGAAGATCAGGCATTGAGGTCAACACATCAGACGCGATCGAGAACTGAGAACTAACAGAAAGATTCGTCGATGGTACTTTGATCGCTTGCAGTGCATCGAGAACTTCATCCGCAGATTGATAACGCTCTTCAGGCGAAAAAGCCAACATCCGCGTGAGAATCTGAGCAAAAATATCCGTCACCGTAATGCACGATCGCCAAGCTGCACTACCATTCCTTGCAGCTAATAAATGGTTCGGTTGTCGTCCGCTTAAAAGCACGATCGCACAGACAGCTAACGCATACAGATCACTACTCGGCAAGCATCTTCCTTCGCTCAATTGCTCAAATGGGGAATAGCCAGGTTTTCCAACAAACGATGAGGGAGGTTGATTCAGATTAAATTGAGTTCCAACTCCAAAATCAATCAACACAGGAACGCCGTTGGAAAGCATCATATTATCGATCGAGAGATCCCGATGCAAAATCCCTTGATCATGCACAGTGCTTAGAACCGGAAGCAATGCCTTGAGCAATTGAACGACTTCTGCTTCAGAGAACACTTGATCGTGGGCTAACCGCCGATAGAGCAATTTTGCATAAGTTTCACCTTCAATGAATTGCTGCACCAAGAACAATCGTTCATCTTCTTCAAAAAATGCAGAAAATTCGGGAATCTGAGGATGCTTGATCTGATGAAGAATCTTAGCTTCTCGATTAAATAACTCTCGTGCTTTAGGCAGGCTTTGTTCACTAATGCCGTTTGGAACAAATTCTTTGAGAACACAGCGCTCATCAAAGCGTTCTTTGTCAAAGGCAAGATAAGTTCGTCCTAATCCACCTTGTCCGAGAACATCGTAGATTTGATAGCGTTTGTGAATAATCGTGTTAGGAGGAATTTCTGATTTCATGGGTGTGATGCCGATAGGAAAACAATTAGGAAAACAATGCCGATTGAACAGTGGACTGTCGATCGCAAAAATCAAACTTACTGTGCAGGTAGCGATTTAATCTGATTTGCGGCTGTAATTCGAAGTTCTCCTTGTTCATTCGGAGTTACCCCCGTAACTGCTAAACGCTTCACCTTACTAACATCAGGCACTCCCGCATCTACTAAAATCTGCTTTGGAACAAGCACTCGATGTAGTTTCCCGCCATCAACTTGAAGCGTGAAATAGTCTGTATTCTCATCTGCAAATCCAAATCCATTCACCCGACCCGTAATCGCATTCGAGCAGCTAAATTGAATACGATCGCCCGATTTCCACTTAGTCGGATCAGTACAAGCAAGAAACTGATCGACTCGCTCTGCAATCTTCACCAGTTCAGCATAGTCTCCCGATGCTCCTTCCCGATATCGTGCGGCTCTGCGCGTTTCTTCTGGAGCTTCGAGCAATGCTTTCCGCAGCGTTTCTTGATCTGCTTGGCTAATCTGTGGTGAAAAATACACCCCTGCGGTTGGAATCGATCGACTCGCACTGATCAATCTCAGTCCACTCCGCAACCGTTGCCGAATTGCTCTAAACCGCTCTGGCAAGTCTCTAGAAGGTTCTTCTGTCACCCATTCAGCGGGCAGCACACCCACATCTGCACGACCTTCTAACACACTGATGCCCGCAGCAACCGGGGTCGGATTGTTTGGATCAACACGCAAGGTTCGACCATAAGAATCGTACACGGGAACATAAAAGAAAGGACTATCTGAATTTCCAAGCGCGATCGTATAGTTAGGATTGCGATTGAGGTCTTCTAGAGACTTGATCGGACTATCATTTCGCGTCACTAATGCAATATGAAAGCTCTCATTGTTCGAGGGCTGCATTCGGGCTGCAAACGTATAGTTATTTTGAATTGCAGTAGCAGAAAGGAGCGGATTCGCAGTGAAAGCCAAATCCCATTCTTTGTTCTTGAGCTTCGATTGCACTTGATCAAATGCTGCTCTCCCAGTTGCATCAATAAACTCGACATTGACTTCAATGTTCCGATTAAACCGCTTCGGGAGTTCAGCTTTCAAGTAGTCTGCAAATTTCTGATAGCCGTCTTTGGGATTAAAGGCAGGTTGATTTGGCTGACCTCCGCCCTGATTTGGAATGACTGAAATATACACGCCCACCGTTAAACGAGTGAGTGGCGCTGGTCTTGGTTCAGTTGGAGCGCCGCCATCTCCAGCAATGTTGATAGTTTGCGACAGTTGTGAACCTGCGAATCCAATTCCAGCGATCGCGCCCAATGCTAACAGTCCCATTGCTAATCGCTGCTTAGTAGGATTGTTCTTATTGCCAGGTAAAACTGAATCGATTTTTGTGCTTTTTCCTCTTGAAGTTTTACCTTTTGCAATGCCTAATGCCACTGCCCAAGATTCAACCGCCCAACGTGCGACATCTGGTTGCAATCCAAGCTGTTCAACTAAACGCGAGGACAATCGATCGATCTGAACTTCAGGCGCGATCGACACTTGAGAAGAGAGTAATTCTTCCGGAACACGCTCATTCAGTGCTGTGGTCAAGGCTTTGCGCTCTAGTTGATAATGTGCAAGTCGATCGTTGAGATAACCTCGCCATTGTTGAGGATTATCTGCAACATTACTACCAAGCTCTTCGACTAGCTTTCTTAAGATATCTCGCGCTGCACTGTTCATCGTTTGGCTTCTCATTGTTTGGTTCCTCATTGAATAGCGTTGCTATAGTCGAATCTCTCCTAGCATGTTACCGAAGTGAATCTTCATCCCAGATTCGAGCGGCAACATTTGAAGCGGTTGAATGTCTTGCAGTGTTCCGATCACTTTCCAAGGTTGGTCAGATAGATTTTGTAGAATCAGTTGATTGAGATCGAAGCGGGGAATAATTCGCGCCGCAGGTTGAGAAAAATCGTAGGGACAATTGCGATCGAGATGATGCGGATACAACAGCGTATCCATGTTCAACATCACCATCAGTCCCGAATCTAATCGCATTCTAGGCGGTGCTTCTAAAGGTTGATCACAACGCCAGCAGGATTTTACAGGGTCGATCGCAGCTTTAAACGCCTGAATATCATAAAAATTCTCAGCCTCGCACTGCGGACAGTGAAAGATCGAATCTCGCAGTTTCACCATTTCCGATCGCCACACACTTTCGAGCACTCGTCCTTGTTGCGGATCACGCAGTCCATCTGTAAAAGACTGTACGAATAAATTTTTCAAGAACTGCGGATAAATCGACCAAAACTCGATCGCGTTCGCTCCTGCTTCGATTGGATGTGACTTTGGTAATGCAACGTTCGATAGATTGTGCGGATCAAAGATAAAAACTGGATCAGTTCCACACAACCGCATCCGAGCAGGTAAATCTAAGCAAGAAATATCTAATACCTTTTTGCCATAAAGCGGATGATGATTGTGAAGCAAGCAGAACAGTAGCACTGCCAGCGAATACCGATCCGTTTGCTTACTGGGTAATGCTTCTCGACGCACAACTTCTGGAGCCATAAAATCCGGGGTTCCCAGGACTCCACCGCTTGTAGAACCATCGATCGTCACATTATCGTTATCGCCAATCAGAACATGACCCGATTGAGGATGGAAGTAAACGTTATTCAGCGAAATATCGCGGTAACACAATCCCCGACTATGCAATTGTAAAAAGCTATCGGCTAACTCTAATCCGATCGTCGATAACACTCGAAAGCCCAGTTTCACTTTCCGCTTCACTAAATCCACGGTACTGAGATACCCTGCCTCTCGAAGTTGCATCACATAGCCAAAACCGGAAGTTTCTGGAGAAGTGACGATCGCAAAGGGCCAAAGAAACTGATCGGTTGGAGCATCTAAGTGTACAAGGTCAGTTAACCGCTCCAACAATCCAGCATCTTCATGAATGTAGTAAGAATGAAACCATTTCAGCGCGACTGCTCGATCGCTCAATCGTGCTCGATAGACTTCGCCCTGTGACCCACTGCCAAGAAGTTCTTCAACCTGACAGGGTAGACCCGTTGTGGTTTGAATAGACTGTTGTGGTGATAAAAGCTGGCTCATTGTTCCCTCGTCCAAGCTCACAGTTCAATTCTGGATCGAATCCAATCTGTGTAGATTGCACTTTTATGTAGTTCTCAGTGCGGGAAACAAAAGCAACTACACTAAAGCAATTACACTGACCAGCGACCGAGCCATTCTCCACCCCGAAAGCGCCAGCGCGGAAATAGAAGCCGCATCACGACCCAAGAGGAGAAATAATCTGCGATCCATACCAAACTATAGTGCAAGGCAAATAGATCGAGATGTGCCGCTGCTGCTTCTGTTCCGGGCAATCCGATCCAACGTATTGCTCCAGCGAGAAACAATCCTTCTACGATCGCGGTTCCTAATTGAAAGAGTCCGGGCCAGTCATGATCCCACATAAACTGCTGCAACTGATGATAGAGCACATCCCAGCACAGTCCAAAAGCCCACACGTAGAGCAATACCCAATAATACATTGTGCCTGGTGCATGACCAATGATTCCTGTAGAAAATAGAAAGCTAACAAAAAGTCCGATCGTAACAAGCAAGAATGTTCGCGTTTGCCACCGTCCAATCAATGTAAGTGTCATTGTAGTTCTCTTCTAAATAACTATGGTGCTTGATTTGTTGCCCACTTGAGCCATTGAAACAGCGATCGTAGTCCTTCGATATATCGAACATTCGGTGCTCGGAATCGCGCTAAACTCTCAACAGCCCGATGCGCCGCATACTGCAAGCCCAGAAACGTATCCACAGGCGCATAAGGTCCACCCAGCGTAATGATTCCTGCGGCATACATTCGAGCGCGATCGTTCCGCATTTTCTTAATCTCAAAGCTATTCTCAACGTGCAATCGCCCTTGAGGATTGAGATCAAGTTTGTAATGGCTGATCAAATCACCCAGCAATGGATTATCTTTCGGGTCTGAAATTAATCCTGTGCAGTCAATCACAAAGTCCGCTTCAATCTTGTCAAATCCTGGATAGTCCCGATTTTTCACATAAGTAATCGGCTTGCCGTCCGGACTCCGTTCGACCTTTTCCACTTGCCCGAACTTCAGGACATACCAGCCTTCTCGAAGTCCTTGTTTCACAATTTGTCGCCAGCGCGATCGACTTGCCGTTGTCGTCCCGCCCCAAGCTTCTAAAAGTTCTCTTCGTTTAAGTGGATCAGCCGATTCTAAACGCGATCGCATATCGCCGCCCCAAGTTGCTTTGGGCCAATTAAACGGCTGAAACTCCCACTGATTCTCAACATATCGCTTTGCCACTCCAAATCGATTTCCTTTCTTCGGAGTCCGGCTGAGATGCACGATCGTAATTTTCGGATTCTGCTTCCGAGCTTCATAAACGCGATCGAGAATCTGTGATCCAACAATCCCAAATCCGCGAACGAGCAATGTTCCACCCTGTTTTTCCAAATGCTCAAAGATATGATCATGCGGCTCATAGCCCTGAACTACAGATTTTAAGTCACCTGTTGTTTCCCGATACTGTTGCAGGTCTGGCAGTAACTTCAATGCTGGATAGCCCGTCGCTAGATGAATGTATCGAGCAATCAAAAATCGATAGTTTGGCGCACCGGGAGGACGAGTTGCAGAATAAGCAATCACATAACGTCCATCTTCTGTTTTCCGAATGCTCCGAACACTTGCATATCGCCACATTCGATTCCAGCTAATTCGATTCGCTTCACGATCCATCGAATCAAACACATCTCTCGCTCTTGGTGTGTAAGTATCTGCGATCGGCTCTGAAAAGACTTGCCATAAGAATCCGAATGCTGATCCAATCTGTCCTGTACTCACCGATCGACAAGCATCTCTCAAGGCATAACCCGGAAAACCCCAAATGTTATCAGGACAAGAATCTGACCCGGATCGAATTCGCTTATATCTCGGAATTTGACAGTTCTTTAGCAGTGTTTCATATCGCTTATAAGGCTTTTCTTGAATGCTTAAGACTGCAATCTGTTCAGACTTTACCCCTGAAATTCGGAGTGTATCTGCAAACACAAAGCTACCCATTCCACCGCCGATCGTGACGTATTCAATTTCGTCGATCGGATATCCAGAAGCGTGAAGTGCCGAAACCGAAACTACGTCAGCCGCAAACAATGAAGCAGGCGGAAATGATTGACGTGCAGGAGTTGGAATCTTGATCTGAGTCTGAATCGCATCCGTTTCTGGATTAAAAATAATCGTAGAAGGTCGAGGTGCAGCATCTTGAGGAACGGTTCCCACCTGAGAAAGCGGAGTCACGATCGTAGATAACTTCGGCTCAACGATCGTAGCTTCTTGCGCGTCCAGCACTATCACTGTAATGTCATAAGCTCCAATCCGTAAGACATCTCCACTATCGATCGGACGTTGTTGACCTTGAAATTTTTCACCATTCAACAAGCAACCATTCGCACTGCGATCTTCGACGATCAATTGGTTGTGCTTAACTGCAATCCAAGCATGGAACCGAGATATCTTACGATTTGCATCTAGTAGCATCAATTGAGAAACCGTTTGACCCTGATCAGTCTTTGGTAACTGTTCTAGCTCTCGACCAATCGCGATCGGGGTTTCAAATTGATATTGCTGTTGTTCTTCAGTGATGGGATCGTCCCAAGAAAGTTGAATCTGCATACACCTAAAGTTGAGGAATGATGTTTTCAGAAATCATCGTTGCGCCGAGGACTTGATAGCCACAGTGACAAGTCAGCAGCGAATAGTCTGCGGGAAGAATATGTGCCCCTTTGGGATTGGTACATTTACACACAAAACGATTAGCTCTGACAGGTTCGGGCTGATGCGCTGGCTTTGAGTCTAATTCGAGTGCTTTAATTCGCACTGTCATTTTTCCGAGTTTGATGTTGCTGTTTTCTGCGATCGCAATTTCCTGATCAATGATCTTTTTTCCATCGACGAAAGCAGGATTCGGAGGAGTGCGATCGCGAGTCAAATTCCGAACATACAATCGCTGCTCAGACTCATTCCAAAAGAGTTCGATATGCAAGCCCGAAACGGTTCTTTCAATGCTGCGATCGGGATGTTGCAGTACGACATCACAGCGTTCTCGATCGCGTCCAATCCGAATGGTTCCAGATTGTTTCGTTTGCTCTTGGGATGATACGTTTTGTGAACAGTTGCGGCTGTTTTCCTGCCATTCCAAAGTAAGGCGGTACATAGCTGTTCAAACCTACTAGGTGAATTATGTTGTCTCAAACTTCAAGAACATCACACTTAGACTATCTGCTCATTCCAGTAGATGTGATGCAGTTTTCTGCAAGGATGAGCAAGCTCCCTTAAATTCATCATTGTGTCTGATCTTTCCGGATGCTACGAATTTGATCACGGAAATTTCTAATTTGCTCGATTCTTTGTAAAATAAGCAAACTTCTGTTACATCAAGGCTGTGTCTCAACTTCCCAGACTTAATCTTTTGTTTGTTTCAACTCCTGTCGGCGCAATCGGTTCCGGTCTAGGAGGCGGTGTTGAACTGACATTAACCAATATTGCTCGATCGCTAATCACTCTTGGTCATTCTGTAACGGTTGTTGCTCCTGAAGGTTCAGTGCTCGACGGAATTCCTTTAGTCACAATTCCCGGAAACCTGCAAACTACGGCACAATCTCAAGGGCGCGATGCTCTGATTACCTTACCTGCAAATTCGGTACTGAGTAACTGTTGGAACTATGCGCGTCAAGTCCAACATCAGTACGATGTATTAGTAAACTTTGCTTACGATTGGTTGCCGTTCTATCTCACACCGTTTTTTGAACGCCCGATCGCACATTTGGTAAGTATGGGTTCGCTCACGGATGCGATGGATCACATTATTGCTGAAGTTGCTGAGCAGTTTCCCAATACGATCGCAGTTCACAGTCTTGCTCAGGCAGATACTTTCTCATTTCGCGATCGCTGTTTCAATCTCAAAAATGGCTTTGATCTGTCTCAATACCAATTCAATCCAACCCCAAAAAATCATTTAGCTTGGGTCGGTCGGATTGCTCCTGAAAAAGGTCTAGAAGATGCTGTCGCTGCTGTTCAACAGTTTGGAATTCCACTAAAAATCTGGGGTGTGATTCAAGATGAAACTTACTGGAATCACATTCGATCGAACTATCCCAATGCTCCGATTAAGTACTGTGGCTTTCTCTCCACTCAAGACTTACAGAAAGCTTTAGGAGAATCACGCGCTTTATTAATGACTCCACATTGGATTGAGGCGTTTGGTAATGTTGCGATCGAAGCTTTAGCCTGTGGTGTTCCAGTGATTGCTTATCGTCGTGGCGGACCTGCTGAGATTGTAAAAGATGGCGAAACCGGATGGTTAGTAGAGCCTGATAGTGTTTCGGGATTAGTCGAAGCGATTTCTAAGTTAGAGAAAATCGAGCGTGCAAATTGCCGTCTAGATGCCGAGCGCGAGTACTCTTTAGAAGCAATGGGGAAACGTTTGGAAAATTGGCTCGATCGCGTTGTACAATCACAAGATTTTTAAAGGCGCAAAATTTACCGTCATGAAACGCTGTCAATCTCCCGCCCCACTTCAACCCGGTGAACTTTTGTATGTTGTTGCTCCGAGCGGTACACTACGCGAATTTACCGCTTTCGATCAAGGCATTGAAGTCTGGAAATCACGGGGCTATGAGGTGGAATTGATGCCCGGATTTGACGATCGACATGGCTATCTTGCCGGAACCGATGAAAATCGTCGCAATCAATTTTTAACTGCTCTCAAAGATCCCAACTGTCGCGGAATCCTCTGCGCTCGTGGTGGATGGGGCGGTGCAAGACTATTAGAAAAATGGCGATTTCCGGCAGTTGAACCTAAATGGCTAATTGGATTCTCAGATATTACTAGTTTGCTATGGGCGTATGCAGAAGAAGGAATTTCTGGAGTTCATGCACCTTTGCTAACGACGATCGCGTCTGAGCCAGATTGGTCAAAAACTCGCTTATTTGATTGGGTAGAAGGTCGCTCTCTTGCTCCCCTCAAAGGTTCAGGTTGGGGAAATGGTCAGGCTTCGGGACTGTTACTTCCTGCAAATTTAACGGTTGCAACTCATCTACTTGGAACACCGTGGCAACCTGATTTTTCGGGAGTAATTTTAGCGATCGAAGATGTAACCGAAGCCCCCTATCGTATCGATCGAATGTTAACTCAATGGCGTTTGTGTGGAGAATTCCGCCATATTCGAGGCATTGCGATCGGTCGATTTAGTCAATGTGATCCGCCTGCGAATGTTCCAAGTTTTAGTATCGAAGAAGTCTTACGCGATCGACTTTCTGATTTGGGAATTCCGATTGTTTCAGATTTACCATTCGGTCATGATGGCGAGAATGCTGCTTTACCTGTCGGAATTCCAGTCGAGATTGATGGCGACCAAGGCATTCTGAGCTTCTAGGCGAATAGTTGGTCGATCGCAATACTAAAACCGACGAGAACTTTCTGAGTTGTGATGGTTTGTCCTGAACTATAGACTTGCCAAGGTTGCTCGATCGTTTTGACCATAATTAGCTTCGCTTCAGGAAAAACGAGCCAAATCTCTTCGCAACCGGATTCTAGATACTCGATCGCCTTGGCAAACAGTTCTTCTGCATAATCCGTTGGTGAAGCGATTTCTGCAATCAAAGGCGGACTTTGAGATGCAGCATTAAGTTCTATAACTTCTGAATAAAGATTTGGCGGTAAATAAGAAACATCAGGTCGTCTACCTTGCTTAAGCGTTCTGCAAGCTAGTTCCGTCGCTGCTTTTCCGCCTGGGTCGTGGGCAGTGCTATAAATATTCCACTGTGTTACAAGATTACCCTGAACTACTGAATGCTTAGCCGACATTCCTATTTTCTCAACCAATTCGCCATCAACCCACTCCATATCCTGTGGAGGATTTTCAATAAAGTCCTCTAGGGTAAATGGCTTAGAAGCTTGTTCCTCAATTGGGGCAAGAACTTCCGAGGGAGCAGTTGCAATCATTGATTTTCCTCCTTAAGGTCTGATTTTATCGCGAAACCGAAGCCAGTGGTACTCCAAGCCATTGTTCAAAGTTCTGCTGTTGAAGCATGGACGGATTTTCAATGATATCGATCGAGTAACTCGTCGCCCGTGGCTGTCCCAAAGTGAGCGATCGCTGTTTCAGTTCATCTCCATGAAACACCGTCAGCGTAATCGTATCTCCAGGCTGATAGTCTTTCAGTCGCTCATCAAACTGCCCAGGACTCACTCGCAATCCGTCAATCGCAAGCACTTCATCACCTGGATCGATCGCGGCTTTCTGAGCAGGTGAACCCGCTTCTACGAATTTGATCATTTCACGTCCATTTTCTGATTTCACAGTCATTCCAGCAAATGGCGCTAGGTTGGGATTCTCCGAATTCGATTTCAGTCTCAATCCGAATCCCGCTAAGTACTCGTCAAAGGGCAATTCTTCTGTGCCGTGAAGATATCGATCGAAGAAAGTCGTCAAATCAAATCCAGCAACAGATTCGATCGTCGTTTTCAATTGCTCAGGTGTGAATCCAATCTCATCTTTACCGAATTGCTGCCACATGATTCGCATCACATCATCAAACGATCGCTGATTCTGATGTTTAATCCGAATGCCTAAATCGAGCAGCAATGTCACCATTTCACCTTTGAGATAGTAAGACATTTGAGAATTCGCACTATTCGCGTCTGGACGATAGAGTTTGATCCACGCATCAAAACTCGATTCGCTCAAAGGCTGCACTAAACGCCCTGGTGTCGTCAAATAGCGAGAGATTTCCTGACCCAGTGCGTTCAAGTAAGTTTTCGCATCATAGACTCCTGCACGATAGGGAAAAGCGAGATCATAAAAGCTTGTTGTTCCTTCACTAAACCAGAGAGACGGAGTGTAATTCTCGCGATCGTAATCGAAAACTTCGAGCGCTTTGGGTCGAATTCGCTTCACATTCCATAGATGAAAGAATTCGTGAGCGACGAGTTGAATAAATCGATCGTACTTTTCCTTCGCTCGAAATCCGAGCCGCGAATAGATTAGAGAACAGCAATCTTTATGTTCCAATCCACCAAAAGAATTTGCCGTTAAATGTAATAGGAAAAAATAGCGATCATAGGGCAATCCCCCAAACATTTCTGCTTCAACTTCGATCACTTTTTTCGTATCTTGAATGATGCGATCGACATCAAGTTTTCCTTCTCCCCAAACCACAAATTGATGCGGTTTCCCTAACACTTCAAACGAATAAGTTTGATGCTGCCCAATCTCAAACGGGCTATCAACCAACGTATCAAAATCTTTTGCTTCAAACGTATTCGTTCCCACTTCAGAAAGCGCCGTCACGACTTTCCAATCTGCACAAGGCGGAACGATCGCCACTCGAATCGGTTGCTTCTCAAATCCAGGAATGTAGAAGAACAACGCCGCTCCGTTAAAGTAACCATGATTTTCATTGAGATGGTTCGTTCTAACGGTCAACTCATTTGCAAAAATCTGATATCGAACCTCGATCGACTCTTTACCCTGAGTTTCGATCTGATAATGATTCTTTGCCAATTTCTGCCAGGGATGTTCAGATTTGAAATTCTGTAAATGCCGCGAATATTCCCGCACCAAATACGATCCGGGTGTCCAAACTGGCATCTTCAAATCAAGCGTCGGCGACTTCCAGCCCTCAATCCGCAGCGTCACTTCAAATAGATGTGACTCCGGTGCGGACATTGCTACTGAATAATGAATCGACAAGGCAGAAGGCGGCGAAGAGTTTGAGGATTCATTTTCTGACTGTAGCGATCGAGCCACTTCAAACCCTTCATGATTCATAACGCTCAACTCCGGCAAACGAGATTCATCTCTCCATGATGCCGTAAATTAGAGCGATTGCTCTCACCCCTTTTTGGTCGTCGCCAATTGAGTCAACTGTTTTAGATTCACCAGATGAATCACTTGCTTCGTCGGATTAACCTGAATCCAGCCTTTACTATCGAGCTTTTCAAGAATTTTGCTCGTTTCTTCGACTGAAATATCTGTCACATCTGCGAGATCTTTGGCTGGAATATTAAAGATATCAACGCCTGATCCCGACGGCTGCCCATAGTTCTCAGCCAAACTCACAAGCGTATTCACCAACTTAATTGCGGCGGGTTGATTGCGTAACTGAAAACGGTAATTCGTTTGCCGCAAGCGTCTGACCATCAGTTGCAGCATTCGATGGTGCAGTTGTGGATCTTTAAACAGAGTTTGAATAAATCGTTGAGCCGATATACTCATCAGGCGAACGTTTGAGAGTGCGATCACATCCGTCGATCGAGGAGATTCATCCAAGATCGCCATTTCGCCAAAAAAGTCACCGCGACCTAAAATCGCCAGGGTTGAGACATCTTCACCAGTGCCCGAATGTCGTCGCACTTTAACCCAACCCGATACGACAAAATACACCGCATTGCCCCAAGCATCTTCCATCAAAACGGCTCTGCCAGTCGGGTACTCATGCTCAGTCGCGACGGAGAGCAACCAGTCGAGGGTTTCTGGGTTTGCCGCCGCTAATAACGGAAATAGCTCACTGAATATTTCAGTCTGCATTGGTCGATCCACGGGGGAGAGGGGTCGATGTTATCGTTCCCCATTTCTGCCCGTGATACACATTACACAAGAATTTGGGGATCAAGAATCGCTTTCAAACGCGGTAAAAGTGCCTCTACAGCATCGATCTGACCAATGACGATCGCTTGTTCGTGCGCCAAACTTTCAAGGTTCAAAACATCGGGTGTGTATTGAATCGGATTGCCTTCAAGATCCCGGCAGACCAGTCCAGCAGCTTGCGCGATCGCGATCGGGGCAACCGTATCCCAAACTTTCACTCGTCGATTGAGATAGATGTAAACGTTCGCTTTTCCTAATACGACGTTCATCACTTTTAAGCCGAAGCTACCCGGCGATCGCAAAAATTCAATTTCAGGAATCGAGGCAGAAATTTGACTGGCTGTATTTCTAAAATCCTTATCGCCAATGATCACGCGATACGAATCCAGCCGAACCTTCGGAATTTCACAAGGTTCTGGCTCTTGATCCCCCGCACATTGCCACAGCCCTAAAGCTTTTCCGCCGTAGTAGAGTGTGTCTTGTTCAGGCGCGTAAATCCAACCTGCGATCGCGCTTTGGTTTTCCAGCAGTCCAACCAAAACCGCATAGTCGGGATCGCCGTGAATAAAGTCTTGTGTACCGTCCAGCGGATCAATACACCAGAGTCGATCGTAGTTACCTTGATAGCGTTTGCGCGATTCGGCATTCTCTTCAGTGATGATGCCATCGTCTGGGAAAAGATTGCTGAAAAATTCGGAAAGTTGTCGATCAAGTGCTTGATCAACTGTTGTGACAAAATCACCTGGCTCTTTCTGAAAAATCTCGTACTTTTGAGCAGAAAGCGTTTTCGCTTGTTGTCCACAGGATCGAACGATCTGCCGAATTTTAGTCAGGTGCGCGGGAGTCAAAATCATGAACCGATGGGTGAAGGACGAATGAGTGCGATCGTAAAAGACGAACTTTCAAAGCACAACTGACAATGTGCAGATTTTAGCGCTTGTGAGCTTTCCAAGTTCCACCATAGGCATAGAACGGATTATCTTGACTCACACGATCCCAACACTCACGACAAACAAAAATCCACTCACCAGACTCATCGTATTGAATACGGTAGAGAACGGGAGCGGACTTTGCACAGAGAGAACAAGGTTTTTCTCGATCGCGACTCATAACTAAGCTAAGGCTGAAGCTTTCGGTTTTGCAAAGATCATTCGACCAGCAGAAGTTTGCAAAGAACTGGTAACAATGACTTGAAGTTCGCCACCAACGTAACTGCGACCATCTTCAACGACCACCATTGTTCCGTCATCAAGATAGCCAATTCCTTGAGCAGGTTCTTTCCCTTCTCGCAGAATTTTCAAATCGATGCTGTCTCCCGGCAGATAAGACGGGCGAATCGCTTGCGTCAAATCGTTCACGTTCAGAACTGGAACTTTTTGAACGGTTGCAACTTTGTTCAAGTTGTAATCGGTCGTCAACAGCGTTCCATTAATTTCTTGAACAAGCCGAACGAGTTTTGCATCAACAGTCGGAATATCGTCGTAATCTGCGGGATGAATCACAACGCGATCGGGATAGCTTTCTCGAATCCGATTGAGAATATCCAATCCTCGCCGCCCGCGAACTCGTTTCTGATCATTAGAAGCATCTGCAACTTGCTGAAGTTCTTGCAGGATAAACTGCGGAACGAGTAGCTGTCCTTCTAAAAATCCAGTATCGAGCAAGTCGGCAATCCGACCATCGATAATGCAGCTTGTGTCGAGAACTTTCGTCGATGCAGCCTTGATCGTGCCTTCCGATAACAAAAGCGTTTCAGCACTGCTCGGATTGATTAACCGCAATAGCGATCGACCATGCACATCTGCCAGTGACATCCCCGAAGCTGCGAACATAATGCTGCCCACAACAGCCGTTAAAGGCTTGAGGAACGAGAACTCAGGCGGAATCGGCAGTAAGAAAGTTGGAGCGAGCAGCAAATTCGCGACCAGCAAGCCCATGACCAGACCAATCGCACGACTGAGTAGCGTATAAGCGGGTAGCTGTCGGATTTGACGTTCGAGCCGACGAAATGCGCTTTGAGCGACAAGCCCGATCGCTAAACCGAAAATTGCGCCGAATCCTGCACAAATCCATCGCAGTGCTTCCGGATTTGAGACTTGTTGCAGCACGCTTCCAGGCAACGCTTCGATGCCTCGAAAGCCCGTTCCCGCCCCTGCTAGGATGAATGAGATAATGATAATTGCGTCAAGCATAATGGAGATGGAGACGCATGAGGCGCGTCTGTACGGGAGAATTGCTCGTCAAACAACTCGGTAAAGCACTTCAAGAATTCGATCGAATTCGGGCAAATGATTTGTCAGCCTTAGCGAACCGCTTGACTTGGGTTCATTATATCCTGCTTGTTCCTCGATTCCTGCGCCCAAATGCTTATCTGATGGGCGGTTTACCCGACTCGACTCGTATTTTGTGATACAAAGTCTATCGTTTTATGAGAGAGCGATCGCGCTTTTCGTTGTCTAAACTCGGTTTTAAGGTTGAAAAATAAGTTTCAAGTCATGGAATTTAATAGTCTAAGTTCCGCGTATGTGCATATTCCGTTCTGTCGAAGGCGCTGTTTTTACTGCGATTTTCCGATTTCAGTAGTCGGAGATCAGCGCAATGGAAGTAATTCTGGAACGATCGCGCAATATGTTGAAAAGCTCTGCGAAGAAATTGAGCGATCGGATAATTTTGGTGAACCGTTAAGAACTGTATTTTTCGGTGGAGGAACGCCTTCGCTTTTATCAGTTTCACAATTTCAGCAGATTTTAGAAACGCTCGATCGACAATTTAGTATTCTTCCAGATGCAGAGATCTCAATGGAGATCGATCCTGGCACATTCGACTTAGCTCAGATCAAAGGATTCAAATCAGCAGGAGTGAATCGAATTAGTCTAGGAGTGCAAGCGTTCCAATCTGAAATTCTCAAAGCGTGTGGGAGAACTCATGTTGTTGAAGACATTTACAATTCGATCGGGCTCATTCACCAAGCGAATATCGAGAATTACAGCTTAGATTTGATTTCGGGCTTGCCACATCAAACGATCGAGATTTGGCAAGAATCACTCGAAAAAGCGATCGCGCTTTCCCCGACGCATTTATCAATTTACGATTTAACGATCGAGCCTCAAACACCATTTGGCAAGCAGCTAAAACCGGGTGAGAAACCTTTACCTTCAGACGAATCAACCGCCGATCTTTATCGAATTGCTCAGCGAACTTTGACCGATGCAGGCTATGAGCATTACGAGATTTCCAACTACGCAAGATCGGGCTATCAATGCCAACATAATCGCGTGTATTGGGAAAATCGATCGTTTTACGGATTTGGTATGGGAGCGACCAGTTATCTGAACGGCGATCGCGTTTCCAGACCGCGCAAACTTCGAGAGTATTACGATTGGATTAACGAACCGCATTTAATAGATAAGACTGATCAAATTGAGTATTTACTGGACAGTTTGATGACCGGATTGCGATTAAAAGAAGGAATTGACTTGAAGCAGTTAACAGAGCGATTTGGAGAAAGTGCCATCTCCAACATTTTCGATTGCCTAAAACCCTATGAAAAAGCCTCTTGGGTCATTATTACACCGGAGAGAATTCGGCTCACTGATCCAGAAGGCTTTTTATTTTCAAATGTGATTCTGACAAAGCTGTTTGCCAGATTTGAGGATTGATCTATTTCTTCGACTTCGACTTTTTGCCGTTTGTTTTCTCCGGTGCCGCACCATTGCTCATAATCGGCACTGAATCCACATGCAAGTGCGCCTCCAAGAACCAAAGCCGCTTATCTCTGCTGATAGTGGTGCAATTCGACTTCCTACGTTTCGTCGTCAAAATGTTAAAAGTTTTTGGCTCGATCGCCGATATTAATTCAATCAACATTGATTTTAATCTATTTACAATCAACGCTAGTCTTTCATTATTTCCTAGATTCATCTAGCCATAGTTTGAATTCTTCTTAAGTGTTAAGAAACAAGAAAATATAGCCAATCATACTAAATTCCAGTTCTATAGTTTGAGTATGAGGTTGTGATAGCACTTGCTTTAAAACAGCCCTAGGCAGTCGATTGAGCCATTAGGAGAATCGGTATGTTCCAAAGAATCTTAGTTGCCTTAGATCATTCCGAAACAAATCAAAGCGTGTTTGAGAAAGCGATCGGGCTTGCCCAAACCAATAAAGCGACTTTGATGTTGATTCACGTGATTAGTCCGCTCGACGAAGGAATTCCAACCCCGCTGTATCCGATGCCTGATAGTCTATACCCACTGCAACATGAGGCTTTAATTCGATCGTCGGCTCAATTATTCTCGCAAGCAGAAACAGCAGGCTTAGATATGTTAAGAGCTAAAGATGCAGCCGCAATCGCAGCAGGTGTTCCTTGCGAATTTACTCAGCATGTTGGTGATCCAGGAGCAACAGTTTGCACGATCGCAAAAACTTGGAATGCTGATCTCATCGTCATGGGGCGCAGAGGTCGATCGGGCTTAAGTGAATTCTTCCTCGGTAGCGTGAGCAATTATGTCATGCACCACGCGCCCTGCTCAGTTCTGATTGTTCAAGAACCGTTGGTCGCTGGTCGGTCGGAAACCTGGACAACCGTTGTTTATGATTCTGCTCAGTCCTAATTGTTCAAGAACCGTTAGTTGCAGCAGCCACATGAACGAGAACTTGAAATCGCTCGTCTGTTTTGAGGAAATTGAAGTTTGAGTCGGTACTGGCTAGATTTCGATAAATGGAAGGAGAAAGCGCGATCGCTTGTTCTAAACTCTCGATCGCGCTTTCTACATTTTTTTCAATTGCATAACAGCAAGCTTTTCCATACCAAGCGCTGGCACTTCGAGCATTAATCTTGATTGCATTTTCAAAGCTGACAATTGCCTCAGAGAGTTGATGCAACTTGCCTAAAACTTGTCCCCGATAGTTCCAAACATAATCGGAGGTTGGCTTAATTCTAATCGCAATGTTTAAGTTTGTTAATGCAGTTTGATTGTCATTGATCGATGAAAGCGCGATCGCTCGGTTATACCAGGCTTTGTAGTTATCTGGTTTTAGTTCAATCACTCGATCAAAACTTGCGATCGCATCTCGATAGCAATACAAATTCATCAATGTTTTGCCATGATTTTGCCAGCTTCGGTAGTCATCTGGCTCTAATCTTAAAGCTTGATTAAAACTCGTTAAAGCTTCTTCGTATTGTCCTAATCGACCGAGTGCAATTCCTCGACCTTGCCAAGCCAAACTCATTCTTGGACGCAACGAAATCACTCGTTCAAACGTTGCGATCGCATCTTCATACCGTCCTAATTTTTCTAGAGCGTACCCGCGACAAAGTAACCCGTTTGGATGATCCGGATCGATCGCTAAAATCTGCTCGAATTTTGCGTAATGCTGCCCATAGCGACCAAGCAGAGAAAGCGATCGTCCGACATTGCGATACCGAGTGTCATCAGAGGGAAGCATAGCGGGCAGTTATGTTTCGCGAGGTGGGCGAACACTCAAAAGTGACAGAAATCGATTGTCCCGTCGCAGGGCAGCAAAATCTGAATTGCTCTGAGCGATTTCACGATATTCTTCGGGACTCAACTCGATCGCTCGTTGCAAGTGTTCGTAAGCAAGCTCGGCTTTGCCTTGAAGGGCATAACAACAAGCTTTGTTGTACCAAACGGTTGCAGCCTCCGGTCGGAGTGCTAGAGCACGATCGTAGCTTTCGATTGCCGCATCAATGTTGCCCATGTGATAGAGCGCATTGCCGCGATTCGTCCAGGACTCCTCAAAGTCTGGCTTCAGTTCGAGAGCGCGATCGTAACTTGCAACCACTCGTTCTAGTTGTCCGAGTTTCCGTAACGCTAATCCGCGACTGTACCAAGCCCAGTAATAATCGGGCTTGAATTCAATTGCGCGATCGTAGCTATTGACCGCATCTTCATAGCGCTCTAGGTTCCGAAGCGAAATGCCTCGGTTGTACCAAGCCCAATGATAGTCAGCGCGATATCGAATCGCTTGGTCATAGCTTTTGACCGCTTCTTCGTATCGCCCTAGTTCATCGAGCGCATTGCCGCGATTGTTCCAAGCTTCGGGGAAGCCTGGTTGATATTCAATCGCTTGAGAGTAATTTTCGATCGCTTGTTCGTATCGTCCCAAGTGGTAGAGCGAGTTGCCTCGGTTATACCAAGCGTCGGGATAGTCGGGTTTGAGATTCAATGCAGCTTCGTAGCTAGCGATCGCTGCTTCGTAGGCTTTCGTCTTATTGAGATATAACCCTTTCTGGAAGAGAAAGGTTACTTCAACATCTTGAGCTTGGCTCATCACCTAAGTCCGTCTTTCACATCACTGTCCTTGTTAAGGTTCCCAGATGATGTGCGAGAAATCACAGATGAAATGAAAGTTTATAACAGTGAGCGCGAAAAAACACCTTATAAATCAGGGATTTGAGCTGCGTGGATTTCGATATCAGTGATGACTTCTTTGTTCTGAATCACGAATTGTTTGACTTGAAAAGCGATGCCCCCAAATTCAACATAGGGCTGACTGACAAGGCTATTCATCCATTGAAGGAGAGCGATCATGAAGGGGATGGATTGACCGTCATCAGGCGTACAACAGAAGGTTTCCATGCGAACAGGTTGAGTGTCGGTTCTTGGGGAAACTACGGCGGTAAACGCCAATTTTTGTGTATCCTTTATACTCCGAATTGTAGCATTTCCAGTGAAACGCATCTTGTTGTTCTCAAGCAATTTGATCGCGAACGGAGGCTGCAATTCTAATGAGTTAATTTCGCCTTCTACATTCAAATCGATCGGCTTTAAGAAGCCTAAAATATAATCTGAATTCATGTTTTGATTCAGATTATTTTCCGATAGAACTAAGTGAATGTGGCTATCGATCGATTCATTCAATCGAATTTTTCCCAGTAGAATACTGAGCGGATCAACTGAGATTTGATCGGTCTGGATTTCGATTTCCTTAATTTGGAGATCGTCTTTAACTAGGTTGCGACCCTGAAACGAAATGTCATCAACTTCACCTTGTATCAATTTAAGCAAGTTCGTTTGAGCCGACACTGCAAGATTTCTAAAGTCGTCAAACTGTGACCCTAGAACCGCTTTGGCAACTTCAGAAAAAATATTCTGTTCAGACCGAGGTGGCTCAGACATACGCTTAAACCTCATTGCTTCTGAACACTGTAGAACAGCCTGCGAGAAAGTATCTCTACACTTTGGAAGGCATTGGCTCTACGACTAAAGACAGAGGTAAAACAGAGCGAATTTTCTTAGGGTACGATGTGCAATTTCTCACTCACTGCTATGAATCACCCACCTGCACCTTGGACACTGAAAGGATACGGTTATTTATCGCTGCATTTGATTGATTTTTCTGATGCTGCTAAAGCGATCCCCAAAGATCTTGAGATTGTTCAAGTCCTGCCTGGAAAAACGATCGGAGGTTTGTTTCTCGGTAAGTACGAAGCGGGTTCAACGCTAACTTATGGCGAATTGATCGCAGTGCCAGGTCTAGTCCGCTACGGTGGCAGGATCGGAGGTTGGGTTTCTCATATTTATGTAGATGACGAAAGCTCGATCGCGGGAGGTCGAGAAATTTGGGGACTACCGAAAGAAAATGCTCAATTTCTCTGGCAGTCGGAAGGAGGCGCGATCGTTAAACAAGGCGATCGGACGCTTTGCAGTTTCACCCAGTCTTGGCAGTTAAGTCTCTTAAGACTCAGCGGACAGTTCGATACCTACACTAAGCTGGCAGACGAATTAATGCGCTTTGAAAGTTCAGCGAGCGCGAATCCTTCTGTGATTGGTTCTCGGCTTGATGTTCCCCGCTCTAGTCCATTTGCGACTTTGTTTGATTCTCAGCCCTGGATGGCACTTAAGGGCGAATCGCTCGAAATCACGATCGCGGCTCCGTATTCGATCGGTGCAAGAGTCCCGATGACCGTTTAGCGATCGTACTGCCGATTAGACTACACTAGGCATTCATTCTGCCTTTGATAGTGATGTCTGTCTTTAGTTCTCTAATCGGTCAGTCTCAAGCCGTTGAATTACTCGATCGAGCGATCGCAGTTGATCGTCTCGCTCCCGCTTATCTCTTTACCGGAACTGCGGGAATTGGCAAAGGATTAGCGGCAGAGTGCTTTCTCGAATCGCTTTTGTCGTCTTCTCGATCGCGCATTCTGAATCGTAATCATCCCGATTTACTTTGGGTCGAGCCGACTTATTTACATCAAGGCAAGCGACTGACCGCGATCGAGGCAGAAGCGGCTGGAGTCAAACGCAAAACGCCGCCCATGATTCGATTAGAGCAAATCCGCGAAGTCAGTCAGTTTCTCAGTCGTCCTCCGCTAGAAGCAGCACGATCGACAATTGTGATCGAACAGGCTGAAACAATGCCCGAAGCTGCCGCGAATGCGCTACTCAAAACGCTGGAAGAACCCGGACGAGCCACAATTATTCTTTTAGCGACCAGCGTGGAATCAGTTTTGCCGACGATTGTTTCTCGGTGTCAGCGGATTCCGTTTGCTCGACTCAATGCCGAATCAATGGCGCAAGTTTTGAAAAAAGTTGGACACGCGGAAATTCTTTCTAAACCGCAATTGTTAGCATTAGCGCAAGGAAGTCCCGGAGCCGCGATCGCACATCAGCAAACCCTCGAATCGATTCCGCTCGAAGTTTTAGAATCAGTCATGCAGCCACCCAAATCACTTCGTCAGGCGTTGACGCTTGGAAGAACGATCGCGAAATCGATCGACGGTGAAACACAGCTTTGGCTAATCGATTATTTGCAGCAGGTGTATTGGACAAAAAGCCAGAATGCTCGATCGCTTCGTCTGCTCGAAAAAGCGAAAGAACAACTTCTGGCTTATGTTCAACCCCAACTGGTTTGGGAAGTGATGTGGATGGAGTTTTGCGCTCAACCGCACTGAGACTCGATCGTGACAAAGCTTCTCAGCTTGCAGCGTCGGTTCGGAAACGGTACAGTTTTCTGGGATGAACTTGGAGTGGTTGCAGTTCCCCAGCGTGACGGCAGCAACAAGACTAAATCCCGTTGAACCTCCCGCCAGTAGACTTGAGGAAATCGAACATAGTCATAGTCACAGTGCCGCATCACTCGTTCGATCCGGCGATAGCGATTAAGTGACCAATCTCGCAAAATCTGCCACGACGGATGGAGATCAGGCGACAGAATGAACGGGTAAGCGCGACGACGCAGTTTTGGCAAGTATTCGTAAATCCAAAACTCCATCATCGATCGATAACCTGGATTGTCATAAGCTCTGAGTTCCAAAATCTCAGTGCGTGTAACTCCAAAACGATCAAGCAATTCAGTTGGCAAATAACAAATCCCTTGCGCTGCATCTTCATGCAAATCCCGCAAAATGTTGTAAAACTGATCGACCACTCCGAAAGCGCCAACCAAGTGCCAAGTTTGAGTTGACAAAAACGGTAAGACCTGGAAAAATGACGAAGCCAACTCGCGCAACATTGTTTCAAATTCCTCGATCGTGTCAAGGACCAAATCTCTTTGGTTATATCGATCGAGAGCCAAAAGATACTGATTCCAAGCTTTTTGGGATAGTTGACCGATGGGATCAGGCTGAACAAACCAACGATCGTGCATGGATTCAAACAGAGAGCGATGGTTTCCTGCGGGCTGAACCTTTCCAGTCGATCTTAACCATTGCCATGCAGCACGAAAATCTTGAAATTGTCCTGACTGCCCATTCATCAGATCGCTTTCTGCCAAGCGATCTGCCAAGCGAATCCAGTGAATGCGTTCGATCCAGGCTTGTCGAACCTCTGGCTCAAGCTCCATAACCCAAGCAGCATTATCTTCGTCCTTTAGGGCATCATCCGCGATCGCGTGATGAAGGGACGACCCAACCAACTCAGCAACAGACGTATTCATATCAACAGGTGAATTTCGGACTAGCCACGGCACTCGCTAATTAGAATTCCCAGATTTTGATAGGATTAACGGGTGTCAATTAATATCCGTTAAAACTATGAATAGAGTGAGCAAATTAAGTCAGCGCAAATCCGCCGCATCTGGGAATTACGGGTGTGAGGAGCAGGAGAACTGAATTTTCTCGAAAGAATCAAATTGGGGCACGAACAACAAGTGAAAAAAGCATGCTCGATCGAGAACAGGGTTTCATGTCAAGATGAACGTCTCGAATCTGAAGTGAAATCAGACTACGCAAGCGACAAGTTGTTAAAAAAGACACTTTTTAATTAAGTTTGAATGACCTAGCGATCATGTTACTCGCTTTTACAAAATTGATTAACTTTTATTTCTCTCGATGAATAGGATAGAGTAAACCCATGTCTTTATTCGATTGGTTCGCGAATCGGCGTAAGTCCGAGACTAAAGTTTCTCCCGCACAAGAGCGCGAGATCGCAGATGGTCTGTGGAAGAAGTGCGAGATGTGCGGAGTGTTAACTTATACCAAGGATTTGAGAGCGAATCAGATGGTTTGCTTGGAGTGCAATCATCACATGCGCGTCTTTAGTCCGGAACGGATTCGGCAACTGATCGATGCGGATACTTGGGTCGCGATCGATGAACACATTCAGCCAACTGATCCGTTAAAATTCCGCGCCCGCAAATCCTACAGCGATTATCTCCGCGACACTCAAGAGAAGACCAAACTCACAGAAGCCGTTCAAACTGGAATCGGTCAACTTGATGGCTGCCAGGTTGCATTAGGCGTGATGGACTTCCGCTTTATCGGCGGCAGTATGGGATCGGTCGTCGGAGAAAAACTGACCCGTTTAATTGAACGAGCCACCCAGCAGCGGCTCCCAGTGGTGATCGTCTGTGCTTCTGGCGGCGCGAGAATGCAAGAAGGGATGTTGAGCCTGATGCAAATGGCAAAAATTTCTGGAGCACTTCAACGTCATCGAGAAAGCCGATTGCTTTACATTCCGGTTTTGAGCCATCCGACGACCGGAGGTGTAACCGCGAGTTTTGCGATGTTAGGAGACATTATTTTGGCGGAACCGAAAGCAATGATCGCATTTGCGGGAAGACGAGTAATCGAACAGAACTTGCGCCAGAAGCTTCCAGATGATTTCCAAACCGCAGAATATTTACTGAATCATGGGTTTGTCGATGCGATCGTGCCCCGCACCCAGTTAAAGAAAACCCTCGCCCAATTAATTCGCCTGCATCAGCCCGTGGTTCCAGCGACTCACGGAGTCCAAATTCCAGGCATTAAAACTTTTACTTCAGCCCCGGATTAGGCACAATCCGAAAATTGGTGAAAGTATTGTCACAGCGGCGTGATATTGGTATTAAAGAGGTTTATTCTCATCATCAGCAAAGCCGATTTGCCGATTGCCATTATCGATTGTTGTGTTGTGATGTCCGATTACTGAGCCACATTTAAGGAGAACCATGCTTAAAAGATTTCTTTGGCTTGCTGTTGCCACCGTCTTTTTTGCGTTTCAAGTGTTTGCACCGTCCGCGAACGCGGCAGAGCTTGATGCTGCAACCCGTACAGTTGTAAAAGATGCCAATGGGGGAACCACAACCCTCTCGCTGAAGCAAGTAAAAGAAGGCAAACGCCTGTTTCAATACGCTTGTGCCCAATGTCATGCGGGCGGCGTAACCAAAACCGATCCGAACGTTGGACTTGACCCTGAAGCGCTGTCGCTGGCAACTCCGAAGCGCGATAATATCGATGCTCTAGTCGATTACATGAAAGACCCAACGAGCTACGATGGCACGACCTCGATCGCGGAAGTGCATCCGAGCATCAAGAGCAAAGATACTTTCCCCGAAATGCGAAATCTGACCGATCAAGACTTAGTTGCGATCGCAGGTCACATTCTCCTCCAACCCAAAGTCGTTGGCGACAAATGGGGCGGCGGCAAAATCTACTACTAAACCCCTGTTGAGGCTGACTCTCCCTATGTTGGTACAAGCTATTCGATCGATTTTGATCTTCTGTGTTGCTTCTATCCTTTGGGGAGCGGTCAGCCTTCCTGCCTATGCAAGAGTTGATCCGTATATTAGACAGTATTTACAAGTTTCTGATCCCGTTCCGGTCGCGATGAACGATCGAGGCGAAATGCGATCGTTCTCGTATGAGAATATGCTCGAAGGAAAACAACTATTTGAATTACATTGCGCGTCTTGTCACGTTGGTGGCGCAACTTTACCCAATCCCCCTGTTTCGCTGTCATTAGAAGCGCTAAAACAAGCGACTCCGCCACGAGATACCGTTGAGCAGCTAGTCGCGTTTATGCGGCATCCCATGAACTACGACGGCAGTGACGATTCCTTGTTGTGCCGAGAAGTTCCAGAGTCTTGGTTAAAGCAATCTGAGGTGGAAAACTTGGCAGCATTTATTTTACGTGCGGCTGAGAAGGCAAAAGGGTGGGGAAGCACGAAGCTTTAGGTGTGGATTTCTGGGGCGAATTTTTAGTTTTACGAGCGGTCAAACTGGGTACGACACGCTGTAAAATGTAAACATAATCTGAAGAACAACCTAGTTCCGAGAATACACTATGAAATCGATCGCTTCTGCTATCCGGGGACTGTCCCTGGCTTTCTGTGCCGTGCTTCTCATGATGGGCAGCCTATTTCTTGCTGCTGCTCCCGCTTCGGCAGATACCGTCAACGTGAAGATGGGCGGCGCTAAGGGTTTGGTATTTGAACCCGCAGTCGTGACCGTCAAGCCTGGAGATACGGTTCACTTTGAGGTCGGACAGTTGCCGCCTCACAACGTGATTTTTGATGCTGCAAAAGTTCCTGGTGGAAATGCAGATTTGGCAGCGAGTCTGTCGCACAAAGGCTTAGAAGGCGCGAAAAAGTCTTTTGATGTCACGATTCCCGCAGATGCTCCTGCTGGTGATTACACTTACTATTGCTTGCCTCACCGGGGTGCTGGCATGGTCGGTAAACTTGTCGTTGCAGGTTAATTTTGCTTCGTGTTCTCCTCAGTCCCCGGTCTACAATAGATAGAGTGCCGTTTACCCACATTGGCACAGGATTGGGGAGAATGAATCTGAATTGGCAACAATCTTGGTTTCGATTTGCGATCGCGCTCGTTAGTTGTGCGATCGCAATTTTTGTGTCAGTTCTTCCTGCTTATGCAGAGACTCCGAACGGAGAACATTTATTTAACTCAAATTGTTCTGCTTGTCACATTGGCGGAAATAATGTGATTATTTCTCATAAAACGCTGAAGAAGGAAGCGTTGGAAAAGTACGAGATGAATTCGATCGAGGCAATTCGGCATCAGGTGATTAATGGTAAGAATGCGATGCCTGCATTTGGTAGTCGATTGAGTGAAGAAGAGATTAGTGCGATCGCAACTTATGTTCTAGGACAGGCTGAGATAGATTGGTCTACAAGAATAGAGCTGAGCGAATCACAAGAAATTTCAGAAAGCAAATCATGAGGTGAAAGGCTACTTTAGCCTGAGAGGGTGTTTGAAAAGTATAAAAAGCGGCTTTGCTGCGTTGCCAGTCCGCCCGGAGATTCATTTCCGGGCGGGTGAATGCGATCAACGATTACTTCTCAAACACCCTCTGAGAGACGATCGCAAGAAGTTGTCAAACTTGCGATTTGAGGGGGAATCATTGCTCTTCAAAATGGGAATGTCGTTCTACAAAAAGGAAAGCTTGTCCCCAAAAGAGGAACTGTTGACCACAAATCAGGAAATCACTTTCAAAAATCAGGAAATCGTTCTCCCAAATCAGGAAATGATGCCCACAAATCAGGGAATTACTTTCAAAAATCAGGAAATCGTTCTCCCAAATCAGGAAATGATGCCCACAAATCAGGAAATGATGCTCTAAAACTGTTGATTACTAGCCCAGCGCCTAACGCTGGAGTGGCTCAACCGGAAGACACAGACAAAATTCCAGAAGTGCTACGAATTCGAGGCAGTAGAGTTCTTAGCTTAGCCGTTCATCAATTCAACTGAGAGGGTTGCCCAGATGTTTGCTCATCTGTTAAGCCACCAATTTCAAGGCAGATTCAAAGCCATAGCAATCCTAAGTGGGTTGTGAAGTAGGGAGGGTTGTGAAGAAGTAGGGAGTGGGGAGTGGGGAGTGGGGTGTTGCTCCCGTTTTGATTCCTGACTCCCTACTCCCTACCCCCCACTCTTTCTAATGTTGTACAGAGGGAGAACCGTTCTGGGTCAATGTCCCGAAATGTTGGCGCGAATGGTTTGGTTTTCTTGACGCACTTCAGAATTTTGATTATCCATAAACGGAGCAGATTGCTCATTGTTCTGATTTGGAAGCTCTGCGACGTTTGCTTCGTTAGAACTCAGGTAGTCTTGCTGCATTGGATCTGCTTTCGCAGCCTGTTTTAATTCAGTCGGATTAGGAGTTTGAAAGGGAGTCTCTTTTTTCTTGGGAGCATTGTCACTCATAGTACACCTACTGGTCTTGAGGAATTAGACTCAGCATAGAAAGAGACTACCATCGCTGCACCTTGCATAAGAGAGAGGTGCTCGTTTTAACCAAGATTTAATCTATTACTACTAAGCTTGACTCCAATCGCTCACAGCAAAAATCGAAGTCATGAAATATCTGGGTCGTTTGGTTCAAGTCCTGCATTTTTATCTGCTTTCGCAGTGGACGCGATACTTTAGTGGACAAATCATGACTGTGAGCGATCGACCTTCGATCATCATTGCTCCACATCAAGATGATGAAACTCTCGGATGTGGTGGACTGATTGCACTCAAACGTCAGGCAGGTATCACAGTCGCAGTCGTGTTTCTCACAGACGGAGACAACAATTCTCTAACGGTGAACGAGAGCTGCGAAGATTCCGTCAGCTTGCGTCGCCAAGAAGCGATCGCGGCACTCCAAATTCTGGGAGTCTCTACTTCGGATATCTATTTCCTGAACTATCCTGATGGTCAGCTACAAACTCTCTCTGAACCTGAACAGCAGCAATTCATTGCTCAATTAACTGTACTGATCGAACACTATCAAGCTCAAGAAGTATATGTGCCGCATAGCAAAGATGGACATTCAGATCATGAGATGGCATTTCAGACGGTGCAAGCAACACTCACAGGAATTGCCCGCAACATTAAACTATTTCAGTACCCGATTTGGCTGTTTTGGCAACGTACCTTTCCGCTGCAACTGACGCAGCAAGATTTAGCAGGTGCTTGTCGATTGAACATTGCAGCAGTACGAACTCAGAAGCAAACAGCAATTCAGGTGTATCAGTCTCAACTACCAAGTTTACCCTTCAGTTTTCTCCGTCCTTTTCGCGCTTCCACCGAACTATTCTTTGTTCAGCCGACGAATTTATAAGCAAGTAATCTGCACAACATATAAAGTTAGACGAAGCGACTTACTATAGTGCCACATCTTTGGATTTCGTCAAGGGTTCACCGCATATCATGACTGTAAACCATTCCGATTCTGATGGATTGAAAGGGATTGTACGATCGCTGCGTCGGTATGTCGCTCGAAATCCGACCCTGAAAAAGCTCTACTACTCCAAATTTCAGCGACCGGATTTGCCAGATGGAATTGGAATGTCGCTGTATCAAGCGCGATCATCTTGGGAACTTCAACCAGATTCGTGCCCGTGTGATATTCAGTTTGTCGAGTACCTCAAGCAGCAAAACATTCAAGGCAAAAATATTTTCCACTTTGGAACCGGAGAGCATCATTTCATCGGTCTGCAAAATCAATGGTTCGATCGACCCAATGAAGTTTTAGGCATTACCGCTTCCGCTCTGGAGCATCAAAGCTATGTTCAACTGGTGTTACAGAACACCGCACTCCCGACCTATTACAAAGTGCTATTTGCAGATATCTATACCCTGACAAGCAATATACTTCCTGTTTTCGACCTTGTGACATTGTTTCACTTGTGCGAGTTTTACATTCCTGAAAATGCTCACCTCACTCATCAAACTGACGAATCCTTGGTGCAGTTATTTCTGGACAAACTGAGCCCAGACGGAAGACTATGCTTCTATTCAGGTTCACGCCACTGGTTCGTTGCCAAACCGATTGTTGAAACGTTTGAGGCAGCAGGCAAACTTCGGCAAATTGATGCGTATCAAAGCTTGCTGATCTACACTAAGACCTGAGCCTGCGTTGAGACTTCTAAAACTTGAATGTACTGCATGACGATCGTATCGAGATCAAATGCTTTGGCGCGTTGTTTGAGAACTTCAGGATTAATCGGGTCGCGGAGTGTTGCAAGAATGCCTTCAGCAAGTTCGTTTGGATTTGCGATCGCAACAGTTTGCCCGTACCGTCCCGCTGCTAAAATTTCTCGCACCCCACTTCCACAATTCGTTGCAATCACAGGTGTTCCAACTGCCATCGCTTCGATCAATACATTGCCAAACGCTTCGATCCGCGATGAAAGCACAAACACAGATGCAGCTTCCATGTATGGATAGGGATTGTCCACAAATCCAGGTAAAGCAACCTCTGAAGCAATACCTAACTGATCAATCAGTGCTTCTAACTGCGATCGTAGTTCTCCATCTCCTAGGATCATCAAACGGCATTCAACCTGTTGGCGCACCATCTCAAAAGCTCGAATCAGGGTCACAAAATCCTTATCTTTCACCAATCGTCCAGCCCCAAGAATCACCGGAGGTTGTCTAGGTTCAAACCAAGGATGAGACACTTGCGGAGTAGATTCAGTAGGCAGGATTATGGGATTTGAGATCACATGAATTTGATTGAAGGGCATTCCTGTGATTGAGGCGATACTTTCAGCTACGCCACAAGATACTGCAACAATACGATCGGCAAGACGATAGACATGGCGAATCAGCAAGGGTTTGATCCAAGTTCTCAAGTCCTCAACGGGTTCCGGTAGATTGATGTGTAAGCTCAAGATAATGCGGGTTGACACTCCGGATAAGCGTTTCGCGATCGCGGCAGTGTTGATGTTATCAAGAATGGTGAGGAGGACTGTCGGATGTTCCTGCTGCAAGTACCGAGTGAGTCCACGCAGTCTGCCCACGATCCCAGGACTGTTCAGATTAACAATTCTGACTCGTTCATCGACTTGTTCTAAAAACGCCCCGACTGCTTCTTGTACCACTAAATCAACATTCAATCCCTGATCCGCGAAGCCTTGAGCAAGATTCAGCGCAACTCGCTGTGCACCACCGATGTCGAGTGAGGGAACAAAGATGCTTATCCGAACAGTTTGGGGGCATTGATCAAATCGTGAAGTCATGAAAGCTCGCGGTGAATGAAAAGCCAGTCGAGAAGAGTAATCTGGCATGTTCTCTGCCAATTAGGAAATTGATGGGTTACATAGAAGAAATTCCACGGACAGTGACTACAGATAGTGACTACAGATAGTGACTGCGGAATTAAACCCAAGTTAATGCTGCTTTGAGTTCGGTTTCGTGATTCGCATACATTGTCGAATCTAGCCTGCTAGACTTCCCACGATCGGAGAATCTGTTGGTTAAAACAATGTTACCGATGGTTCAGGGCAAGGCTACGTATTGCCGATCACATTGATGCCCAAAAATTCAACGAATAGGGTTTGCCGCGATCGACGTTGAGAGTTCTGCTGAGACCAATTCTTTCACAGTTGTTTGGGAAAGCGCTTGTCTTGCATACAAGAGGTTGCGAGTTCAACTCCCGCCGAATTCACTGTGATTGAATCCGAAGTCATCAAGGAGCTAATCTGTGAAATTGGTGTTAGCGGGTGAAAGTCCGGTCAGTCACCCCAGATCTGGAGAGTATCGCTGAATGGTGGCAACTGGTCTTGAAAACCAGGACTGGGTAATACCTGGGGTTCGATTCCTCTACTCTCCGTACTGTCATGAAATCTGTCCTTCGATCACACCTTCAGCTTCAAGCACGATCGCTCTTAGTTGATCTAATGTTGATTGCTCTGTCTGTTTCCAGAGTCCACGCTGGTTGGCTTCGAGCAATCGTTCTGCCATATCTCGCAGTGCCCAAGGGTTTTTCGATCGAATAAATTCCTGCACCGCACTATCAAATAGATAAGCTTCAGCAACACCTTGATACATATAATCTTCAACGCATTGAGCAGTCGCATCATAGGCAAATAGAAAGTCGATCGTTGCTGCCATTTCAAACGCGCCTTTGTATCCATGCCGCATTGCTCCCGCGATCCATTTGGGATTGATCACCCGCGATCGATAAACTCTAGCAATTTGTTGGTTAAGCGATCGGACTTTCGGATTTTCGGGCAGTGAATGATCCCCAAAGTAAGTCGTGGGATTTTTGCCTTGTGTCGATCGTACTGCCGCAGTCAGTCCCCCTTGGAATTGGTAGTAATCATCAGAATCGAGTAAATCATGCTCTTGATTGTCCTGATTCTGCAAAACAATCTGCATTTGGTTTAAGCGATTCTGAAAGGCTTCAGGGGCAGATTGAGCCGCACCAGAACTACTGTAAGCATAACTACTCCAATTGATGTAAGCACGAGCCAGATCTTCATCTGTTTCCCAGTTCTGAGATTCGATCAAACCTTGCAATCCAGCACCATACGCACCCGGTTTAGAACCAAAAATGCGATGACGCGATCGACGATCAGCAATTTCCACACTCAGCCCAGAATTAACCCAAGTTTGCGTTTCTTGTTTCACTTGAGCCGCAAGCGGATTTTGATCAGAAGGTTCATCCAATTGAGCGATCGCAGCAACAGCTTGATCAAACAAATCAATCAAATTCGGAAAGGCATCTCGGAAAAATCCTGAGATCCGCAAGGTTACATCAACACGAGGACGACCTAACACAGATAAAGGCAGAATCTCAAAATCAACGACGCGCCGAGAAATCCCATCCCAAACAGGCTGAACTCCTAACAATGCTAAAGCTTCTGCTAGATCATCTCCACCTGTTCTCATTGTGGAAGTTCCCCAGATTGATAACCCGATCGTGCGAGGATATTCGCCATTTTCCTGGGTGTAACGTTCGATGATTGCTTCTGCCGCTTTTCGTCCCACTTGCCACGCGCTTTCAGTGGGAATCGATCGAATATCAACCGAATAAAAGTTACGTCCAGTAGGTAATACTTCCGGTCGTCCACGAGTTGGCGCACCCGAAGGAGCAGCGGGAACATATCCACCATTCAAACCATGTAATAGAAAATCAATCTCTTGATGTGTGTTTTGCAAAGCTGGAAGTAGAAAGCTTTGAATCCAATTTAGCTCAGATGTGTAGATATGACCTTGAGGAACGTCGCCTTGGAACAATCGATCGACTAAATTCGCGGCTTCAGTTTCGATTGCAGCGATCGCATCTCCGACTGTTCTAAATTGATCATTCAATGGTTCAGCCGGATCAGTAGTTAGTGGATCAATGTCTAACTCCCAATCTTCTGCGATCGCTCTTGTTAATCCAATTCGATTCGGTTGTGGATGACGTGCGATCGCAACTATCAAATCTCGTAGCTGTCTATCTTCTGGGCATTTTCCAAAGATGTGCAGTCCGTCTCGAATCTGAGCTTCTTTTAGTTCGCAAAGATATCGATCGGTGTTTGTAATTAGCTCTAAAATCGAATCCGAATCGCTTGGTAGTTCGGCTTTGAGATTGTCTGTCTCAACTAATTCGAGAATGCGATCGCGAACTACATTCAATCGCGACGGATCAAGATTCTGAGCTTCATAGTATTCATCAATCAAAGCTTCTAATTTCTGCAATCCGCCATAGAGTTCTGCACGAGTCATTGGCGGCGTAAGATGATCCAGAATCACAGCTTGAGCGCGTCGTTTTGCTTGAGAGCCTTCACCCGGATCATTCACAATAAACGGATAGAAATGCGGTAAAGCTGCGATCGCAATTTCAGGAAAGCAATTCTCAGACAATGCAACACTTTTTCCGGGCAACCATTCAAGATTCCCATGCTTGCCCACATGCACGATCGCTTGCGCTTCAAAGACTTCCCGCACCCAGTAATAGAATGCTAGATAGTCATGTGTTGGCTCTAAATCGGGTGCATGATAGTTCAAGGAAGGATCTCGATCGTATCCCCGCGCAGGCTGAATTCCAACAAATACATTGCCCAATTGGATACCAGGAATTAAGAAATCTGTGGGCGGAGTTTCCCAACGATCGATCATCGGTTGCTGAACAGGCAAAGTTGAAAAATAACTCTCATACTCTGACAAAGAGAGCGATTGATTAACTTTTCGGAGTTCTCTTGCTTCTGGATCATTAGTAACGCCTTCAGTAAGCTTGAAAACTAATTCATCGCCATTTTCAGGAATGTTCTCGACTGTATATCCTTGAGCTTGTAATGCTTTGAGAATTTCGATACAGCTTGCAGGTGTATCTAGTCCAACACCATTCGCCAAGCGACCATCACGCGAAGGATAGTTCGCCAGAATCAGAGCAACTTTACGATCGCTGATCTCACTACGTCTTAGTTCAACCCAATTCCGAGTCAGATCCGCCACAAATTGAACACGATCGCTGACTGCCTGATAAGTTACTACTTCAGTCTGTAATGCTGGATGTTTCGCTTGTACAGCTTTGAAAGAAATCGATCGACTAATAATCCGCCCATCAATTTCTGGTAATGCAACATTAATCGCTGTATCACGCGGCGATAGTCCTCTTAATTGTTCGCGCCATTGTTCAACTGTTCCGCCGCTCAAAATCACTTGTAAGATTGGAACATCTAAAGCTTTCCACAGTTCAGGAACATCACCATCAGTAGAACCGAGCGAGAAGCTTGTGGTATTTAAGAGAATGTCGATCGTGTAATCCTTCTGAAAATTCGTCAACAACTCACTTTGCACATCAGGATCGCGCAAAGATGAAACGAATATCGGAACTGGACAAAGATTGCGATCGCACAATGCCTGACACAGTTCATCAATCACCGCAGTGTTACCTGATAGATAGTGAGCGCGATAAAACAGAATTCCAACCTTTCGCGCACTACAAACCGTATTCGATCGATAACTACAACTTTCTCCAGTTCGATACAATCCCACTCGCGGCACAACTTGAGGATCAGCAACCTCACAGTCAATCTCAAGATAAGTTTTTGCCAGAAACTGTAGTGCATTGCGATAGTTCTCGACTCCTCCTTCATTGAAGTAGCGCCAAACTCGCTCAACCTGAGCAAATGGAACCGTCGAATGGCTCATCAAATCCAAATCCGGTCGATCGTCCCCTGGTAGAACAATCAATGTAGCTCCAGATTGTTCCACTGTTTCGCGCACCACTTCCAAACCATACGACCAATACGATCGACCTCCAATAATCCGCAGCACAATCACTTTCGCCGCTTCTAAAACTTCTTCTGCATAAGTATCGATCGTGAGTTGCTGCTGAAGCTGAAGTAAATTCACTCCTCGAACTTCTGGAAAATCAGAAGGCAATTGAGCAACCGCAACGGAAAGCGTTTGAATATCCGTATCCGCTGCCGTGATCATCACGATCGGTGCAGGAGTTTGCTCAACAAAGACAACACCTTCGAGATCAGGAGTCCAACCTCCAGGAGTCGCAGCAATTCGGTGCATAAACGCTTGAAACCGTGAAAGTACAGGCTCCTAATCTATCGCGAATTCGATGAGCGTTCCTATTAAAATAAACATTCTTTTAGTCTAGCGACGATCGAGATCTTCAATTCTGAGTGTTAAAAATTTTATTCCTCGCTACACTGAGATATCCGTTACTCGTAGTATGGTTATGTTTCGCCTGTTTTTGCTTGCGACGCTTAGTCTAACCACCGTCGGGGCTTGTGTTGCTCCTCAGAAAATCGCGATCGAACAACGCGCCAATGCTTCCACTCCAACCGAATTCGCGATCGACAATCAATTCGATAGTGCTTCTGATTTTGCCGAAGGTGCAGCATTAGTCCAATTCGGGCGAGAGTTTCGCTATATCGATCGCGCTGGTCGGCTGACAGTCACACCAAAAATGGAGCTAGAAGCCCATGCACCCTTTTCTGAAGGATTGGCGCTTGTGCGTCTGAATGGCTTGTTTGGCTACATAAATCGGCAGGGCGAGTTTGCAGTTGAACCCAAATATGAGCAAGCTTCCAAGTTTCAAGAAGGACTTGCAGCAATCCGGGTGAACTATCAATACGGATTCATCAAGCCGACCGGAGAAGTCGTGATCCCGCCCAAGTATCGACTGACATCAGGATTTTCTCAAGGACTCGCAGCGGTGAAACTGGGCGAAAAGTATGGCTACATTGATCAAACCGGAAAGATGGCGATCGAGCCTCAATTCGAGGATGCTGGGCGATTTGCGTCTGGGATCGCAACGGCTCGAATTGGAAAGAAATGGGGCTACATCAATCAAACTGGGAAATTTGTGGTTCAGCCTCAATTCGATGGAGCATTTAGCTTGGCGGATTCAATGGGGCGAGTTCGAGTTGGAGATCGCTGGGGCTTTGTTGATTCGAGTGGAAAAATTGCGATCGCGCCTCAATTTTCTTTTGCCTCTGATTTTTCTAACGGATTAGCGTTAGTTCAAAGTAACGAAAAATGGGGCTACATCGACAAATCTGGAAAGTTTGTGATTCAGCCAAAATATGATTTTGCTGGAGGTTTTTCGGATGGATTAGCACCTGTCAAAATTGAGGACAAATGGGGCTTTATTGATCCGACCGGAAAAATCGCGATCGCACCCCAATTTGAAGAAGTTGGCGCATTTCGTGAAGGATTAGCTCGCGTCAAATTGAACGAAAAATGGGGCTATATTCGCAAGCCTTGAAAAAATCTATCAGCAGATCAGTAGAAGGACTTCATCGGCGTGATTAGAGTGGATTCGATCGCACTCTGGGAAGTCACCTGTGGATGTCTACATTCTTGATCTTTTAGTCATTGGATTACTGTTGCTGATGGTCACGCTGGGATCGGGATGGATCGCCCGATTACCCTTGTCTTATGCGCTGATTTATTTATTTGTCGGAATTATCCTAAGTCCTTATGGATTCAACCTCATTCAGATTCGTCCAGATGCCAATTTTCTAGAACGAATTGCGGAAATTGTTGTTCTCATTTCTCTCTTTAGTTGTGGACTAAAAATGAGCCGTCCACTGCAATATGGAGCATGGCGATCGACAATCCGACTAATCGGTTTATTAATGCCGATTACCATTTTCGCAGTTGCCGCGATCGCGCATTATGTTCTCCGTTTGGATTGGGGCTTATCGATTCTTTTAGGCGCAATTCTCGCACCCACTGATCCGGTTTTGGCTTCAGAAGTTCAGCTAGAAGATCCGCACGATCGCGATGAATTACGATTCGGAATTACTTCAGAAGGTGGATTAAACGATGCCCTAGCATTTCCGTTTGTTTATTTTGGAATTCACTGGATTGAAAACGAAAGTTGGCGATCGTGGTTTCACGAATGGATCGCGATCGATCTAGTTTGGGCGATTTTTGCTGGGATCGTGGTTGGTTTTCTCGTGGCAAAAGCGATCAAGCAAATTGATAAAAGACTCGAACGCTTTCGCACTCCCGACGATTTGATGGAAGATTTCGTCGCTCTGAGCGCGATTTTCATCACGTATGCCCTCACCGAATTAGTGAATGGCTACGGATTCTTAGCGGTCTTTGTTGCCGGGATCGCGATGCGGCGCAGACGAAACGCTGAATACACTCAAAATCAGCTACACTTCATCGAACGGATCGAAAAACTCGCAGAAATCGGAACCATTTTGCTGCTCGGATCGATGCTGCGATTTGAACCGATGCTAAAATTTGCCGGGGATGCGTTCGTGATCGCTTTCAGTCTGATCTTCCTCATTCGACCGATCGGCGCTTGGATTAGTACGATCGGCTTAAAAGTCCATCCTGCTACGCGCTGGCTCTACGGCTGGTTCGGAATTCGAGGAGTCGGCTCGATCTATTACCTCGCTTACGTTTTCGGGCATGGACTCAAAGGAAACGACGGAGAACAAATCGCCTGGATCACGTTTTGGACGATCGTACTTTCTGTCCTGATCCACGGTGTCACCTCTACGCCACTTATGCGCTGGTACGAACGCAACGTGGAACATAACGAGACTCTAGAAGAAAATCCTGCTCAACACGAAGCTTAGACCCGTAGAACCCCTGAAAAATGCAAAAATCAGGGGTTTTTCTGTTGCATCTTGTTACAACCACTTTCCGAAATGTGCATTTTCGTTCACATTGAGGAACTATAACCCTGAGATAAGGAGTTTCAAACATGTCTTTATCCGACACTCAAGTTTTAGTTGCGCTGGTCGTGGCTCTCATTCCGGGAGTCCTCGCTTTTCGGTTAGCAACTGAGCTTTACAAGTAAGGTTCCGACCTGGCAGGAGACGGTTTTAGAAGCAAACGAGCCGATCGCAAAAAGAAACCTGTAAATTCAGTGATTCATTTTACGATGTAGCAAGTAAACTATCTAGGCAAGTTTCCTGCCTGAATGGGTTCTTTCCGCTCAGGTAGGCTGCTAAAGCGACAAAAACATCCAAAAAACACAACATTTAAGACCTTAAAAAATCGAGATCTTCTCGTTTTTCTCCGTTTTGAGTTTTGTCTTTTTTGTGACTAGCGCACTTAGTTCACTCGTACTTCTTGATTTTGGGTTCCAGATTTGCAATTTTAAGTAAGCTCTGCCAACAGGAAATCAATTTTTTTGATGGATTGAAACTCATATTCTTTGCTTGCAAGAGGTGAAGAATTTGGCTGGTCGCTGATTCAAATTGCACGTCGTCACAAGAGTGAATTTCTTCGTGCTTGAGTAGCTTTTCTGCTGTCACGCTATATGAACCCATGAACGCACTTCCTCTGCCACAGCCTCCTGAGTCTCCAAAATCCCGTCGTTCTCGCTCTTCAAAATCGTCGCGCCGTTCTCATCAACAGCAAGACCGCGTTTTGGCAGCCGAAGCGATCGCGAAACTCAGCGTCAATGTCGTTATCTCTGGAGCCGCGATCGCTGCTCTCGTACAGTTAATTCCTTATAGTCTCAATCAACAGGCAAAACTAAAAGAAATCCAAGCCGAAGTTCAGACCGCAGATACCCGCGTGTCTCGGCTAAAGACCGACTTTAATCGTTATTTTGATCCTCAACAAGCAAATGCGATCGTTCAAGAGCAAACGAATCGGGCTGACCCGAACCAGCGTCTAGTCGTCTTGGGCAATACAGATTCGCCTGTCCAAGTCACTCAACCGACTACGGCACAAAGCCCCTAATTGACTATAGAAGCTGTTGAAGCGTCGGGATGGATTCATCTCGGCGTTTTTGCATGAAAAAATCGCATCCCATAACAGAATGCGATTTGAGTAAGATTTAGAGCGATTTCACAGAAACTTCAGAGTCAGCTTCTACGGTTTCGACTGCATAAGTGAATGATTGCCCTTCTGGACTTGTGGAAGCGTGTCGAGCAAAAGAGGTTTCGCTGTGCCAAACCGGAATTCTAGGGAATTCCCAATCCGGTTCAAAAATGGGAGTGGCTAATGAACAAGCTTTCCAGGTGCTTTGGACAGAAACATTGAGTTGACTACATTGCCCGCCGCGCCGTCCTTCGGGGGAATAAAAACGGCAATGGCGACAAGTCGAGGTGAAGGCATCGTTACTTTTCATTTCTCGGACAATTTCGATAATAAGTGTGAAACGGCAGGGTTACTTCTTAAGGAAGTCTGTGGTTTTGTTATGAAGTGCTGCGGATTGAGAAACAGTTAGTGAAAAAGTTCACTCATTTCAAGGATTGTTGTGAGTGAACAATAGAAATTTCACGATGAGGGCAGTTTCTAATCTCTATTGTGAATTGTGTTGTAAGTGACGAATTGTGATGAAATCCTTGGAAATCGCTGCTAGTTCTCGGTTGTAGAGGCTAGTTTTGAAAATAGGGTTTCACATTGTTTTTATAATTCGGGGATCACTCTAAAGGCAGAGGAAACTGTTCTAAGATTTCGAGCGGAGGCGATTCGAGATTGGGAAGAACAGAACAGGGATCAGAGAAAATGCAAGTCTTCCATTCTTTCTTTTAATTAGATATCCCCAAATTCGTCTGAGAACGAAAACGTTTTTACATTCTGAAATCGTCCTATTTCCTAATAATCCGTATTTACAAGTATGTTTGATACAAACAAATTACCCTTCTGAAATGAGGAATAATTTGATCTCGTTATATAGACGGTTTACAGATTTCCAAATCTATGCGGAGCGATAAATTCTTACAATTTTCTCACTTAAAGTTGCGAGTATTCCGCACAAAAAATGATTAAATTTGTCGAAGTGATTTGACGGTTTCTTGTACAGAATGGGCGGCTCGATCGATGTCTTCTTCAGTATTAAATCGCCCAATTCCGAACCGAATCGACGCAAAGGCTAATTCTTTTGGAACTCCGATCGCACTCAGTACATGAGACGGCTCAATTTTCGCTGAGGTACAAGCAGACCCAGAGGAAACCGCGATCGATGATTGCAATCCCAACAGCAACGCCTGTCCATCCACTCCCTCAACGCTGATATTCAAATTCCCCGGTAAGCGCTGAGTCGGGTGTCCGTTTAGATGAACGCCTTCAATCTGCAACTGTTCCCACAAGCGATCGCGTAATTTTCCAATTTGAAGCATTTCCGAAGTTGGATCAGAAATCTCGATCGCTTTCCCCAATCCAACAATTAACGGCGTGTAGAGTGTCCCCGATCGCATTCCTCGCTCATGTCCTCCTCCATGTAACTGTGCCGAAAGTTGAACTCTCGGATTTCGTCGTCGCACATACAAAGCACCAATGCCTTTTGGAGCATAGAGCTTGTGTCCAGTGATCGACATCAAATCAATGTTCTGAACTGTGAGAGGAATTTTACCGATCGCTTGTGCAGCATCCGTATGAAAGAGAACGTTTCGACTGTGACAGAGTTCGCCAATTTTATCGATCGGTTGAATCACGCCGATTTCATTGTTTGCCGCCATGACCGAAACCAAAATCGTATCTTCACGCATAGCATTTTCGAGTTCCGTCAAATCGATCAAGCCAAATCGATCGACTCCCAAATAAGTCACTTCAAACCCAAGCGATTCTAAATATCGACAAGGATCTAACACAGCATTATGCTCAGTCTGAACCGTGATGATATGTCGCCCTTGATTGAAATATGCTTCTGCGACTCCTTTGATTGCTAAGTTATTCGCCTCAGTTGCACCGCTAGTAAAGATGATTTCTTCGGGCGTGGCGTGGATCGTTTCAGCAATGATTTCTCGTGCTTGTTTGACGGCGGCTTCTGCTTCCCAGCCATACGCATGAGTCACACTTGCAGGATTGCCATAATGCTCAGTGAAGAAAGGGAGCATTGCGGCTAAAACGCGATCGTCTACCCGTGTGGTTGAATGGTTATCGAGATAAATCGGTCGCATAGATTAATCACAGGGCTAATGAATGACCAATTCGCCTGATCCATATGAGCAAATTCTATTTACAGGCTATACCGAAGATGAGATTTTGGAGATTGAGTTGTTGATGTCGGATTGGGATCAGGCAACCTATCCAACGATTGCTCATAGTATTGTTGACCATGCAGAGCGACATGGATTTTCTGGGGAGTATCTAAGGTATCTTCGCAAGGCAAAGAACTTTAATAAAAGAGGCGCGAGACAGAAAGTTCTATCCGATGGCGCATTGACATCCTCCCCACCTTAAACCTTGAGCCTACGGCTCTGCGGTTTTGAAGGTGGGGATTCCTCGGAGCTTTTGCGTCGCCTCCGAGTCGCTACAGCATTACTGCTGTTGCTTCCTGCTTCATCGCACTCGCCTCCACTCTTAGAGAGCTTTGGTCTTACAGTCGCTCCACAGGCTAACACCGTGAGTCCCACGGCTAAAATGTTCTTCCCTGCGTTCTGATCCCGGTCGTGATGAGCGTTGCAGCTAGGGCAATCCCACTCACGAACCTGTAGCGGCAATTTGTTGAGGATGTGACCGCAACTTGAACACCGCTTGGAACTGGGAAACCATTGATCAATCTGTGCAAGACCACGTCCGTACCAGTTCGACTTGTATTCCAACTGACGTAACGCCTCTCCCCAACTGGCATCACTAATCGCTTGAGCTAACTTGTGATTCCCCAACATTCCTTTGACGTTCAACGTCTCAACGGCAATGACTTGGTTTTCGCGCACCAGTTGAGTCGTAATCTTATGCAGATTGTCTTTGCGAATGTTGGCAATCTGCTCGTGTTGTTTGGCTAAAGCGATTCGAGCCTGACGACGATTGTTCGAGCCTTTTTGCTTTCGGGCTAGAGACTTGTTTAATCGTCTGAGCTTCTTCTGAGCTTTTCTGAGTGACTTCGGGTTCTCGAATTTCACCCCGTCACTGGTCGTTACCAGCGACGAGATGCCCATGTCCAAACCCACCTGTTGAGTTGACTTAGGGTTAGGGAGAATCTTCACGTCACACAGAATCGACACAAACCATTGACCGGAAGGAGTCAGCCGAATTGTGATAGACGATGGATTCGCAGTTCTGGGGAGTTGACGTGACCACTTGATATCGAGTGGCTCATCTGACTTCGCCATGAATAGCTGCCCATCTTTGAGATTGAATGCTGACTTGGTAAACGTTGCAGATCCGCCATTCCGTTTCTTCTTGAAGTTGGGATATTTTGCCCGTTTCTCGAAGAAGTTGGTGAACGCGGTTTGTAAGTGTCTCAACGTCTGCTGTAACGGAACCGAGGAAACGTCTTTCAGGAATGCAAGGTCATCTTGTTTCTTCCACTGGGTTAATGCAGCAGAGGTCTCAAGATAGCCGATGCGTTTTTGTTCCTGGTAGAACGCCTCAGTCCTCATCGCTAACGCTCGGTTATAGACCAACCGCACACAGCCGACCGTCTGCCGCAACAAGGTTGCTTGCTGAGGCGTTGGGTAGAACCGATAGCGGAAGGCTTTTTCCATGAGCGCTGATTCCTGCTTGGATGTCTTACAGCGTAGCGTAAATGCTGTAAGCATGATTGATTTGTACTCAGTGCTGAGAAACTGGCAATTCCTCACCGATGCAATTTGCTTTAGATCTGCAAAGCGAAAGAGGGCATCAATTCGTCATTGCCGCGCCGTAAAACCCCAACCTGCTCTCTCCGACCGGGCGCTTCGCTGTTTCTCCGTTCGAGTCGCGATGGGGTTTTACGGCGCTCCTGATAAGATGGAACAAGGGATTTGAATTTCTGATCGAGCGATCCGGCAAAATTGTGTCATACGGCGAAAACTAGCGGTCTATGAATAAGCGACTTCTCTCACAGCCCTCTTCTGATCTAATCCATATTAGTAAATTGGTAGAGCAGTTGAATCTGGACTATCAAGCAATGCGATCGCAGCGGCATCAACTAGCACAATGGGAAGAAGACCAAGATTTTAGTATTTTGGGCGAGATTGAGCTATTCGCGACGAAGATTCAAGGGTATGCAAGTCAAGTGATGACTCAGAACTATCAAGCATCGATCGACGAAATAATTCAACAGCTTAGACAACTTAAGCTATTTGAAATCGATTACTTTGCGAATTGGTATTTTACTCAAAGTGTTGAATACTCCCAGATAAAAGCGTATGTCGAAGCTCAAAATTATCTAAGGCTTTTGCTTCTGGAGTATCTCAATCAACATCAGGTTTTCCAACGCGATCGCTGACTTTCTCTGATCATAATCCACAGTGTTCTAGTGATACGTCAAACACGTTAGCAAATGCGATCGCGATTTCCCGTTTGACTTCTCCGATCGTAATTCCCGGTACAAACTGCTCAAGACTGCCAACCGCTTTATCTGAAATTCCACAGGGAACAATGCGATCGAATCCACTTAAATCAGGATTCACGTTCAATGCAAATCCGTGCATCGTAATCCAGCGACTCACTTTAATGCCGATCGCGGCTAACTTTCGATCTTTTACCCAAACTCCGGTCAGCCCTGGAATTCGCGTTCCTGATAGTCCATACACCGCTAAAACCTGAATAATCACTTCCTCTAACTGTCGAAGATACCAATGCAAATCTCGCTGGTAATAGTTCAAATTCAAAATCGGATAGCCCACAATCTGACCCGGACAATGATAAGTCACTTCTCCGCCGCGTTCGATGCGATGGAGTTCGTACCCAGAGTGATTCGGATCGAACTTAAGAAAACTAGCATCAGATCCTTGTCCTAATGTATAGACCGGATAATGCTCTAACAAAATCAAAACGTCATTGAGATCCGAATCTTGCTTTCGTGCATCTACAAGCGATCGCTGCCAATCCCAAGCCGTTTTGTAAGCAGTCAAACCTTTAGAGTAAAGAAGACACGATCGCATGAAAGATATTCATCCCAAACACTTCACTTTGAAACATTTTCGTTTAAAGATCAAGCGAGAAACAGACGAAATTACCGAATAACGTGAATCAAGAATTATCAACAGATGCAAAAGATTTTTAACGGAGTGGTTTGCCACAATACAAAGTGCTAGTGTGAAGTTAATCACCCACCACTTCAGGGGAGGAAATAGCTCATATGAAGCTTGTGATCCAGGGAAAGAATATCGAGATTACGGACGCGATTCGAGAGTACGTTCATCAGAAAATCGAGAAAGCAGTGAGCCATTATCAAACACTCACAACCGAAGTCGATGTTCATCTCTCTGTTAGTCGTAACCCCCGTCTTGTCAAACAAATTGCTGAAGTTACGATCTACGCCAATGGCACTGTTGTTCGAGCCGAAGAAGGGAGCGAAAATCTATACGCAAGTATCGATCTAGTTGCAGACAAAATTGCGCGTCGCTTGCGGAAATATAAAGAAAAAAGATCAAATCATCGACATGAGAAAAACACGGAGACGCTGAGCGATCAGCCTGTGGTTGGAGAGTTGGATCTCAGCCGAGAGCCAGAACTTCCGGCACAAGTCGTTCGCACTAAGTATTTCTCGATGCCACCGATGACCGTGGAACAAGCGATCGAGCAGCTTGAACTGGTAGGACATGATTTCTATATGTTCCGCAATGTCGAAACAGGCGAAATCAACGTCGCTTATGAACGAAATCACGGGGGCTACGGTGTGATTCAACCTCGAAACGGTAACGGACACACTCACCACCACAATGGCAACGGCAAAGCTACAGCCGATACTGTGCAATCGCTCGTAAGATAATCAAAAAGGGGTGCGGAAACGCGCCCCTTTTTGTTAAGACAATCTGAGGTTTTGAACGGCTAAATCAAAACAGTTTGATAATTCAACATTATCAATTCTCAGATTGAAGACTCTACAGTTTCAACGAGATCAAATTGCTTCGATTCACCAATAGAAATTGCTTGATTCTTTGAACTCTGCATTGCAAAGAATTAGGCTAATTTTCTATTTGTTGAAATCGAGGACAAATTGTTATTTCTAATATCCAGGAGGATAGTATGAGCAGCAACTCAACTGGCATCCGAAGTGTGGCGATCGTAGGTCCTTATCTCAGCGGCAAAACGACGCTACTTGAAAGTTTGCTCTGGGTCACGAATGCGGTTTCTCGCAAAGGCACAGTGCAAGACAAGAACACGGTCGGAGATAGCAGCCCTGAATCCCGCGATCGCCAAATGACGGTTGAAATTAACACCGCTTTCACAACTTACGAAGATGTGCGGTTTACGTTCCTTGACTGTCCCGGCTCGGTTGAATTCGCTCAGGAAACTTTGAATGCGCTGATTGGCGTAGATGCCGTTGTGGTTGTAACAGAACCACTTGTCGATCGAGTTCTGACCCTATCGCCATTGTTCAAATTCCTGGATGATTGGGAAATTCCGCATTTAGTGTTCTTCAACAAAATGGATCGCGCTGATGTGGACTTTATGGAAGTGCTTCATGCGCTGAAAACTGTATCGAGTCGTCCACTGATTCCGCATCAATACCCGATCGGGCGAGGCGAATCATTGACTGGATTCATTGATCTTGTAACTGAGCAAGCTTATCACTATCATCCGGGCGCACCTGCTGATCCAGTTCCATTTCCAGAAGACCTCAAAGACCAAGAGCAACTGGCACGAATGGAAATGCTCGAAACCTTGGCGAACTGGGATGACCATCTCTTAGAGGAACTGTTAGAAGAGGTTGAGCCGCCTGAAGATGAGATTGTTCAAGATTTGAAGATGGAACTGGGTGCAGACTTGATTGTGCCTGTGTTCTTTGGTTGTGCCGATCGGGATTTTGGTGTTCGTCCGCTGCTCGCTGCATTACTGCGGGAAACACCAGAACCAGACACAATTGCTGAACACCGCAACATCAAACCCGGCAACACCGAAATTGCTCAAGTTCTGAAAACTTACCACACACAACAAGGCGGAAAGCTTTCACTGGTTCGAGTTTGGCAAGGAACGATCGCTGATGGTATGACGCTCAACGGTGTTCGCATTGGTGGAATGTATCGCCTGATGGGTCAACAGCAACAAAGTATCAATTCTGCTCAAGCAGGTGAGATTGTTGCTCTCGCTCGAATGGAAGGCATTAAAACCGGAGATACACTTTCTACCGGAGACGTGAAAGCACTGCCGAAACCAGAACAGATCCGACCTGTCTATGCAATGGCAATTCAAGCAGAGAAGCGCAATGATGAAGTGAAGCTCACAGGAACATTGGCAAAACTGCTCGAAGAAGACTGCGGGATTTGTTGGGAACAACATGGCGATACCCATGAAATCATCTTGTGGGGACAGGGTGAAATCCATTTGCAAGTCGCGCTCGATCGATTACGGCGCAAGTACAATCTCCCCATGTCTACGCACCTTCCACAAGTTCCCTACAAAGAAACCGTTCGCAAAGCGACCAATTCACACGGACGCTACAAGCACCAAACCGGAGGACATGGACAGTTCGGAGATGTCTATCTCGACATTCAACCTGTATCACGGGGGGATGGTTTCCAATTTGGTGAAAAGATTGTCGGCGGTGTGGTTCCCAAACAGTACATTCCTGGTGTCGAAATGGGTGTGCGGGAATATCTCTCAACAGGTCCGCTTGGATTCCCAGTCGTTGATGTTGCGGTGACTTTGACGAATGGTTCCTACCACAGTGTCGATAGTTCAGAGCAAGCCTTTAAGCAAGCGGCTCGAATTGCAATGCAAGAAGGCATGGCGAAATGCGAACCTGTGTTGTTAGAACCGATCGTGCGAGTCACTGTCTCTGTTCCAACAGATTTCACCTCGAAAGTGCTGCGGCTCTCTAGTGGTCGGCGCGGTCAAGTGATGGGCTATGACAGTAAAGACGGCTGGGTTGGTTGGGATGATGTGATTGTGTTGTTACCACAGGCAGAAATGCACGATTTGATTGTGGAACTGCGATCGCAAACAATGGGTGTCGGATTCTTCCAATATGAATTCGATCATCTACAAGAAGTCCCAGATAAGTTAGCAGAGCGTGTTCTGGTCACGACGGGTAAATCGAAATAGATCGCATTGAGCTTGGGAACGATAACGGAAGCCTTCTCGAATTTGAGGAGGCTTTACTGTTTTACTCAAGCCTCAACTATGCAAAAAACGGCTCTCACTTTCAGTCTCATTGCAGCGTGTTTGTCTTCTGGGGTTGTTTTGCCTGCTGACGCGATTCCTGTTCAGCTTACTCAACGGAGGCGATTAGAATTTCAAGGCTGGGACTTCTATGCAAGCAACATTAGTTATATTGCTTCACATGGCAAAACCGAAGCAAGGATTACTCTGAATGTTCGGAATCTCACTGGTGGCAGGGCATCTCTTAGAGCCGATGAGATTGATCTAATTCGTCGCGTCGTGCTAGTTGATGCTCACGGCAATGCCTATCTCACTAATGAGTTTGATGAAGATAGGTTACTCGGCAAGCCTTTCTTCTTTGGTGAAGCCTTAGCAATTGAGCTTTCTTTTAATACTCCGCCTGCGTTGCATCCTCGGTTTTTGTTAATCGAGCGATCGCAAGGTGATCCAATTCGCCTTCCACTGTAATCGAGCATTGAGAGAATTTTAGACCCGTGGTTTTCACAAGCTACGGGTTCTTTTTTGTGTCACATTAATGAATATGTGATCTTTTGTGAAGCGCGATGGAACTCAAAGTTTTACCGAAACAGGCAATTCTCGCCAAAACGTTTCATTGGATTAATGTGGTTAGTCTATTCGTCATGCTGACCAGCGGATTGCAAATCTATAATGCCAATCCAGTGTTTGGAGGTAGAGCAGGCATTCCAATTCCGCCGATTTTTACAATGGGTGGATGGTTAGCAGGGGGGCGAGATTGGCACTTTGCGGGGATGGGAATCTTTTCGCTTAATTTACTTTGGTACGGAATTTACGCGATTGTGACGCGGCGATGGAAGCATCGATTTGTCGGTGCAAATGATATGAAGGCACTCCAGACCGGAAAAAACCCGAAGCGGAAATATTATGCTTGGCATCGGGTTGCTTATACCGCGATCGTGCCCATTCTTCTCCTCGCGATCCTCAGCGGTATCGGGATGTACAAACCCGCGCAATTTCCTTGGATTGTCGAGATGTTCGGAGATTGGCAAGCGTTGAGAATTGTCCATTTCTCTAGTGTTCCGACCGTGATCGGATTCGCGATCGTCCATTCCTTTCTCGCGCTCAAAGTCGGAGGTTCTCGCCTCATTGATTCAATGTTCTGGTAAGGGTAATGCAGAATTTTTCGAGACGTGACTTTCTCAAAATCGCTGGTGTTTCAAGTTCAGGATTAATTCTGGGTGGCTGTGGTGTTCCGATTTTTGCGGATGTAGCAGGCGCACTCACAGAACCATTCAATCAAAAAGTTGAGGAACTATTACTGAAGCCCGAAACGCCTGTGCCTGAATTTGCGGCGAGTCAAATCGAGCCAGATAAATTGATCGTGAATACCTTTGGATTTACGCCTGTGATTGATCCAGAGAAATTTCGATTAATTATTGATGGCGAAGTCAATCAGCCGTTGTCGCTCAGTTTGAATGAGATTTACAAATTGCCGCTCACTTCGATGATTATTCGTCATGTTTGCGTTGAAGGATGGGCAGCGATCGTACAGTGGGACGGTGTTCGACTCCGAGATCTGATTCAACTGGCGCAACCGAAACCAGAAGTTCAGTACGTTTACTTTCAATCTGCCGATCGCTATTCAGAGAGTTGGGACATACGATCGTGCCTTCATCCTCAAACTCTAATGGCATATCAAAAGAACGGAGAGCCATTGCCGATTCAGAATGGTGCGCCGTTACGATTGGCATCGCCGATCAAGCTGGGATACAAGCAGAGCAAATGGGTGACGCGGATTACGCTAGTGAGCAAATTAGGTCGATCGCGGGGCTATTGGGAAGATCAGGGGTACGAATGGTTTGCGGGATTGTAACCTGAAATCTGAAGACAATCTGGAATCCACCCGTCCAGAGCAAACAGTGGACGGTATGCTAAATCACAGATTTGAGGAAATTCCATGCCCTGGCAGCGTCCAGATGGTCGGCAACCCGATCAACTCCGTCCCGCGACTTTCACCCGTCGATTTACTAAATTTTCCGCAGGTTCCGTTCTTGCCTGCTGTGGTGATACTCAAGTTCTCTGTACGGTCAGCGTTCAGCCCAAAGTGCCTCGATTTCTCGAAGGCAAAGGACAAGGCTGGCTCACCGCAGAATACAGAATGCTACCGGGAGCCACACCCGATCGACAAGATCGTGAACTGCTCAAACTCTCCGGACGCACTCAAGAAATTCAACGTTTGATCGGACGCAGCTTGAGATCAGTACTTGATATGCAGGCTCTTGGAGAACGCACGATTACGATCGATGCTGATGTTCTGCAAGCCGATGCTGGCACACGAACCACTTCCATTACAGGAGCATTCGTCGCGTTGCATGATGCGATCGAGACTTTGATTCAAAAAGGAGACCTCGATCGCTCTCCAATCCGTCATCAAGTCGCAGCTATTTCTGTAGGACTGATCGAAGGCGAGGCATTTCTCGACCTGAACTATCCCGAAGATGTCACAGCCGATATCGATTGCAACGTGGTCATGAATGATGCACTCGAAATCATTGAAATTCAAGGAACAGCCGAACAAGGCAGCTTCACGCGACAGCAATTAGATCAAATTATGAACCTTGCCGAGAAAGGAATTAAGGAACTGCTACAATTGCAGCGAAAAGCGCTAGATATCAATTCCTTACATTGATTGGAGTCTATGCAAACCCTCTACCGAGTGCCAAATTTTTCAGAGCATTTTGGGAGAAAATACAACGCATCGACGCTGAAAAGACACGTATCATAAATACAGTTAGAGATAGAAACACCCCCCTAGACCCGCGATCGAGTGAACGAAGCGAAGCATGTTTCAACAAGAGCATCTGTCGGTTAACAGTAACCTCACAGTCTTGAACCATGTCCAGAAGTGGTTTGAGAAGTTTTGGTATCAACATGATCCACACTTTCCCCGGCGTGAGAATCAACTCCACCGCCTCAATCTTGCTTTAGCCGAAGGATTTACAAACGCTGTCCGTCACGCCCACTCCGGACTCTCGAAGGACACCTCGATCGATATTGAGGTCGCCCTGCACGACGATCGAATGGAGATACAAATTTGGGACTGGGGGCAACCTTTTGATCCCAACAATATTCGAGAACCCCAGCCAGGAACTCTACAAGAAGGAGGATACGGCTGGTTTTTATTGCGCCGTCTAGCAGATGAAGTCACTTACGATCGTCGAGGACAGCGCAACTGTCTCAGAATTGTCAAGTACACGCCCGAAACTCCACCTGCTTAAGTGTCAATTCGTTTTGAGACGGCTAGACTGGTAGGAAAGTAGGGAGTAGGGGATAGGGAGTAGAAGCTAACTAAAATCACTCCCCACTCCCCACTCCCTACTCCCTACCCTCATATCGCTCCCTATACTGTCCCACCCGACAAAAGGCAACACACAATGAAAGGCTCACGGAATTTTGCTCAATCGCTGTCGCTCACGAAGTTTCGATCGAAAGCAGGTAAAGCTACGATCGTAGGCTGGATGCTGCTTCAGAGCCTCTTGATGAGTGCTCCAGCGATGGCTCAAGCCCGTGAAACCCTAAGCTATACGGGATTACTGAAAAAAATTGATGCAGGCGAAGTCGAGCGTGTCGAAATCGATGAAGCTCAGAACGTGGCACGAGTTCGCCTGCAAGGAAAGAGCAAGAACGATCCGCCGCTCGAAGTGCAATTGCTCGATCGCAATCCAGAACTGATCGATCGACTCCGCAAAAATAAGGTCACGTTTGAGTCTGATCCGACCGCAGATAATAGCGTCGTGGTTGGGTTGATTGCGAATCTACTGCTGTTTATGCTGCTGATTGCTGGATTGCTGCTGATTCTCCGTCGATCGAGCAATTCTCCGGGTGGACCTGGACAAGCGATGAGCTTCGGAAAGTCTCGCGCTCGATTCCAAATGGAAGCCAAAACGGGTGTCATGTTCGATGATGTGGCAGGAATTGAAGAAGCGAAAGAAGAACTTCAAGAAGTCGTCACATTTCTGAAGAAGCCAGAACGCTTTACCGCAGTTGGCGCGAGAATTCCCAAGGGAGTTTTATTAGTTGGATCGCCGGGAACAGGTAAGACATTGTTGGCGAAAGCGATCGCAGGTGAAGCGGGTGTTCCGTTCTTCTCGATCTCTGGTTCTGAATTCGTCGAAATGTTCGTCGGTGTTGGCGCTTCCCGTGTTCGTGACCTGTTCAAGAAAGCGAAAGAGAACGCGCCTTGTATCGTCTTTATCGATGAGATTGACGCGGTGGGACGGCAACGGGGTGCAGGAATTGGCGGCGGAAACGATGAACGCGAACAAACGCTGAACCAATTGCTCACTGAAATGGACGGGTTTGAAGGCAACACTGGAATCATTATTATTGCTGCAACGAACCGCCCAGATGTGTTGGATTCTGCGCTGTTACGTCCGGGACGATTCGATCGACAAATCACGGTCGATTTACCCGATCGTAAAGGTCGCCTGAAAATCCTCGAAGTTCATGCCCGAAACAAGAAGCTCTCAGACGAAGTAGATCTAGAAAAGATTGCTCGTCAAACTCCTGGATTTTCTGGAGCAGAACTCTCGAACTTGCTGAATGAAGCGGCAATTCTAACTGCACGTCGTCGTAAAGATGCGGTCACGATGCTGGAAATTGATGATGCGATCGACCGCGTATCGATCGGGCTTGCGAAAAATCCGCTGCTAGATTCCACTCGCAAGCGCATGACTGCCTATCACGAGATCGGACACGCTTTATTAACGACGATTCTAGAGAATGCTGATCCGTTGAACAAAGTCACAATCATTCCTCGTGCGGGTGGAATCGAAGGCTTCTCACAAACGGTTCCGGATGAGGAAACGATCGATAGTGGTCTCTATACTCGTGCTTGGATGCTCGATCGAATTAAAGTGATTCTGGGAGGTCGAGCCGTTGAAGCTGAAGTATTTGGTGAAGATGCGATCGATGCAGGCGCTGCGAGTGATATCGGCAAAGTAACTCAGATTGCGCGGCAAATGGTCACAATGTTTGGCATGTCAGATTTGGGTCCGGTTGCCTTTGAAAGTGCGGGCGGCGAAGTGTTCTTAGGTCGCAGCATGATGCCGCAATCAGAGTATTCTGAAGAACTCGCAAGTCAAATCGATCATAAAGTGCGTGAAATTGCGAAATTCTGTTACGCCGAAGCGCGTCGATTGTTGCGTGAGAATCGTCCATTAGTCGATCGCTTAGTCGATGTCTTGCTCGAACAAGAAACGATCGAGGGCGATCAGTTCCGCAAGATCGTTCAGGAATACCGCGATACTCTCTCTCAAACTGCCCCCGTCGCGAACTAATTCTTTTTTCAGCCCTTTCGATTTTGAAGGGGCTTTTTCACACTCATCTTCTTTACAAAACTCAATACAATCTGTTACAGTTTGTGAAGAAATTAAGCACAAAAGTGAGAATATTCCATGAAAAGCGGCTCCATTGTGGACGATCAGGGCAAATTGAACAACTTTGCGATCGAGCCTCAAATGTACGTCACGGATCAGCCTCAATTCGGATTTAACATCAACGCGGAACGCTTAAACGGTCGGCTTGCCATGATCGGCTTTGTTTCGCTTGTATTGCTCGAAGTCTTTACCGGACATGGTATTATTGGATTTTTCACTAGCCTGTAGATTCGTTCCAATTCGCGAAAAGGTAATTCTTAAAAAAGGTGATGTTGCTTCTGAAGTGCTTCACCTTTTTTGTTTTAGAGATTTATGCGGTACTGAGAGGGTGTTTGAGAAATAATCGTTCATCGCATTCACCCGCCCGGAGATCAATCTCCGGGCTAATTGTGGGAAGCCCACTAAACTGGGCTAAGAATTCCGTATGATGCTCCCAGTCCGCTTCAGCGGAGTTTCCTCCATTAGCCCGGAGATTGATCTCCGGGCGAACTCGCGACGTAGCAAAGCCGCTTTTTATACTTCTCAAACACCCTCTGAGGCGAATAGAATTCACCGAGCATCCAATTGCATATCATGAAGTTTATGGTTTAGAGTACAAACCAAATTGCAATCCCGATCGAGACTGTAACTACGATCGCGCCAAACGTCTTTTTCAACCGCTCTAAAATCGGCTGCACTTGATAATTTACAATCAACCGATCTTGCGCCAACACTTCTGGCGGCTTTTCCCACATCTGCCCGTCATACCAGCCCGACTCTTCATAAAACACCGCTGGATCGAGCAATCGACGCTGCACATACGCCCATCCCAAATAGAGCCGTAGCAACGCCAAGCCTGGAATCACAAGCGCTCCAGCCGATGCGAATAAAAGAAACTGCTCTAAATGCTTTGCAGGTGGAAAACTGACCGCAGCCACCGGAGCCGAAATCAGCCAACTCATCAACCAGAGAATGACGATCGGTTTGAGATAGCCAACAAGTTCGAGGGTTGCCCACCGAAAAAACCAAGATTCCTTCAGGTCTTGATATTCGTTAATTGGTCGCTGTTCCTCTGGAACGGGACAAATGACAGAGTTCATGGATTCAAGCCGAGGAAATGGAAAGCTACCGTTTAGTATAAAAGACTTGAACAGAGGATGAAAGCAAAGACGTAGATTCTCAGCAATTCTCATTATGACTTTTGACTATCCAAAGCCATGAGAACGCGGTAGGGTAAAAGAGTCAAAAGCCCCTTCAGTGAGTCGAAAACGTTGACCCCGACCCGCAAGTTTGACGGCATCATTGG
>NZ_JBNXVP010000018.1:0-145974 GCF_050565645.1 Leptolyngbya sp. AN10
TCGTCGGTAATTGCATAAATCGCTATAATTTCGTCAAGCATTTTTCTTCTCTTCGAGGGTCAACATCTTGAAGAGATTTTATTGGCTTTGCTCCCTGACCGCTTCTAACTAGCAACTTGGGTTAATACTGTTACTTTTAGCCCTGACGGTAAGATCCTTGCAAGTGGGAGTCGAGACGGTCAAGTTAGAGTGTGTAATTGGCAGACTGACGACGTTTTGAGAATGTGTATCGAGATCGGAACATCGATTAATACAGTGGCAATAAGTAACCAGAGCCAATTTCTTGCTGCTGGAGATAACGAAGGTGAGATATTGCTACTCAACTTAAAAACTGAGCAGAAGCACGCTGAGTTGAATAGCCATTCAGATGCTGTCTATTCGCTGTCATTTAGCCCGGATGGTCAATTCATCGCTAGTGGTAGCAGAGATGACACTGTTAAGATCTGGCATGTAAAAACAGGGAAGTTACTTCATACTCTTAAAGAGGATTCTCGCTGGTATGGAGTTTTTTCGGTTTCTTTTAGCAAAGACGGTCAGGTTTTAGCAGCAGGTCTTGGAGGAGGTGAAATCAAACTTTGGCAGAAAATATAGTTGGCTCATTGCAGCAACGACAAGCCAGCGCTAAGTTATCAAGCTTATCTGAACCGTCGATCGGTTGAGGAATGAGGGGATTGATCGTAAACATAACAATGCGATCGAGTTAAAATACTGTTGGAGTTTGTGTAACAGCATGGCAGTTGTCGCAGCGAAAGCATATGTAGAGTATCGAAACGATGCTTATTGGATTGAAGAAACTCGGATTTCCCTCGATTCGATCGTATATCTCTTCCAGCAAGGCGCATCTCCTGAAAGCATCGTGCAGGCGTTTCCGTTGCTCACGCTCGAACAAGTTTATGGAGCAATTACCTTCTACCTTGCCAATCGCGCCGAAATTGATGCCTATTTAGCCGAAGAAGCCGCCGCATTCGACGCGATGCCTCAGCCTTTGAAGACTGACGACCCAGTGCTGTATGACAAATTGATGGCAGCTAAGAAGGTCAGTTCGTGAATATTCGGTTTCAGGCTGATGCGGATTTGAATCAAGCGATCGTAACAGGCGTTTTAAGACGAGAACCGAGGATTGACTTTCAAACGGCTTTGTCGGCTGAGTTAGAAGGAGTGAAAGATCCTGAAGTATTAGCGATCGCAGCACAACAAGGGCGAGTTTTGGTAAGCCACGATCGTAGAACAATGCCCCTGGAATTCGCTGAGTTCATTGTCAATTCCAGAAGTGCGGGCGTGATTATCGTTTCTCGGAAATTGTCGATCGAGGTCGTCATCGAAGAGTTATTGCTGATTTGGTCTGCTTCAGCAGCGGAAGAATGGGTCGATCGTATTGCGAAGTTACCTCTTTAAATCGAAACTCAACCCCTTTTCGACATTTTCCTGTGGTCGTAGTACTATTGATCTTTTCCGATGACGATCGATCATGACCGACTGTTCAAAGAATTGCTCTCGACGTTCTTCATCGAGTTCCTAGAGTTGTTTTTGCCGAAAGTGGCGGAGACGATCGAGCGTGAATCGATCGTGTTTTTGCAGCAGGAGTATTTTGCCGATTTAGAGGAAGGCGAAGAGAAGATCATCGATCTACTCGTATCGGTGAAGCAAGCAGGTACAGATATGACTTTTCTTGTGCATATCGAGGCGCAGTCCTACAGCCAGTCGAATTTTAATCAGCGAATGTTCTTCTACTTCGCACGATTGCATCAGAAGCATTTGCAGCGGATTTATCCGATCGTTGTTTTCTCCTTTGATCAACCGCAACGAGCAGAGAAGAACATTTACAAAGTTGAGTTTCCTGATCGAAAAGTTCTGGAATTTAGCTTTGAGCCGATTCAACTTAATCGATTGAACTGGCGAAATTATCTGAATCAGGCGAATCCGGTTGCGGCGGCGTTGATGGCGAAAATGAAAATTGCAAAACGCGATCGACCTAAAGTAAAAGCGGAATGTTTGAGAATTCTGACAACATTGCAACTTGATCCTGCAAGAACTCGTTTGATTTCTCAATTTGTCGATACTTACTTACCTTTAGATTCACAGGAGAAGAAAGTCTTTCAAAGGGAGATTGGTAAAATAGAAGGGATACAGCAGGAGGTCGTTATGGAAATTGTCACTAGCTGGGAGCGTGATGGAATGGAGAAAGAGCGGCAGAAGATTGCTCTAAGAATGCTTCAGCAGAATTGTACGGTGGAGTTTATTGCTCAGATGACAGATCTCTCGATCGAACAAATTCAACACCTGCGATCGCAATTACAACAGTAGACCACACTGGAGAAAGCCATGGAGATTCGGACGAGTTGGGAGCAGGAAGGTTGGGAAGAAGGAAAACGGGAAGCTTTACAGGAGATTGCGCTTAAAATGCTCCAGCAAAATTTACCGATCGAACAAATCGCTCAACTTACAGATCTGCCGATCGAACAAATTCAACAACTGCGATCGCAATTGCCGCAGTAAGGCTCATTGAGCGCGATACACTGCGATACACTAAGGTCTGTATCAGTTGCGGGATGATGAGTTATGAAGGCATGGATCGCGATCGTAGTCTCAGCAGTGATTTGGGTGATGGGTATCTCGAATGCTTGGGCACTGACTCAAATTAAACTGTCGGATTTGGGCTATCGAGAATGCCCGATTGAACTATCGAAGGGCGCAGTGACAGCGGGAGGCATTCCCCAATCAGCGCGATGTTTTATTGTGTATGGCAAAGCAACGAATCCGACCAATAAAATGATTGTCAATGCGGACATCTTTGGGCGGATCTATGATGCGAATGAAGATCCGATTATTGAAAACCGGACGCGATTGGGCGCGATCGAAGAAGTTCCGCCTGGTGTGAGTGAATTTGAGTTTCAGGTGAATGTTCCTGACAATCAGCCTTTACCGTTAAAGCTCTTACAGTTTAAAGCCGCAGGATTTACTGGAACCGTGAGACGTTAGAGGTTGGCGATGTCTTTGTCCACGTTGCAGAGAATGTCGATCGCTTGATCCGCTGTGATTAATCGCTTTAAGACAACTTGCCCGATCGCGCCAGATTCAACTGAAGGTGAAGGTTTCACTTCGACCATTAACACTTCATCTTCGACGCGATAGAGCCAGAGCTTTTCGCCGTTTTCCCAGATACTTAAATCTAATTGTTCAATGCGCGGTTTGCGTCTCCAGGCGATCTCATTCCATAAGCCGCCAATTTCCCAGACTCGACCCACACACCAGCCATCCGAAAGAAAAAAATACTTCACAACCGTCACCAGTCCGCATTTGTGCTTAACCCTAGCGCAAAGTGGCACGATCGCATTCATTTTTAACTAAGATTTCATCGACTTGATTTGGGTGTTGTTTCCTAATTGAATCAACACCCAATCAAAACATTCATGTTCTAGTTCCAAGCGCGTTGTTGATAGTTTTGTTTACAGACATTCAGCATTCGTCGATCGTTAGCACTCAGATTCGAGAGGCGATGGAAGCCTTCTAAGCTAATTGGAGCAACGACTGGATCGCGGGATGCGACCGAATCGTTCCGTTCGGTCGCGATTACAAAAGGATTTTCAGAGCGATCGTAGCTATCGACCACCATTAAGGAAACGCGATCAGCTTCTAGCTGACCATAGGTGCAATCGAATGACGATCGAGGCATATAAAGCGCACCGACTAACTTTCCTTGCCGTGCTTCAAAGACAAAATAACCTTTACCAATCTCATCAGGGTTAGGAGATTGCCCGTATAGGTAAACTCCATCCGGCAATGTGGTGTTTTGTGCAATGACATTCTTTTCCAGATTGCGAGGAGCAGCTTGAGCAGGTGCATTCGTCGCCATCAAGCCTGTCATAGATCCGACCAGTGCAAGCGAAAAACCTGCAATCATCGGAGCGGCTTGTCTAACAGAGGCGAGGAGGTAAGTCGATAGTACTTTCATGGAATGCCCTCTCAAATTTAAGTAGTCTTCAGCAGGGGGATTAAAAAAGCGTTGTTGTTCCTGATTTCACCAGGGGGCTAGTGAATAGTCTGCAACATTGTCTCGGTATTACTACTCCCTCTAAGGAAGTCATTTCGGAAAACAAAGGGCAGAGAATTCAAAAAAGTTCTCGGCGAGACTTGTGGCGAGAAAAGATCGGACGCAAAAACCAGCACGATTGATGTTGTGAGGAAGATTCAACAAAGATCACACTGAGCTTGCTTGATAACTATCAAATCATTGCTGTCGAATAGAGGGATTTGACAGAGTGACAGTCTGTAATTTGGCGATCGATGTAACGTTGTCTTAACCGTTCAAAGAGTTACGACGCTTTGCTTTCTTCGATTCGCCACCTGCAAATCCTCATTTAATCTACCATGCGGGTTTAATCCGATTCATTTTCGCAACAAAGGTTAATTGGAAGTTAAATCGTTCAATAGTAATGAAGTAACTTAACCTATAAGTCGAGAAGTCCAGGGGGTGGTGTGATTTCAATTCGCTGTCGATCGAGGTCAACTACAGGCACGATCGCTTCCACAAAAGGAATCAAAATAATCTTTTCTTGTCCGTTTTCTGGTGTAACTTTAACGACCTGCAATAAATCATGTCCGGCAGGAATCACGTCTTTAACCTTGCCAATCAATTCTTGAGTCGATTGTTCATAAACTGATAAACCGAGCAAGTCTGCAACGTGAAATTCGCCTTCTTCAAGTTCGGGTAAATCGGTATCAGGAACGAGCAATTTACAATCTCGAAGACTCTCGGCAGTGGTACGATCGTGAATTCCTTTGATTTGAATTACATAGAGTCCTTTACCGTCAATGTAGCGACCGGAAAGAAGCTCGATCGCTTCAGGTTCGGTTTGATTCGGACGCAATAACCAGCGTTGTCCAGGTTCCTCGAATCGTTCTGGAAAGTCTGTGTTCGGATAGACGCGCAGTTCGCCTTTGATGCCTTGAGCGGCGACAATTTTACCGATTTCTATATATCCCATGCGTTCTATGATCCGTAAACTTGCTGTGCAACTTCCGCGAGTCGTTCCATTGCTGTTTGTAATTCTACATCTGTTCCCGTTAGGCTAATTCTTAGACATTGCTGTTTGTGTTGCCATTCTTCTTGTAAGCCTGGGAAAAAGGTGCTTCCAGGAACAACGATCACGCCGACTTTTTTGAGTGCTTGGTAAAACTCCCAATCGGTTATTGGTAACTGATCGAGCCATAACCAAGCAAAGATCGCGCCTTCTCCACGATGCAGGAACCAGGGAAGCGATCGCGGCATTGTTCGATCGAGTGTTTCTTCGATAATTGCAATCTTACTTTGATAGAACGGACGAATCACATTTTCAGAAATATCCGCGAGTTGACCGGATCGAATGGCACGAGCCGCGATCGCTTGTCCATATCGAGGGGAGTGAATGCAGAGATTTGTTTGGAAGCATTCGAGCGTTTGAATAATTTCGGGTTCACCGATCGCAATTCCAATTCGCTCTCCGGGCAATCCCGCTTTCGATAAACTCATACAGTGAACTACATTCCCGCCAAACATCGGGGACATTTCAGTGAAGTTCAAAGCAGGAAACGGAGGCGCGTAAGCAGAGTCGATTAAAACCGGAACATCATGAACGGCTGCAAGTGAAGTAATTTTATTCACTTCATCGTTGCTCAAAACGTTTCCAGTTGGATTGCAAGGACGTGAGAAAATTACGCATCCAGTTTGTTCATCAATTTGTAATTGATTGAAGTTGGGGCGATATTTAAACCGATGATTTTCGTGATCGATTTCTAGTTCCGGTTTGTAGGCGATTAGTGCTTCTGGAGTGAGCGTAACGCCACCATATCCCGTATAGTCAGGACTTAATGGCAGAACAATTTTTCTAAGTTCACCGCTTGCTGTGTATCCACCAAAAGCATTTGCAGCATAGAAGTAAAGGCTTTGACTGCCAGGAGTAATCAGAATATTACGATCGCTTAATTGGAGTCCATAGCGCTGATTAAATTCTTGTACGATCGCATCAATCAGCGGTTGATATCCCTGACTTGCACCATACCGACAAACCACATCGCCATATTCAGGACTGGCTAACAATTCCGCAGTACAATCGCGCCAAAGCTGTTCGACCTCTGGCAAAATCACCGGATTGCCTGCACTGAGATTAATAAAACTCTGTCCGGCTCCCGCTCTCAACGTTTCAATAATGTCTTTCATAATCGCCCGAACACCAGACAGGCGGGACATCTCGATCCCAAGTTGACTAAGAGCAGGATTCATCACAAATCGTAATTTTAGAACGATCTTGATGCTACCGATTAAAAGGCTCGATCGAGCATTAATTTTTGCTGCAATCAAGTTTGGTTAAAGCAGCAGTGCCCTTATTTTTTCCTGAACTTCCTCAACAGTTTCTTCTGAAACAGACTCTATAAATTGAACCTTTCGCCCTTTCCAATCGATACACTTGATTTGATCAGTGAGAATGACACCATAAGTACTTAGCCCATCCGGTAGAAGTACCTCGAAAGCGTATCCCTTCTGATGTTTGGTAATTGGCATTACAAGAGCCAGTGAAGTCTTCTTGCTATAAGAGCGGGGTGAGAGGACAAAGCCCGGTCTGAGTCCTTTCTGCTCGCGCCCGATCGTCGGATTAAAATCCACATAGATAATGTCTCCACGATCGGGAATATAGGGATCTAGTTGCTTCACCAAACTTCGTTCCCCACTGGTTCCCCAAAATCAACTGCCGCATGAAGATTTTCTGGAGTAATGCCTTCTAGCAATTCGTCTAGTGAGTACCCCTTGCGCTTTCTCGGTTTCACGACTAGGTTACCGTCGATCGCGCTGATCTCAATTTCTGCGCCCTCGGAGATTTGAAGCTCTTTTGCTAAATTCTGCGGAATACGAATCGCAAGACTGTTTCCCCATTTCGCAACTGTTGAAGCCATAAGAAACTTAGATTAAAAGTAGATACATTATATCTACTTTGGGGGAATCGTTCCAAGTAGAGCTTTCTTAATCTTGTCTTCAGAACTTTGCAGCACGTCTAAAAACGCACCAATTCCTCGATCGAGCATTAATTTTTGCTGCGTCATGGAATCCATTTCAAGAAGCAGCGATTTCCATATTGTTCTGTGATTTCTGCACCTAAGCGATCGTAGAACTGCAATCCGCGAATATTTCGAGCATCAGCATTCCAAGCCAAATGAGAACAGCCATGATCTTGAGCGATTTGGGCGAGTTGCTGCATCAATAGCGCTCCTGCTCCTTGGCTTCTCTGATCTCGATCGACATACAAATCATCAAGCCAAATGCTCGGCTGACCTGCAAACGATGAATACCGAAAGCCATACAGTGCAAAACCAATTTCGCAATCGGAAGACTCAGCAAACAGAACGTAAGCGAAAGGAGCCGTTCCGAATAGTGTTTTTCTTAGCTTGTCTTCAGAAGTTTGAAGCACTCCTGAGAACGCACCAATATCTCGATCGAACTCTGCTTTCTTTTGAATAAACGACAAAATCAGCGCTACATCATGAAGGTTCGCAGATCTGATATTTAACATTGACGCAGGGCTTGTTCGATCTTTTGCACCGCTTCGACTTCATTCAAAAGTCGATCGGCTTGACGTAGCGTTTCACTTGTTTTGGTAGCATCACCGATCGAATAATAGGTCACTCCAAGCTGGTAGAAAGCCTGAGCGATCTCTGCCTTGATCTGGTAAACCTGTGCCAGTGCCATACAGTGACTCGATGGAGGGTTTTACTGATGCGGAAAATTCGGAGACAAACTCTCAGGGGCAATGAGAGCTTGTTAAAGTAGTGGAGATCCCTGATATTTCTATCGTAGAGAAAGTCTCACACAAGAGGGCTGGGGGGTTTAGACCCTCTTTTAGAAAACGTCCTTACTCGGCAGACTGCCAATCTACTTGACACACTCCCACAGCTAGAAGCAGTGGGATTTCAGGCTCAGACAGCAATCGCGGACGTAGCCCGTCTTACATTGCCTAACCTGGCGGACAATGCCCTGCCCGTTTGTAAAAGCATACCTACGCGATTTCCTCAGCACATCCGTAGATACGCATAAGTTTTTCAGTAATTTCTAGTCGGTGTACTGAAATCGAACTGTCACACAGTTCCAGTTTGAAGATCATCGGGCAGATCCAATGTGTCTCCAATGCGATCGCCAGTGTGATACGCCGCTAGAAGCACTTCACTGGTTTTTCCCCAGCCGATCGTGCCGTTTGCAGCAAGTCCGATCGCGCCTAAATCGCGTCGATTTTGATGTGCCTCTTTGAATGATTTCTCAAGCGCCTGATGTAACGACTGTCCATCTGTCACACGAATCACGATTTTTGCCGCTAAACATTCATCGATAATGTCTTCTCCGATTCCGGTGCAGCTAATTGCCGCTTCTGGGTTTGCGTAATTCCCCGCAGGCATCGCAGAATCGCTGACTCGTCCAATTCGCTCAAAGCCTTTTCCGCCTGTCGAAGTTCCAACCGAAATCCGACCGTGACTATCGAGAGCAACGACCCCGATCGTGCCTCGTCCCGCTGATTCCGAAATCAATTCTTTCTCGGCAACTACACCCGCCATTGCACGATTAAAGTTACCTTCGCGCTCTTGAATCCATTCTTGCAAGCGCAGTTCGGTCAGCGGATCATACAAAGGAAGCTGCAATTCGCGGAGCAACTCAGCAGAACCCATATCTGAGAGAACGCGATCGTCAGAGGTTTGCAGAAATAATGCAAGCTCGATCGGGTTCTTGACTCGCGAAGTATTAATCACACCGCTGAATCGTTGCCGCGCTCCATCCATCAAAGCCGCACTCATCCGAATTTGTCCATCCGACTGCAATACTGATCCGGTTCCTGCATTAAAGCGCGGCTCATCTTCGAGCAATTGACAGCCAGTGACTACGGCTTCAGTTGCGGTGGCTCCAGCAAGTAAAAGGGCATAAACTTCTTCTACCACTTTGTAGAGCGATCGACGAACCGCATCGGCTCCGCCTTTCCCTTTAAGCGAACTTCCTGCACCCCCGTGGATGATCAATTTGGGCTGAACTCGATCGACAGACATGACAAGCAACCTCGCGCAGAGTGGGGAGTGGGGAGTGGGGAGTGGGGAGTAGAGCGTTAATTACTCCCTACTCCCTACTCCCTACTCCCTACTCCATTGAGAATTCCATAGCACAGAAGCTTATCACGTCTGGCTTACAGTAATTCAGGTTTTGCTTGTGATTTGCGTTTTCGGCAGCGATCGCTACAGTATTTCACTTCGTCCCAGCAGTCCTCCCACTTTTTTCGCCAAGTGAACGACAAACCACAAACCGGACACACTTTGGTGGGTAAATCAGATTTGGCTCGGTGGCGCGGCATAACAAATTCGATCTAAAGATGCGTTAATTTTAAAGTCTTTCGCTCGTGCGTGCTATGTCGGAAACCTTGTCTTCTCAAGTTCGGATTGTGCTGGTTGAACCTGCGGGAGCGCTCAATGTCGGCTCGATCGCTCGTGTGATGAAAAATATGGGCTTGCATCAATTAGTACTTGTGAATCCGAAGTGTGATTTGCAGTCGGATGATGCGCGGAAAATGGCAATGAGAGCGATCGACGTTTTGGAAGCGGCGCAAATTGTCAAATCGATTCCGGAAGCATTAGCAGGATGTCATCGTGCGATCGCAACTGCGGTTCGATCGAGAATTGATGCTCCTTTAGAACATCCTCGCGAAGCTTTACCTTGGTTACTAGAACCGGGACTAAACACCGCGCTGCTCTTTGGTTCTGAAGATCGAGGACTGAGCAATGGGGAACTAAAGTATGCTCAACGGTTTGTATATATTCCAACCAGTGATAACTATCAATCACTGAATCTTGCTCAAGCAGTAGCACTCTGTTGCTATGAACTGTTTCAAGCTCCGATACCTACTGCACCTGAAGCAATTCCTTGTTCATTGGATGCCCTCGATCGAGCTTATCAACACCTCGAATCCGTACTGCTCGATATTGGCTACCTACAACCGCACACCGCCGCGAGTCGGATGGAAAAATTTAGACATATCTTCAATCGAGCCAACTTATCAGAAAACGAGTTATCCTTGCTGCGTGGTGTTTTGCGGCAGATCGAATGGGCGACTAAAACACGAACCTCTGAAGATTCCCAGACTTGAGCGGATCAGATCCACGAAGTCAATGTAAAATCCCTAAAACATATCGCGTGACGAAAGCGTAAAGCGTTCTAAACTTGGAACCGCTTTTGTAAACCCTTATCCCTGACGAACGGAGAACAGCATCAATGTGGGATGATACGGATGATTCAGCAGCGTCAAATTTAGAGCGCAACGGACGGACAGCACAACGCCGCCGTTCTCGTCGTCGGGCAGTTGAAACTCCACCGAAACCGATTCCCCTTTCATCACGTCGGGAACGAGTACGTAAACCCATTCCTACTGAACGCCCGAAGTCCCGCGAATTTGCTACAACCGTTCGATCGTTTCGCAGCGATCGACCACGATCGAAAGACCGTCGCCTTGAAGTGGTTCCCTCGCCAGAAGTTCGGCGCACTCCCCCTGTTAGAAAACCGCCCGCGCCTAAAAGTCGATCGGCGTTAGCATTTCTCTATGGCACTCGATTGTTAATTCTCGGTGTTGGAATTGGTGTGATTGCGGGAACTAGCTTGTCGATTTGGGACCCAGCAACGCGATTTGGCGGAACACCTCAACCGGAAAAAACCGAGCAAGCAAGTCCTTCTCCGAGTCCTGCTGTCGCGTCTCAACTTCAACTCAATCAGGAAATCACAGGGCTGAAAACGCAGATTCAAACCGCGATCGCATCTCAGACCCAGTTAGCTCCAGGATTCATGATCGTGGATGCAGACACTCACGCTTATGTAGACATCAATGGATCGAATCCGCTTCCTGCTGCTAGTACGATCAAATTTCCGCTGCTTGTCGCCTTCTTCCAAGCAGTGGATGAAGGTAAGATTCGACTCGACGAACCGCTGACGATGCGAAAAGAACTTGTGGCGACTGAAGCTGGAGAACTGCAAAATCTGCCAGTTGGCTCACAGTTTCCCGCGATCGAAGTCGCAACCAAAATGATCGATATCAGCGACAATACCGCGACGAATATGATCATCGATCGTTTAGGAGGAAAAGATGCTGTCAATCAGCGGTTTCAATCCTGGGGCTTAACGAATACTGCCATTCAAAATATGCTCCCAGATTTGCCGGGTACGAATACGAGCAGTCCGCGTGATATGGTTGCGCTCCTAGATGCGGTGAATCGGGGCGAATTAGTGACAATGCGATCGCACGATCGAATGCTCAACATCATGCGGAAAGTCGTAAACAATTCGCTGCTGCCTCAAGGATTGGGGGAAGGATCGGTGATTGCTCATAAAACTGGAGATATCGGCATCATGCTCGGTGATGTTGGCATGATCGATTTACCCAATGGCAAGCGCTATTTGATGGCAGCAATGGTGAAACGTCCGCACAACGACGATCGAGCCGGAGACCTGATTCGGCAAGTGTCGAAGATGACCTTTCAGTATTTCAATCAGTTGAATGCGGCTCCACCCAGTCCTACACCGAGTCCACAAGGAGCAGAACCGCCGAAATCCACGATCGCGCAACCCTAATATTCATATAATGAGAAACGTATCGATCGTAGTTTTGGACTTATGACATTAATCACAGTTTTAAGATCGATTTGGACGTTTTCTGCGGTCGGAATTGTCATTCTGGTACTGTTGCATAGTCCGAAAGGCGATGGCTTAGGCGGGTTGGGCGGTCAAGCTCAACTGTTTACCAGTACCAAGAGCGCGGAAACCACGTTGAATCGCGCAACTTGGCTTTTTACCATTCTGTTTATGGGAATCACCGTTGTTCTGAGTGCAGGATGGCTCGGTCGCTAAGATTCCAACGGTTTAGAACGCATTCGATTGTTCTATTAGCGATCGGGTGCGTTTTGTTTTGGGCAATTTCTGGTCGGGCGTTACCTGCTCCAAAAATTCATCCGCTTCCGGCAATTCTGGCACAGTGGAACGATCGCTCTGGTGATTACTTCGATCGAGTTCAAAAGACTGCTCCAGACTATCTCGTTTGGTCGCGCTTCCCTGTGAAAGTGTTCATTCAGCCTGCGGATGCTCGGAGTCAGATTTGGAACGATTTGATGATGCAAGCGGTGAAAGAGTGGCAGGCTTATTTTCCGTTGGAATTAGTCGATCGACAAAATGAGGCGGATATTTTTATCGATCGATCTTCGATTCCATTGCGTTTTCCCCCGACTGAGCGCATTCGATTTGCAGACACCCGATTTGAGCTATTTGAACAAGATGGCATTCTGCGGCATCGAATGAAGATTCGGATTCAACCCAATCGACCGAATCTTTCGATGCTTGCGGCGGCTCGTCATGAATTAGGACACGCTCTTGGGATTTGGGGACATAGCCCACTGGAAACGGATGTGATGTACTTCTCACAAGTCCGAACACCGCCACCCATTTCTGCAAGAGATGTGAACACCTTGAGGCGAGTGTATGAACAGCCGACGCAATTGGGCTGGTAAAAGGGTCGCCTTGTTTGCCTAATCCCCATCTCTAGGCAGTCGAAAATTTTTCGGGTTCACCTGCAATCTGGAGAGTACACTCGAAAAGGTTCGGAAAGGAGTGAAAAACGGTGGGACTCGGCAAATGGATCGGATTTTTGGCATTCGCGATCGCGCTTTATATCCTGTGGCAGCTTCACCAGGTCTTGCTGCTAGTATTCGCGGCAGTCGTATTTGCAACGGCGCTCAATAGCTTGGTGAAATCACTTCAGCGGTTTGGGTTAAAGCGTGGGGGAGCGGTGCTCGTCTCGATCGTCTCGCTGATTGTACTGATGGTTTTGTTTGTCGGGCTGATTGTGCCGCCGTTTATTTCGCAGATTCAGCAGTTGATCGACTTAGTACCCAAGGGATTCGATCGAGTTCAAATCTGGTTTAATCAGATGCAGGAAATGATACCAGGATATTCACAATATTTACCTGGTGTAGATGATTTGCTGCGACAGGTTCAACCGGTAGTAACGAGAGCATTGGGCGACTTTCTTGCACTATTCCGCGATGCGTTAGCAGTCCTGTTAAACATTCTGCTGGTGTTGATTTTAACAATTATGTTGTTGATCAATCCCCAACCATATCGTCAAGGATTCATAGCACTATTTCCTTCGTTTTATCGCAGACGTGCGGATCAAATTCTTTCACTGTGCGAAGTGTCGCTGGTGAATTGGATTATCGGAATTTTGATCAACATGGTTGTCATTGGTTTAGTAAGCGGGATTGCGCTGCTGATATTAGGTGTACCGCTTGTGTTGGCGAATGCACTTTTGGCGGGACTTTTAGAGGCGATTCCGAATGTGGGTCCGGTTTTGAGTGTGATTCCTCCGATCGCAGTTGCACTTCTAGACGCGCCTTGGAAAGCCGTTGCAGTTTTAATCGTTTATATTCTGATTCAGCAGCTTGAACAGTATTTGCTGGTTCCATTTGTGATGTCGAAACAGGTGTCGATTTTGCCTGCGGTGACATTGATTTCGCAAGTCGTATGTGCGATCGCATTCGGCTTTCTCGGTTTATTTCTGGCAATTCCGCTCGTGATTGTGGGTCAAATTTGGGTGCGAGAAGCTTTGGTGCGTGATATTCTCGACCACTGGCGCAAAGACCAATACGAGGCGCGGATAATTGATCACGCTCAAACGGAATTGGAAAAACTGCCTGAAGCGCCTCAAGAAGTCATTGATTTACCGGATGAATCGAATGCAGAGTAGAACATCAGAGTAGAATACTCAGCGACCTTGTTCGCAGTCCCATGTTTCTATTTCTTTCTAAACTGCTGCCAATTTTCATTTATCCATTGGGTTTGAGTTGTGTCCTGCTCATTCTCACGTTTGTGCTGATTTTAAGAAAGCGATCGCGTTTAGCCCTAATTCCGATCACACTCACCTTTCTGATTTTGGCGCTAAGTTCAAGCGCTTGGATTAGTAACGCTCTCGTTCAGTCCTTAGAATTTCAGTACATTACTCAAGGCGAAATTCCGACCGCAGATGCGATCGTAGTTCTCGGTGGCGCAACCGAGTCTGCATTACCGCCACGTCCGTGGATTGAAATCCGAGAAGAAGGCGATCGAGTCCTTTACGCTGGCAAGCTCTATCGAGACAAGAAAGCGCCGCGATTGATTCTGAGCGGTGGACGAGTCGATTGGCGACCGAGTTCAACCTCGGAGGCGGAAGATATGGCGATTCTGCTGGAAACGATGGGCGTTCCACGATCGGCAATGTTACTCGAATCTCGATCGCTGAATACTCGCGAAAATGCGGTCTACACCCAGGAAATTATGCAAACGCAGAAGATCCAGAAAATTCTGCTAGTAACTTCTGCGATGCACATGCCGCGATCGATGTTGATTTTCAAGAAGCTTGGAATTGATGCGATTCCTGCTCCGACCGATTACATGACAAGTTTTGCCGATCGAGGAGCACGATCCAGCCTAGAAGCGACGATCTTAGATACTTTACCGGACGCGGATCAAATTCGTCGCACGACTCGCGCTCTGAAGGAATACATTGGAATTTTGATCTATCGCTTACGGGGTTGGGCTTAGAGACTGTTCCAAATTGTAAAGACTCGTTGCAACTCTTAATAAAACGGCGGAAAAGCGTTGCAGGAAGCTTGGTAGACTAGGAGACGTATGAAAACTTTGGAATGCTGATGGCAGAGTAATTTGCCGCATTCCTCAAACCCACTTAGACCACACTGCGCGATCGTAAAACTCATGGTAGATTCCCTTAAAAAACCAGGCTTTGAAGAACTGCGCCCCGGAATTAAGGTTCCAGCGAAAGAAACGATTCTCACGCCGCGCTTCTACACCACCGACTTTGATGAGATGGCGCAGATGGATCTCTCCGTCAATGAGGAAGAGTTTGAAGCATTGGTCGCAGAATTGCGAAACGATTACAATCGCCACCATTTCGTGCGCGATGCAGAGTTTGAGCAATCCTGGGATCACATTGACGGCAACACCCGCAAAGTCTTTATCGAATTCCTAGAGCGCTCTTGTACGGCTGAATTCTCAGGTTTCTTGCTGTACAAAGAACTGTCCCGCAAGCTGAAAGGTCGCAATCCGCTATTGGCTGAAGGATTCGCGCTAATGTCCCGCGATGAAGCTCGTCACGCTGGATTCTTAAATAAAGCGCTGTCTGACTTCAACTTGTCGCTCGATTTAGGCTTTTTGACCAAGAGCCGCAAGTATACGTTCTTCAAGCCGAAGTTCATTTTCTACGCAACTTACCTGTCTGAGAAGATTGGCTACTGGCGCTACATCACGATTTTCCATCACCTCAATGCTCATCCTGAAGATCGGTTGTATCCGATTTTCAAATTCTTTGATAACTGGTGTCAGGATGAAAACCGCCACGGTGATTTCTTCGATGCGCTGATGCGGACTCAGCCCCAATTCTTGAACGATTGGAAGGCAAAACTCTGGTGTCGGTTCTTCTTGCTGTCAGTGTTTGCGACGATGTACCTGAACGACATCCAGCGCAGCGAGTTCTATGAAGCGATCGGGCTGAACACTCGCGAATTTGAGTACACCGTAATCGAGAAGACCAACGAAACTGCGGGTCGCGTTTTCCCAGTCATTCTCGATGTCAAGCATCCGAAGTTCTATGAGCGCTTAGAAACTTGCGTTCAGAACAACGAGAACTTAAGAGCGATCGACAGCACAAACGCACCGAAGTTGGTGAAGACGCTGAAGAAGTTGCCTTACTACGTCTCGAATGGGGTTCAACTCGCGAAATTGTATTTCACGAAGCCGATCGATGTCACGCCGACTCATGGGCAAGTTCGATAGATTCTGAGTACCCCTTGATCTGGAGCGGTTCCAATTCGGAACCGCTTTTTTTATTCGTCGATCTGCCAAAGTTCGGTCGTATAAGCTTCATCCAGAACCTTTTTCGGACGCATGACTAAGATCACTCGTCCCAAGAGCGGCATCGTTGGCGCTTCCTCGAACCATTGCAATTCAAGTTGATCCTCGTTTGCGATCGCGAAATAACTATCGATCTGCCATTCTCGTTGAGCGCGATCGATCACGACGATCACTTCTTCTGTATTACCGGGTAACGGAGTCGGAAGTCGATCGCTGTCACATAACACCGCAACCGGATCTTCAGCGCTGCGAATTACTTGCCATCCAGGAACCGTCATCCATGCGCCCGTTCCCGAAAATTGGATAATCCCAAACACGCCAGTTTCTTCGGTCATCGGTACAGCATGAAGATCTGTCACATTTAACGGCAGTTTTCCAGCCACCGGAAGAATGCGCGGCAGTTGTTCATCAGACTCTAAGCGATAAACGGGAAGGCGAGGAGCAGGACGCTTTGGAGTAACGGTGAAATCGGTTAAGAGAGTTTCGATCGCTTTTCGAGCGGTTTCGCTGTGAGCGAATTTCAGACCTCTAGCGATATAGCGCGATCGCTCTTGTAAATCGGTCTTTTCCTTCGCGGTTTTCCAGGCTTGGTATGCGATTGCGTCTCCTGGATGGGATGTGAAAGCTTCAGGCACTTTAGTCAAGCGTGAGAAGTCTTTCAGCGCACGAGCCACTTCGTGAACTTCGTCCGTATCTAAGCTTTTCTCAAACACTAATTCTGCTGCGGCTGCCCGTTCCGATTGTGAAAGAATCCGCAACTCGTACAGAATATCGCTGGCTCTTTGACCGAAATGCGATCGAACCTCATCCGAAACGCCCACTTTCAGCATCGAATCGTAAACTTGAGCCGCAACGATAATTTGGTTTTGGTGAATTGGCTCGAATCCGGTCGCTTCAAAAATAGCGTTTGGCGCGTAGCCTGCTTTTTGCAAAGTTTGACACGCTTGTGCCCAATCGACCCAAGATCCTTCTTTGCGACGCAGCGATAATAGTAAATCGTCTGCGTTTGATAATTCTTCAGGCTTCGATAATTCCTCAGACATGGCGCGTTTTTCCCAGTGAATCCTCAATTAGATTAGCAAAGGGCGATTCGCAAGATCATTTAGATTGTTGGACGATCGCACTATGTAATGCTGAGGGTGTCTTTGTCGATCGGGAAAATATACCGATTCGCGACTTGTTGATAATGAAAAATGCCGATCGCTGCTCCGATTCCAATGAGTACAGCGAGAACGAGTCCCAAACGGTAGTGAGATTGAACTTTCATAGCTTGATGAACGAATGACGCACATCCCTAATATGTTTAAGCCCGAAATGTTCTGCCTCGTACTATCGAATGATTTTGGCAGGATTAGAGGATGTTTGAAGCGTCTCGTTCATTGCGCTCACTCGCCCCGAATTCATTCCGGGGCTAACAGAACGAAGTCCACTAAAGGGGACTGGGAGCTAATTTCAGAGTCTTGAGTCCCGTTTACTGGACTTCGCACCGTTAGCGCCGACTTCTAGTCCGGCGCGGTGAGTGCGTCCGAACGGCTACTTCTCAAACACCCTCTTAAACCGCAATTCCTAAATGTTCCAAAATTGATCGAGCAACTCGATCGCAAGCGCCTTCTCCCCCTAAAGCCGATCGCATTTCCGCATAATCCGCGATCGTTTTTTCACGCTTCTCAGGTTGCAACAATTCCAAAGCCGACATTGCTAGATTCTCAGGAGTTGCAGCGTCTTGAATAAACTCTGGCACAATCGGTTTCATCTCCACCAAATTCGGCGGCGAAACGTATTGCACTTTAAGCTTCAGAATGTTCTTTGCAATCCAATACGTTACAGGCGATAAGCGATACATCACCACTTGAGGCACATTCAGCAATGCGATTTCAAGATTAACCGTTCCGCTTTTGGTAATCGCTAAATCTGAAGCCGCGATCGCATCCAATGGCGAACCTTCGATAATCTCAGCTTGCAATTGATAGTTCTGAATCCCTTGAACGATCGACGATCGATATTTCTCCAACGACAATGGAATCAGAAATTTTACGTCAGGAATCTTTGATTGAATCCGCTTTGCTGCCTCAAACATGACAGGCATCATGTATTTAATTTCCTGTTGGCGCGAAGCTGGAAGAAGCACGATCGTGGTTTGATCCGGAGCAATTCCCAATTTGGTGCGAGACGATTCGCGATCGGGTGCATCCTTCATCCGATCGACCAGTGGATGCCCGACTAAAACGGCATTTGCGCCCTTAGATTTGTAATACGCTGCCTCGCCTGGAAAGATCGAATAAATGCGATCGCTAATCTGAACAAGCCATTGTGTTTTCTTCTCGTTAATCCGCACGACCCATTCTTGTGGCGCAATAAAATAAGCAGTTGGAACCTTCGGCAGATGTTTCCGAACATACAGACCGATGCTGATATTTGGATCGCTGTAATCGATCATCACGACCATATCAGGCGGATTTTCTCTCAGATATTGTTTTGCCCGTCGCTGAACGTTCATTGTCGGAAATAAATAAGGCAATCCTTCGACAGCGCCGATTGAGCCGATTTCAGTTGTTTTTCCTAAAAGTTTCGCGCCTGCGGCTTCCATTCGATCGCCACCCAAAGCCAAAACCTCGATCTCGGCTCCTGCTTTCTCAGCTTGTTCGTACAGCGACTTAACCAGCAATGCGCCTTGCAAATCGCCGGAGACTTCGCCTGTACTGATAAAAATTCGTTTCTTCATTCGCTTTAGGGAATGTTTGAGAAGTATAGAAGTTTTCTCGCTCCGTTCGAGTTCGCCCCGGAATGAAATTCGGGGCTATCGGTGCGAAGTCCTTTGAAAAGGACTGAAGACCTAAGTTAGATTGGCTGTTAGTCCCCTTCAGTGGACTTCGTTTTATTAGCCCCGAATTTCATTCCGGGGCGAGTGAGCGCAATGAACGATACGTTTCAAACACTCTCTTACAGCGTTGCGCTCGGTGTCAGTCCTCTACGTCCCGGTGACAGAGACAGTTGAATGAATTGTTGAAAGTGTTGGATATGTTCGTTTTCAGGCAAAAGATCCAATCGCTCCAAGGCTTCGTTCATCGTTAAGCCCGATCGAAACACGGTTCGATAAGCTTTTTTCAATAAACCAATTTCTTCTGATGAAAAGCCCGATCGCTGAAGTCCTACCTGATGAAAAGCCCGAATTCGCGAAGGATTCCCTTCTACGATCGTAAACGGGGGAACATCTCGATCGATCCGACTCATGCCCCCGATCATTGCGTGTCGCCCAATCCAAACAAATTGGTGAATTCCCAACACTCCGCTTAATCTCGCTTTCGATTCGATGTGAACGTGACCCGCCATCTGAACCGAATTCGCGATAATTACCTGATCCTCGATCACGCACTCATGCCCAACGTGAACATAAGCCATCAGTAGATTTCCGTTTCCGATCAGCGTAATACGATCGACAAACGTTGGACGGTGAATCGTGACAAACTCGCGAATCTGATTGCCGTTCCCGATTCGCACCAAACCAAGCGATCCGTCGTATTTCAAATCTTGCGGCTCAAGACCGATCGCGGCTCCAGGAAAAATCTGATTTCGCTCTCCAATCTCCGTCCAACCCTCGATCACCGCATGATGCCCCACACTTGATCCCGCCCCAATTTTGACGTGTTCCCCAATCACCGCGTAAGCTCCAACTTGGACGGTTGGATGAAGTTGAGCGTTCGGGTGGATCACAGCAGTCGGGTGAATCAAGGTGGTGGTCATAGATAGAGGGTAGGGGGACTAACGAAGAAAGAGAAGCGGATCGGATCGGATCGGATTCGGATCGAGTCGCGCTATCCTCAATCGACCAGCGCAAACATTAAATCACCTTCACAGGCAAGTTGTCCGTTAACTTCGGCACGACCCCGCATCTTACCAAAACGACGTGCCTTCACCGAGAGCAGTTCCACCGTCATAACCAGTTGATCACCTGGCACAACCGGACGACGGAATCTGACTCCATCAATTCCAGCAAACATGAAAAGTCCACCCTGAACATCTGCCATCTGCGTGAGAACGACTCCGCCAACTTGCGCCATCGCTTCGACAATCAGCACACCGGGCATAATCGGACGACCGGGAAAATGTCCCTGAAACTGTGGCTCATTAAATGAAACGTTCTTGATTCCGATCGCCATCTTTGCAGGCACATAATCGATAATGCGATCGACCAATGCAAACGGATAGCGGTGCGGTAAAAGCTGGTGAATTTCTTCGACGGTGAAGGTGGTTTTAATGGGAGCCTCTTCGAGATTCTCGGCAGGTGCAGTATGCGATTCAATCAAGGTTGACATGGGCGTTGGAGTAAAGGGCTAGAGGACAGACTTCGTTAGAGATTTAACAATTGACGGACCAGTTGAGTGTGTAACCCATGACTCGCTTTGTATGCCAAAAAGTGAGCGGTCGGGAACGTCCCCAGTAAACTGAGATCTCCTATTAAGTCTAGAAGTTTATGGCGTGCTGGTTCATTTGAAAAGCGCAATGGCGGATTTATCCATCCGTCTGTGCTGCAAACGAGTGCATTTTCGAGCGAACCGCCTTTAATTAAACCATTTGCCCGTAGCTGTTCGATCTGATGTGCGAATCCAAATGTTCGGGCGGGTGCAATTTCCACCGCAAACGTTTCTGGATCAAATTGCCAACTGTGCCACTGATTCCCGATCGCGCTCAATTCAAAGTCAATCCCATACGAAAATCTCAACTCATCAGACGGCAATGCGGCAACAAACGCATCTCCCTTTCGGACGAAAATTGGTTCAGTGATGGTAATTGCTGATTTCGATTCGGGTTGCTCTACGATCCCCGCTTGTGCGATCGCGCTTGTCCACGATCGCGCTGATCCATCCATCAAGGGCACTTCTGATCCGTCCACCTCGATTCGGGCATTATCAATTCCCATGCCCGCCAACGATGCCAACAAATGTTCGACGGTGCGAATTTTCGCGTCTCCGTTCACGAGTTCCGTCGAAAGCATCGTTTCTCGTACCGCTTTAATCTGAGCGGGAATCTCCGGTTGTCCGGGTAGATCCGTCCGCACGAAATACCGTCCCCGTCCCGGTTCTGCGGGCAAAACTCGCGCCGTGGTCGTTTCTCCTGTATGCAGTCCAACACCGTAACAGGAGAAAGAAGCGGAAAGCGATCGCTGAACGTTTTGAGTGATGCACCCTTGAGAATTCGCCATTTAGAATCGTTCTCCAAATCCAAAGCGAATGTTACTACCGCCTTGATCGTTGATACCGTAGTCAATCCGAATCGGACCCAATGGACCCGCCTGCACCCGAATTCCAATCCCGTAACCGAATCCACTACCAGGCTTACCCCGTACTCCCGCTGGATTTCCAGGAACGCGATCGCCCGATCCTAAATCCGTCGCCGCATCAAAGAACAGCGCACCAGACACGATCGAGAAAATCGGGAATCGATATTCCGCCGTTGCCTGAAGAAAACTCCGACCGCTTCCAACTTCGCCTTCATCGTAGCCCCGGACTGAGTTAGTTCCCCCTAACGGAAACGCTTCATACGGCGGCAAGTCTCCGAAAACTGATCCTGCCTGCACGTTGAACGCAAAAGCCTGAGCGCATCGTCCTTGTGGCGTTTGTTGTAAATCGACCCGACGCGGATCACGCTCCCGACACTCTGGAGTAAATCTCGTCAATCGAGTTGGAATATAGAAGCTATAACTTCCTCGCACTCGGTTGTAAAGAATACTGCCCGAACCGATCGGAACGGATTGCTCAGTACTGAATTGCAGGACTGATCCACGAGTCGGGCGAAAGAAATCATCGCGTCGATCGCGTCTCAGCGCCAATTGTCCGGTGAACAAATCATCATTACCAGACGGATCAAACGTCAGCGGATTGCCAAGTTCATCCACTCTTCGACGAATTCCATCTCCATCCGTTGCGTTCACTCGCTGATATTGCAAGCCCAGTGAAGCGACCCATTCTGCCCGTTCAAACACATTTCTCGACAGCGGACGCGAGAAGCTGATTCCGCCTCCAGTCCGGTTGATTCTCGGTCGATCTCGATCGGCATTCCCCAATCGCACTTCTGGATCGCCCCCATCAAAAACCAGCGAAATTGTTCTACGACGGAACACGCTCAACGTGTAAGAAGTTCGGAACGGATCGCCGCCAATCCACGGATCAGTAAAGCTCAATTCAAACTGCTGATCTCGCTGCCCGATTTGCACTTCCGCATTCAGCCTTTGGTTATTGCCACCAAAGTTCTGTTGTCCGTAGCTCACACTTCCAAACAAACCGCTGGCAGAACTAAAACCACCCGCAAGCCCGATGTTTCCAGTGTTGCGCTCAACCACATCCACGAAAAGAACCACTTTACGCGGATCTTGACCGACATCGAAGTTCGGACGAGTTCCTTCATCAAATAGTCCCAATCCAAACAAGCGCTCAAAGTCGCGTTGAATCGTATTCCGATTGACGATCGTACCCGGTTGAGATTGAAGTTCACGAGTCACAATGAAGTCGCGAGTCCGACCCCGAATCGGTCTACCTTGAGCATCTTGAGGCTGCCCTTCTTTGTTGATGAACCGCACCTGAATCCGTTCGATTTCCCCTTCGGTCACATCCAAAACGACCGTTCCATCAGCATTAACTTGCGGCTGTTGAGCATTCACAACTTGCGCCAAGACGAACCCGCGATCTTGATAAAACTTGGTCAGTTCTTGAATGCCCGTTTGCAAATCTCGGAAGTTCGTAATTCTGCCGTACTGCGGTCCAAAAATACGATCGACATCCGCTTGCTGAAGAACTTTAGTATTTGGAATCTGTACCGATCGTAAAACCGGATTCGCTGCTACTTCAAACGTGACACGAACTCCAAGCGGTGTATCTTCCGGGGTCGCTCTCACATTCGAGAAGAATCCAGTCGCAAAAATCGCATTAATGTCATTCTGAAGCTGTGTTCTCGTCGTGGTTCGTCCCGCCTGGGTTTGAATCACACGGTAAACTTCATTCTGCAATTCTCCTTCGACCCCCGTGACCAAGACTTCCGAAACCAAAACTCGCGGTTCATCGGGTGCGGGAGTTGGCTGAGTCGGTTGAGCGGGTTGGGCAGGCTGAAGAGGCTGAGTCTCCGTGGGGGCTTGAGGTGTTTCAGGCGGAGCTTGAGGTGTTTCAGGTGGAGTCTGTTGTCCTTCTGGAGTAGGCGTAGGGGCTTGTGGACTTCCTGGCGGAACCGTTGGAGCCGTTCCTGGATTTGGAATGGTTGGAATATTGGGACTCGTGGGAACCGGAGCCGAGGGATTGAGTTGAATTTGATTTGGCGTTTCTTGCTCGATCGTGCCTTGTGCCACTTGTTTGATTTCAGACAAAGCAGGCAATTTTGCAGCGGTGCGAGTTTGCAGCACTGGAATGGTTTCGACCACGACATTTCCTGCTTGGGCTGGAGGAATCTTCGCAGCCGTCGTCGATGCCTTGGGCACAGGGGAACCTGACCGAGGAGTTAATTTTGCCTGCGGTTGAGTTGGCTGATTGGGGGTTTTTGCCACAGCAGACCGAGACAAGCCAAGCGTTGCCGTTAATGCAAACGCCGCCATCACAACAGGGGATAAGCGCATAATATTCACAGGTTTTCGCACGTCCTCACACTTCGCTGCTCAAGGCAGACACAACACTATCGAACAGATTCCGATTAAACGGCAAAATTGTACCGCACCCTGAGTATCGAGACTCATGTTAGGTAGGACTGATTTTCAACTGGCAGTTCGTCCGAATCATACCGTTTGTCCGAGGACTCGTTCCATGACTTGCCGATACGCATCTTCGACATTGCCCAGATCGCGCCGGAATCGATCTTTATCCATGACTCGTCGATCGGGGTCGGTTTCTGCCTGATTCCACAATCGACAAGTATCGGGGCTGATTTCGTCTGCGAGTAAAAGCTGACCCTGAGCATCAGTGCCAAACTCTAGTTTGAAGTCAACGAGGGTAATGCCACATTGTTCAAAGAAGGTTTGTAGCACTGTATTGATCTGGGATGCCATGCGCTTGAGCGGTTCGACTTGATCTGCCATTGCGGGATTGAGTGCCCGAATGCGATCGACCGTTAGTAATGGATCTCCCAGCGCATCGTCTTTAAGATAGAACTCGACTAGCGGCGGATTGAGAATGGTCCCTAACTTGAGTCCGGTTTGCTGGCAGAGGCTTCCGGCAGCAATATTCCGTACTACAACTTCTAACGGGATAATGGTGACAGCTTTCACGAGCATTTCGTTCCCGGAGGTGCGATCCATAAAATGCGTCGGGATGCCGTTCTTTTCCATCAGCTTGAATAAATGAGATGCGATCGCACAGTTGATCTCACCTTTGCCCTGAATACTGCCGCGCTTCTGAGCATTGAACGCCGTTGCATCGTCTTTGAAGTAGGTCAGCAACACATTCGGATCATCGGTGCTGTAGAGAATTTTGGCTTTGCCTTCGTAGAGTTTCTGACCCGTTTCAGACATAATGCGATCGCTCTTGAAAATTGAGAATTTCATCATTGTAGCGGTCGAGTGAATCGGTTTGGCGGCGAATCGAGATCTATAATTTAATGACCGATTTAACGGTCAAAATATGACTACTGTTGCCATCGTGCCCGTGTCTGACGCAAGTGGAGAAACCTCTTATCAAGCGATTGCTGGCAATAAGCGATCGTCAGGAAAAACCGCAGGACAAGCGTTAGATGCACTGGTCGCGGAATTAGGTGAGACAGAATCGAGCTTACTGCTTGTCGTTCAAAGATTTCGACCGGATGCGTTTTTTGGAGAAGCGCAACAAAAACGATTAGGTGAACTAATGGAGTTGTGGCGAACAAACCGCGATCGAGGTGAAGCAGTTTCGCCAGAGCAGCAAGCAGAACTCGATCAGTTGGTTGAAGTTGAATTAGAGGCTGCTAGCGATCACTCCGCCGCAATGATTCGACAATTAAGTTAATGAACCCGTTTTATTCACGGGTTGCAGATCAAGCAGGACACTGCTGTGAATACTGCCATGCGCCAGAAGTAGTGTTCAATTTTCCGTTTGAAGTTGAACACATCATGCCGTTATCCAAACAGGGAACGAACTTATAGGAGAATCTAGCGTTGTCTTGTCGATCGTGTAACCTCCGCAAAGGAAGCCGTGTTAGAGGATGTTTGAGAAGTATAAAAAGCTGCTTTGCTACGTTGCGAGTTCGCCCGGAGATTTATTTCCGGGCTAATAGGGGAAGCCCACTAAACTGGGCTAAGAACCCCGTATTACTCTCTTAGCCCGCTTCAGCGGGGTTTCCTCCATTAGCCCGGAGATTTATTTCCGGGCGGGTGAATGCGATGAACGATTGCTTCTAAAACGCCCTCTTAGTGGTATTGATAGTGACGCTCCTACACCAACCTAGCGGTATGGTGTAGGCTTCTCAAGCACTCCGAAGAATGCGTAGAACTTCCTTAGAGGTATCATCGGTAATAGAACCAACTATCACGACTTTACCTTTACGGCGTTTTATCGTGGGGAACACGTCCAGCCCCACTCGTTTGATGTTGATTGCGGCGTTCACGTCACGATCAACCCAAAGCTTTAGAGTTGCGTCCCAATATTCGCGGATGCTGCAATCGGTAAAGATTACTTCATCGCGATAGCTCAGCAATTGAGACGTATAAGCAGGATTCTTTGCAATTACAATAGCTCCAGCTTTTCCAGCTATGTGACCAAGCAATTGAAAGAATTGACCAAACGCGGCATCCGACCAAGACAAATTAAGTCCAGACTTGGCAGATTGACCGTTTGGGATAAAAGCACCCGTTTCGTCTTGTTTGGGTGGGTTGCGCTTTGATAGACCTTTGAGATTGAGGTCTTCATGAAAGAAAACTTTCTTACCCGTTCTCACTAATTTGTGAGCGGTTTTGTATTGGAAATCTTTGCGGCATCTCGCGATCTTTTGGTATTGCCGTCCTTCTCGTTTTGCCAGCTTGCGACGTGCTTTACTTCCACGCTTACGAGCATTCTTTTTCTGCGAGATGCGAGTGAGTTTGTGCTGGCTTTTCCGTAACACCTTGAGCGATGGAAGCTTTACGCCTTCAGAAGTTGCAAGGTAATCATCCTCGTGTAGCACTGCATCCATTCCGAGCGTATTCTCCCAAGTCGGAATGATATCACTCTTGCAAACTGGAACGGTCAGATCTTCGAGTCGCAAGTTAACGAACCAGCCATCATTTTTCTTGACGAATTGAAGCTGTTTAAGGATTGACCCATCAGGTAAATGACGGTGCGACCGAATCTTAATCAGTCCGATTTTTGGCACTTTGACAACCAAATATTTGCCACCAATCGAGCATGAATGCAATTCAAGTCCAGCGCCTTCAATCACAAATGAGCGATAGCGTGACTGCGATTTGATGCGGGGTTTACCGCTTCGATTGCCATTTGAGTCACCCGCGATGAACCGCTCAAACGCAATATCCACGCGCTTACAAACTTCTTGCAGCGTGTTTGCAGGAACCCGCGATAAATCCAACTCCTCACCCGACCATTGCACCGTGACAGGCTCTTTTTTGAGTCCTGGCAGATACTTTTTCTGGCTGTAATAGTTCGGTTTGTCTCGCAACTGGGGCAGAGAAACAACTAGCGGGCAAGCGTCAACGGGTGAGCGATTCTTTTCCCACCAATCGAAGCGATCCCCTAGCTGTCGGTTGTACCAGTACTGGCAAATCCGCAGCCAAAGATTTAACTCTAGCTTCTGTTCAGTTGTGGGAAGTGCTTTGTACTGGTGCGTGAGTTTCATCCTATGATTGTATCGCAACATGCAACACGTTGGAATGATGACAAGTAAGGAATCTGTGAATATTCGACTCCCCAAACAGGAGAAAGAAAAGCTAGACCAATATTGCAAATTGGTTGACAGATCTCAAACGGATGTGATTCGAGAGTTCATTCGTTCATTGCCTGAGAGATAGTTCGTTTCGTCGTCGCTGCTCTCTCTTGCCTCATTGCATTCGGCATCAGTCAACCAGCGCTCCTCAACTCACGCGCATTCCTCTCGACACCTACCCGAAGGGAGGTGTGAGGCTCCTGCTGCTTTAGCTGAGTCAAATGCTGAAGTTGATTTCTTTCGTCCCAGACAAGATTTATGGACTGAGCATTTTGAAGCTGACTTGCAAACAGGCAAGATTCGCGGTATTACTCCGACTGGAAGAGTGACGGTTGTTGCTTTAGAAATGAATAGTGCTGCTCAAGTCGCAGCAAGACAACTCTGGATTCGTTTTGGATTATTTCCTTAATAGGGGTTAACTTAATAATCGATCGACCGAAATTGCAAGGTCTGGAAATGCCAACGGTGCGATCGTGCTCGTCCTTAAAATCTGTTCTGTTTGATATCCGCCATTCTGCGGATCTCGAAACACGATCATTTGTCGAGCCGCTAAGGTTAGAACCCAATACTCTTGAATTCCAGCAGTTGCATAAATTTCAGCTTTCAACTCAGTGTCTTTCTTCAAACTGGTTTTCGCCACTTCAACCAGTAGATAAATATCTTGGACATTCGGATGTCGATCGCAGTATCGTTCTTCTGGCAAATGCACGATCGCGATATCAGGTTCCGGTTCTGAATCTGCTAGTGTAATGGGTCCATTGAATCGAACTTCTGCGCGACTCTCAAGCACCTGCTCTAAATACTTGGCTCCTCGTTTTGCGGTGCTGTAGTGAATTGGCGCTTCTGGACTCATTTCAACAATCTCGCCTGCCAACAGTTCCACAGAGCGATCGCGTAACACTCCCGCTTCAATCATGCGGTGAAATTCATCGATCGACCATTTTGCCAACGTTTTCATCGTTAACTTGAATGCAGGTTTAGTTCAATCGTAGCTTTGATTGTGATGAAAGTTGTGTTACTCTTCGGCGGATTGGTAAAGTTCTAATACAAAGTCGCAAAACCTGACAAAAGTATCATAAGCTACAAAATATCTTGATTGCGTTTGCAGTCCTCGCTACAGAAAGGTATTGTTATGGCTCTTGACTCCCCGAACTCCACAGCATGGGATACGCTTCGATCGATTCCCTGTGCGCCGCGCTTTATGCCCTCTATGTGGGTGGAATTGATCAAATCTCCAACCGCATATAGTTTTGATCAAGCCTGGTTACTGTGCCAATGTGCTGAAGATCAATGGCTGGCTTGGGTTCCAGAATACGGCGAACTGTTGCTGAGAACGGATGAGTTTCGGAGTTTGACCGACGACTGATCGCCCTGATTAGACCATTGGCAGATTTATTGCAGATTTGCAGGATTTAGCGTGGAGCAATTGGCATTTCTGGAGTCACTTGCTATGAACGATTCTGATTCTTTGCAGCTTGACCAAGAATGGTTCGATCGCGGAAAAGAAGATGCTTGGGCGGGTCGATCGAAGCAACCTCCAGAACATGATCCGCAAGCCGCAAGCTTCTATGACCTCGGCTACAGTGAAGGCGAAATCGAACGTCCACCTGTTAGTCTTGTTGAGCCGTGATTTAGGGGTAGAGACGATCGCCAGAAATCGAATCAAATACAAACAGTCGATCGAGATCAAACCGCAGAGGTAATCGATCGCCTAGTTTCAAATTCAATGCTGGATCGGTTTGCAAGTTAATTGATCGCCCCTCCAGCATTGCACGAACTAATACTTCTCGTCCCAACGGTTCGATCACGCTCACTTCTGCAATACAGTGCGGCTCTTGAGCATTGACTGAAATATGCTCTGGACGAATTCCTAAATCGGATTGTCCTGATGGAAGATTGGGCGCGATCGAGAACGATTGTCCTCCGATCTGAACCTCTGAGCCAGTAAGTAGTGCTGGAATGAGATTCATTGGAGGACTACCGAGAAAAGTTGCAACCATACGATTGATTGGTCGATCGTAAATTTGCTGCGGTGTTCCAATTTGCTGAATCTTTCCGCGATCGAGCACCACAATACGATCGGCTAATGTCATCGCCTCAACTTGATCGTGCGTTACATAGATCGTGGTAATTCCCACTTGTTGATGCAGTTGTTTCAACTCGGTTCTTGTTCCATCTCGTAACTGAGCATCCAGATTCGACAGCGGTTCATCTAACAGAAAGACTTGGGGCTGACGTGCGATCGCTCTTCCCAGTGCGACTCGTTGCTGCTGTCCGCCTGATAGCTGTCTTGGTTTGCGATCGAGCAAATGACTAATTTCGAGAATTCTTGCTACCGATTCGACGCGATCTTGGATCGTTTTTGGTTCCGCTTGCCGCATTTTTAGCCCAAAAGCAATATTTTCTGAAACGCTCAGATGCGGGTAAAGCGCATAGTTTTGAAATACCATTGCGACATCCCGTTGACGCGCTGGAACTTGATTGACTAAGCGATCGCCAATATACAAATTTCCAGAGGTTGCCGTTTCAAGTCCCGCGATCGTTCGTAAAATTGTAGACTTTCCACACCCTGAAGGACCCACTAGCACCCAAAATTCTCCATCAGGAATCTCAAAAGTAATATCCTCAACCGCTGCGGATTTACTGAACCGTCGAGTAATACGATCGAGTCGAACAGTTGCCATAAAAAGGTAGATTCTTCTGTGAAACGTGCCCGAAGTTAGAGAAACCAGTCTATCTTAAGGCGTATTATTTTAATACCATTGTAATTTAATGTTGTTTAGTGACATTCACCTGAATCTGTTTTGGTTATCCCAACTTCTGTTCTTAATTCATCACAGGTCTTGATTGTAGAAGATGAAGCAGTGACGCGAACTGCGTTAACTGTTCTTCTGGAGCATCAAGGCGCGATCGTGATTTCGGTTGGTTCTATTCAGGAGGGAATTCAGGCACTCCAGTCTGGATTTCAACCCGATTTGTTGGTGAGTAATATTCGATTACCAGATGGCAACGGGGCACGAGTTCTAGAAGCCATTCGGCAACAAGATGCGGAACACAAACGACAAACGCCTGCGATCGCACTGACTGGAGAAGCGATCGAGATGATTCGCCACGATCCAGAGTCAGCGGGATTTGAGGTCTATTTGCCAAAGCCGTATGATTCTGAAATTTTATTAGCGACGATCGCCCGATTAATGAGTTAAGCGATCGCAACATCTTCGATCGTCTGGAGCTTTGAGAATAGTTGATCAAACGTCTAAACGTTCTTAAGATGCTTGCACGAAAAGAGGATGATTTCGCTCTGAGTTTTGTTGATACAGTTGGGAGGAACAGAAGTGATTGATTTATGTCGCAATACCTTCTCAAACGGCTTTTGGGGCTAGTTCCTGTTCTCTTTGGTATTACGCTGGCGGTCTTTGTGTTGTTGCGGTTTATTCCAGGCGATCCTGCGATCGTCCTTGCAGGTGAACGCGCAACTCCGGATCAAATTGCTGCGCTCCGAACTCAATTAGGACTCGATCGACCTTGGTATATTCAATACTTTGCCTTTGTTGGTAATCTGTTGCAGTTGAACTTAGGCAATAGTATTTTGAGCGGAATTCCAGTGCTGGACGAGATCCGATCGCGTTGGGCGGCAACGTTTGAATTGTCGATCGCAGCAATGTTTGTAGCGATCGTGCTCGGAATTCCAGCAGGCATTATTGCGGCAGTGCGGAAGAATCGCTGGCAGGATCAAATGACGATCGCAGGATCATTACTGGGTGTTTCACTTCCGGTTTACTGGTTGGGATTGTTGTTAATTTATCTATTCTCAGTCACGTTAAGATGGCTGCCTCCCAGTGGTCGAATTAGTCTTGGCTTTGATATTCAACCGATTACTGGATTTTATTTATTAGACACGTTGTTCAGATTCAATCTTCCCGCGTTCATAGATGTGATCGCGCATTTGATTCTTCCAGCGTTGACTTTAGGAACAATTCCACTCGCGATCGTAGCAAGAATTACTCGGAGTGCAATGTTAGAGGTGCTTTCTCAAGACTACATTCGGACTGCGAAAGCAAAAGGACTATCCGATCGTATAGTAGTTCTGCGTCATGCGTTGAAGAATGCACTCTTGCCAATTAATACAACGATCGGGCTTCAGTTTGGAACCTTATTAAGTGGTGCAGTCTTAACCGAAACTATCTTTTCTTGGGCTGGAATTGGCTCCTGGATTTACGAAGGAATTTTGGCACGAGATTATCCCGTGGTTCAAGGTGGTGTCGTATTTGTTGCGATCGTATTTGTGTTAATCAATCTATTAGTTGATCTGTCGTATGCAATCATTGATCCAAGAATTCGATATTAGTCGCTCACGTTCATGGAAGCGATTTTGGCGATCGACTTCAGGCAGAATCGGATTGGTGTTAACACTTGGACTATTTGCGATCGCATTTTTAGCTCCGATTCTAAAACCTGCTGAACTAGGAATTACTCCTGATGTCGTCTCCCGCTTACAGCCTCCAAGCGCGACTCATTTACTTGGAACGGATGGATTGGGACGCGATTTGCTCACACTGATTTGGTACGGAATTCGTACCTCGTTGTTAATCAGCTTAGTATCGGTTGGAATTGGAGCCGTATTCGGTCTGATTCTCGGCTTGATTGGAGGCTATTTTCGAGGATTGCTCGATGCTCTGATTCGTTGGTATACCGACATTTTGCTGGCATTTCCTTCGATTTTATTAGCGATCGTCATTCTTACGATCGCTAACAATCCGAATCTAAGCGTCAGCTTTGCCGGAATCACACTCTTTACAGTTCGCCTCACGAGTTTGCAAACGGTCATGCTGGCAGTTGGAATTGTGCAAATTCCGATTTTTATTCGTCTTACTCGCAGCATTGTTTTGTCGCTGCGAGAACAAGATTACATTCAAGCAGCAAAAGCGATCGGAGCTACAACTCCACAAATTCTGATGAAACACATTCTGCCTGGAAGTCTAGCGCCAATCATTGTTCAAGCCTCTTTATCTTTGGGAACTGCCACGCTTGAAGCTGCGGGACTAGGATTCTTAGGACTCGGAGCACAACCTCCAACCCCAGAATTAGGCACAATGTTAGCCGATTCATTTCGAGGTGGATATTTCCTCACTTCGCTTTGGACAACGCTTTTTCCAGGATTAGCAATCACGCTGATTGTGCTGGCATTTAACTTATTAGGCGATGGACTACGCGACGGGTTTGATCCTCGATCGCAATAGTTGTTATCCTGTGTTCGATACCTGTTGCATCTGTTATGAAAGAAATCAACGTTCTACTTGAAGCTCTGAAAGATCCTGATGAAGATGTCCGATCCGATGCAACCCAAGCGTTGTGGCAGATTTGGTTTAATCAAAAAGGTGTAACGGGACTTCAAACTCTACAACGAGCACAGGTACTTTTAGAGTCGGGTGAAGCAAGTCAGGCAGAAACCGTTTTATCCGAGGTCATTGAGCAATTACCAGATTTTGCAGAAGCTTGGAATCGACGAGCCGTTCTGTATTTTGTGCAGCAACAATACCGAAAAGCGATCGCGGATTGTCAAAAAGTAATCGAGCTAAATCCCATCCATTTTGGAGCGCTACACGGATTGGGATTGTCTTATGCCGCACTCGGAGAGTATCGAGATGCGATCGCGGCTTTTCGGCAAGCTCTGACGATTCAACCTTATGCGATCGAGAATCAGCGCTTGATCCTTGAATGCACCGCGAAGTTAAGCTAGAAACAAAAAAGAGACGCAATTCAATCCGTCTCTCAAGTGCAATATTCAAAAAGATTTATTGTTCCATTGATGGGACGGCAAAAATTCGGCTACTGAGCGGAATTCGAGTTGCTTCTACGGGTTTTGGAGCTTCTTGCGGTTTAGCAATCTCAGTTTGTGAAACGACGACAGGTTTTTCTGATGCTACTTCTGGTTGAGCAATTTCGGATTGAGTGGGTGCTGTTTCAGGAGCAGATTCGGCAATCGCAGGCAACGAAATCGAACTAGCCAAACTGAGAATGACGATCGAGCGGAACAATCTAGACATAAACACACTGAGAAAATGGTGAGTTCACTCTAGCTTTAGGGATAGGTTGATCCGGATGCGAACGATTACGGAATCTGCATCAAGACAAGATGAAGTTTTAGAAAGCAAATGTCGATCGAATAACGCCAGTCACGAAGGAATCACTATCTGGAGTGTGTCCCGGCTTCAGAATCCAAATCAAGCCAGGAGTAATACTGAGATTATTGTTCACCTGCCAGCGGTAGAACGCTTCAATGTGCGTCGTTGTTCCAGGTTGTCCACCCGATCGACCCAGTCCAGTATTGAGAAAGTCTGGAACATTGTTCCCAGTCGGTAAAGTACTCCGAGTAATCTTCGGCGGCTGACCAATATACAATCCGCCTAAATTCCCCTTGCCAAACAGATCGGGAAAATTTAGATACGCCATATAGTTCGTCGTTTCAACTCGTCCAGATTCACCCGGAATGTAGGAATTTGTATAGCCAAACCATCCTCCCAAACTCACACGGGGATTGATTTGCCAATTGACAGTTGCACCAAAAGCATTCGTTTGCAGTGGCGCTGAAGCTCCGGTCGCAGGATTGACTGCGGTTAGTTGTTCATCACCCACAAAGTTAATGAGATTACCGTCTGGTGAATAGTCGTTGATATAGTACAGAGCAATGTCGATCGGGTTAATCGGAGTTAAGGCAAGCTGTACGCCTGCGGTGTTGTGTCCTCTGCCACCTACAGAATTTGGAAAGAATCCTACAATGTTTGTGCTGTAAAAGGCTTGCAAACTCGCACGTTTCGCGAATTGCCAATCGAGTGCTGCTCCACCGCGTCCAAATCCAATGTTCAAAATCGGATTGCGTTGAGCAAAGAAAGAGAGGGGTCCAGTAAATGAACTTTCGACCCGATTGGGTCCTCGAAACGCCAAGCTCGTGTACACACCTTCGGTTCCGATCATTGCAGCAAGCTTGTCCGTAATCAAAAAGTGATACTTCAAATCACTCAAATACAGATCAAAAGCTTCTCCGTCATATCCAACTCTTCCATCATTGGTCAGACGAGGACTACCACTGCCCGTCTGATTCCAGAAGGCAAAATAGAGATAGTCACGCGGACTAAATTGCGTAGTGAAGTAAAGATAGTTTTGATTGATGACATTAATATTAGTTCCAGGATCGTCCGTGTCGCGTTGTCCATCTCTGGGATTACGATCGCCCCGATTTTCGGTTCGTCCCTGAACTCCGACGACGACAAATCCATTCATCTTTGTCGTGGTGGAGAACTGCTGTGATTCTAGTGTTGCAGTTCGAGCTTCTAAAGCATCCACTCGCCCTTTCAATGTTGCGAGTTCAGACGAAAATTGAGTTTGCAGCGTTTGTAACTTTTCTAAGTCTTCTCGCTTGACTAAATCTGCGGTGCTGGCAGCGATCAGTTCGTTCACTCGAACACTACGTGGAGCGAAGCTTGCGAGACAAGCATTCAACCCAGCGGCAAATTCATAACGAGTTAGAGCGCGATTTCCCCGAAATGTTTGGTCTGGGTAGCCTGCAATGCAGCCATATCGTTCGACTAGGGACTGGAGTGCTTGAAATGCCCAGTCGGTTGGCTGTATATCCGTAAGCTGAGAAACAGAAGTAACTTGATCAAAGGCTGGATTTAGCTCTTCTGCGGGTCGCGTTTCAGCGTGACTGACAGAATGGAGACTCAGACTCAGGAACAAAGGAAGAATTCGGAGAACAAAACGGAGATTCATAGCTCGATCGAGAATTGCTACCCCAATCTACTGATTCGCTTCTGAATTTAATCCGTGATTCTGTCACTCTTCGATCGTCTGAAACTCTCACAGGTGCGATTTTTACTGTTTGTTGATTTGAACATAAAAAACTCTAAGCCTCCTGGGAAGCCTAGAGTTTTGAGTGAAGATTTTGAGGAATCAACCGCCCGCGATCGCTGGAATAATGCTCACTTCATCGCCATCTTTTAGCGCAGTATTCTCATTATCGAGAAATCGAATATCTTCGCTGTTGACATAGAAATTGACGAAGCGGCGAAGCTTGCCCTGCTCATCACACAAACGTGCTTTGATACCTGGACAGCTTGCTTCAAGCGACTCTAACAATGCACTGATTGTTTCACCGCTGCATTCGACGGTGGCTTGATCATTGGTGAGCTTTTGCAACGGGGTTGGAATTAGAACTTTGACAGCCATAACCTTGATGTGGAGTTAACTAGAACATTAAACCAAAACTTGTTGCCACTCTAAGCGATCGAGCGTTCTGGATCTTTCCAATGCTCGCTCAAAGCTGTCGAGTTTTGGCTCGATCGTGAACGGTTCGCTAATGTAACCTTGAACCGCTTCTTGGGTCTTCAGACCGTTTCCAGTGATGTAAACAACTGTGGTTTCTTCTGGATCAATCTTGCCTGCTTCAACTAATTTCTTCAGAACTGCAATCGTGGTTCCGCCTGCGGTTTCGGTGAAGATCCCTTCGGTTTCAGCCAGCAGTTTGATGCCATCGATAATCTCAGCATCATTCACAGATTCGATGTTGCCGTTGGTCTTACGAGCGATATCGACTGCGTACACCCCATCAGCAGGATTTCCGATTGCGATCGATTTCGCGATCGTGTTCGGCTTCTCAGGTGAGATAAAGTCGCGTCCTTCTTGGAATGCTTTCGCGATCGGAGAACATCCTTCCGCTTGTGCGCCACTGAATCGAACTGCTTTTTCGTCAACTAATCCAACTTCAACGAATTCCTTGAATCCTTTGTAGATTTTGGTGAAGAGTGAACCTGATGCCAACGGAGCAACAATGTGATCTGGAAGTTGCCATCCGAGTTGTTCGATCACCTCGTAGCCAAGCGTTTTCGAGCCTTCAGAGTAGTAAGGACGCAGATTGATATTGACGAAGCCCCAACCGTGAGTGTTTGCCACTTCAGAACAGAGGCGATTCACTTGGTCATAGTTGCCGTGAACAGCCATGACTGTGGGACCGTAAATCAAAGTTCCGAGTACTTTTCCAGCTTCGAGGTCGGAAGGAATGAACACACAACAATCTAAGCCTGCGTGAGCCGCGATCGCTGCCGTCGAATTCGCCAAGTTTCCGGTACTCGCACAAGAAACGGTCGTAAAGCCCAATTCACGAGCGCGACTGAGCGCAACTGAAACGACGCGATCTTTGAAGCTCAGAGTCGGCATATTCACTGCATCGTTTTTGATGTAGAGCTTCTTCAAACCGAGGCGACGCGCCAAACGATTTGCTTGCAACAGAGGAGTCATTCCAGTTCCAACATCGATTACGTTGTCGGTTGCAACAGGCAGAAACGGACGATACCGCCAGATCGAGTTCGGACCTGCTTGAATCGTTTCGCGTGTGACCGTTTTGCGGAGCCAGTCATAGTCATATTTCACTTCCAACGGACCAAAGCAAAGCTCACAAACGTGAGTCGCTTTTGGTTCGTATTCTGCGCCGCACTCTTTACATTTGAGTGCTTCAAAGGCAGATTGACTGGTTCTCGTGTAGGTGGCGGTCATGTCTCGAAACTCCCTAACTGCAAGCTTTCTATCGTTTGACTGTGATTTGTTTGAAATCGTATCACGCAGAAAATACGGAGTCAAATAATCCCGATAAAAAGAGTCGGGATTGCTCAACCGCCGCTTACAGGTGGGATTAGCACGATTTCATCCCCGTTTTGGACGATCGTATCTGGCGAAACAAATTCCAAATTTACGCCGAATTGAGTAATTTCTTTGAGCGGGGCGAGTTGAGGACGATCGAGCAAAATGCGATCGCAGACATCCATCACAGTCGCGCCTTCGGGCAGTTCTAGCTTTAATTCGGGCAATCCATACGCATCTTGATACGCCGCAAACAGCTTTACGGTCACAGAAATCGAGTCAGACATTTTTGAGGAGTGTGAATGTTCAAAATTTGGCGAAAAAGATCAATCTAAGTAAAGACGATCCCCGCACTCCTCTGAGTATGACGTACTGTATTAACCCTGATTGCTCTCACCCGAATAATCCTGATGGTCTCGAACTCTGTCAGACCTGCGGCACAAAGCTAATTGAAAAACTCAGAGGACGATATCGAATTCTGCAACCGTTGGGACAAGGCGGCTTTGGTAAAACTTTTCTCGCTGTGGATGAGGATCGCTTGGGAACTCGATGCGTGATCAAGCAATTTTCACCGCAGCTAAAAGGAACAAAGGCACTCGATAAAGCGATTCAACTGTTTGAACAAGAGGCAGTTCGACTGCATGAACTGGGTGAACATCCGCATATTCCCGCACTTCTCGCTTATTTTGAGCAGGATCAGCGACTCTATTTAGTGCAGCAATTTATAGAAGGTTCAACGCTGGCGCAAGAATTAGCGCAGATGGGAGCGTTCAACGAGCAAAAGATTCGAGAAGTCTTGGTGCGACTGTTGCCGATTCTGAAATTTGTACACGATCGACATGTGATTCACCGCGACATCACGCCTGCAAATATCATTCGTCGCAAGCTCGACGGGCGTTTGGTTTTAATTGATTTTGGAATTGCAAAGGTACTCACCGAGACGAATTCAGTACAACCTGGAACGAGAATTGGAACAGAAGGATATGCACCGATCGAACAATTGCGAAACGGAAAAGCGTATCCTGCAAGTGATTTGTATAGTTTAGGTGCGACTTGTTTGTATTTAATGACGCAAGTTCGACCGGAAGAATTGCATGATCCGCTCTCCGGTCGCTGGCTCTGGCGCGAACATTTAGAGCTTCGAGGCGGCGGAATTAGCGATCGGATTGGGGAAATTCTCGATCGAATGCTAAAAGATCTCGTCAGCGAACGCTATCAAACTGCTGATGAAGTGATGCACGATTTGAGAATGGCACTTTCGACTCCTGCGATCGCGACTTCTGCAAAGCATTCAACGAACGGGAAAGGCGCGACTTTTTCAATGCCATTTCCGATGACCGAGCCTCCCTTAGAAGCGCGACCTTCTGCGCCCAACCTCTCTGCACCTAAAGTGTCTGCGCCACCGCCACCTCCTTCAGTTCCGGTCAGTGCATCTAGATCGCAGCAAAAGAGTCCTCAACCGCGAAAATGCCTCTACACATTACACGGTCATACCGCTTGGGTGATCTCGATCGCGATGAGTCCCGATCGCAAAACTTTAGCCAGCGGTAGTTTAGACGATCGCATTCTCATCTGGGATTTAAACACAGGCGATCGTTTAGGCACATTAACCGGACATACAAAATCGATTAATGATCTAGCCTTCAGCCCAGAAGGATCAAGATTAGCGAGTTGCAGCGATGATGATTCGATCAAGATTTGGCGATTACCAAACGGGGATTTAATGCGATCTCTCTCTGGTCATTTGCGCGACGTGAACTCAGTTGCATTTAGCCCGGATGGACAGTTCTTAGTCAGTGGCAGCGAAGATCGAACGATTTGTGTTTGGCGATCGAACACCGGAGAGCTTTTACAGAAATTCGTCACGCCTGGAATGGTGCGATCGATTGCCATCAGTCCAAACGGTCAGATTGTTGCCAGCGGCGGACTGGATCATCAAATTACACTTTGGAATCTGATTACAAGTCAGCAGATTCGCACATTAAGCGGACATCAGAATTCGATTTTGTCGATCGCAATTAATCTACGAGGCGATCGATTAGTCAGCGCAAGCAAAGATAAAACAATCCGAATTTGGCAACCCAACACAGGCGAATTGCTCCAGACATTGACCGGACATTCCGATATTGTGAATGCGATCGCGATTAGTCCTGACAGCAAAACCTTGATTAGCGGGAGCAACGATAAAACAATCAAGCTTTGGAACTTACATACAGGCGAATTGATTTGCACCCTAAACGAACATACTCATGCTGTGAATGCGATCGCGATTAGTGCAGATGGAAAAATGTTTGCAAGTGGCAGTTCCGATAACACGATCAAAGTGTGGCAAATGTCTGTGTGATTTGTTGCAAAAAATTAGACGCAGGGAAGATGAGCAACCCGATCGAATGCGGGTAATCTAATAGCATTCAGACCGTGAGTGCGTCTGAGTTTCGGCTTCGCTACGTTGTCCTTACTCCGGAACCCTAAATCAATGGATGCAGCTAGATCCCCGCGACGAATCGATTATTTATTGCGTAAGGCGGATTATGTGAACTGGCATCGCCAGCAAAGTAATCGGCAAATCTTACGATCGCAACAAGGATTCAGCGAGGTCGAGTCATCCCGCCCTAAAGCCTGTCGTGGCTGTATAAACTATCACGGAGTTTCGTATGGCTACAGTCGCGATCGACGCACTCCATTAATCTGTGGCTTTCATCCATTCGGTTGGGAAGGTTCTGACTGTCCCGATTGGGAAGCGATTAGCGATTCATAAAATCAAACAGTTGATGAGCAAGTTCTAATTTACTGCAAGACGGAATCGTGAGTTGATGACCCGATCGATCAATAAACACCGCCTGATTCGTATTGCTGCCAAATCCGCTATTCGGTTGATCGACGGGATTTGCCACGATCGCATCTAAGTTTTTTCGCTTCAATTTGTCGATCGCAGGTGTCACATAGTCGCCTGTCTGCGCCGCAAATCCAATCAAAGTCTGATGCGGTTTCTTCAACGTAGATAATTCAGCCACGATATCAGGAATCGACACTAATTCTAATGATTTAGGTAACTGATTTTTCGGAAGTTTAGAATCGCTATAGAGATCAGATCGAACATCACCGACAGCAGCAGACATCACAATATAATCTGCAATACTAAAATTCTCTTTCATCGCTTGCTGCATTTCTGCGGAGCTAGTCACAGGAACGAGACGAATATTTTGAATTGGAGCAAGAAGATGAGCATCAATTGGAGCATGAACGACTGTCACTTGTGCGCCTCGATGTAAAGCAGCTTGAGCGATCGCCACGCCCATTTTCCCAGTTGAAGGATTGCCAATAAACCGCACCGGATCAAAGTGTTCGCGTGTTCCTCCTGCACTGATTAAGATGTTTTTTCCTGCTAAATCTCGCTTTCCATTCGTATGTAACAGCGATCGAATCTGGACTAACAATTCTTCTGGTTCTGCCATCCGCCCGGTTCCAACGCGATCGCAAGCAAGAATTCCAGAACCCGGATCAGCAGAATGATATCGAGAATCAGAAAGCAATTCTTTCCAGTTTCGTTGTGTCGATCGCTGTTCCCACATATCCGTATTCATCGCAGGCGCTAATAATACAGGGCAAGTTGAAGCCAGAACGGTATTTGTGAGTAAATTATCTGCAAGTCCGTAAGCGAGCTTTGCCAAAGTGTTTGCAGTTAAAGGAGCAATCACGAATAAATCAGCCCATTCGCCCAGTTCGATGTGTAAAGGACGCGGATTAGAAGCATCCCAGAATTGTCGATCGACATAAGCTGGATTTCGACTCAAAGTAGCAAACGTCAACGGCGAAACAAATTCCTGAGCAGAATCCGTGAGAATGACTTTTACCTCAACTCCTGCTTTTGCCAATGCTGAGACCACATTGCACACCTTATAAGCTGCAATCCCGCCACTGATGCCGATGAGAACTCGTTTTGCCACAGGTGTCACTTTGAGAGAGTCAGCGCTGATTCTAGCAATCGGAGGGCTTTAATTGCGATTTCTACTCAAATTTTCGTCAGCATAATAGAAAACAGACCGCTCTGGATCACAAATAAGGGTTTGAAGAACATCAGCAGGAGTCTTTGAATTCTTTGCAACTTCCATTCGTACCCAACTCGATTCATGCTGAGAGAGTTGCCTCAATCGTTCAGCCGATATGTTTGGATTGCTGGCTAAGGCGGCACAAATGCGGCGATGCTTTCTTTGAGCAAGAACATTCAGGATTGATATTGGAGTATTCGGATTTTTAGCAACGGCAGCACAGACATGAGGATAGCGATCGCACGATAGCTTCTCTAAAAGCTCAACTGAAAGGGATGGATGACTTGCTGCAACTACACGAACATCTTCATGATGATCCTGAGCAAGCTGTTCTAAGATATCCCTTGGCAAATCTGCTCTCCGCAGTACTTGAATGCGTACTCTTGTTGCAACATCATCAGCAAGTTTTCTGACACACAGAATCGGAGTCCGTGGATTGCTGACTACAGTTGCACGAACGCTCGAATTTGCATCTTCCGCAAGCTGTTCTAAACAGTGAATTGGTGCGTCGAAATGTCTTGCTACATCCTGGCGGACTTGGTAGCTTTTATCCTTTGCGAATCCGACAAGAATATCAGGTGAAAGCTTTTGTCGAAAAATAGCTCGACGAACTTGGACTGCTTGATCTTGAGAAAGGGTTTCTCGACAATGAACGGGTGTATTTGAATTTGCTGCGATCGCACAACGCACGAGGACAGAACGATCTTGACTCAGACGTTCAAGCAGCGATCGAGAAGTATACAGACTATTCGCAAGACTGACTCGAAGTGCTGTGTCGTGATGATTCGCAGCCCAGTTGAGGAAAAAATCAGGAAGTTGTTCTAGCCGAAGAACATCAGGATAGTGCTGGTATAGCTGATATAAAAAATCTTCCTCTCCTAATAGCAATAAGGGCATCACAGGGCTGTTCAGAACTTGTAGCGGAAATATCTGAGCTAACTTCAGCAGTGTTTCTGGGGGAGTATTAGGATTTTGTGCGATCGCGATACAGATTCGACTTTCTAGCAAGTTCTCACTAATTTGATTTGATAGCCAGTAACCCTGAAACCGATTCTGAAGCAAAGCGATCGCGGTTTTCGCCATCTTTTGAAGTTGATCCGGTGGCGTGTTGGGATTGGCTGCGACTTCGAGTGGCAAATCCATAAAGAAATCTATGTTTGATCTTCGCGCTCAGATTACCCAACTTCGATCAAAAAAGGAGCCTCGATCGAGGCTCCCATCATCATCAGAATCAAGCAAGAACTATTTAACCGAGACCTTACCGCCAGCTTCTTCGATCTGTTTCTTGATATCTTCAGCTTCAGCCTTCGCAACACCTTCTTTGATTGCTTTCGGTGCAGCTTCCACGAGGTCTTTCGCTTCTTTCAGACCCAAACCTGTGATACCCCGAACCACTTTCAGAACCGCGATCTTCTTATCAGCCGGAACTTCTTCCAAGACTGCATCAAATTCGGTCTTCTCTTCGACTTCCTCAGCCGCAGCACCGCCGCCAGCACCCGGAGCCATCATCATCATGCCACCAGCCGGAGCCGCAGCACTGACACCAAACGCTTCTTCGATTTGCTTGACGAGTTCAGACGCTTCGAGCAGGGTCAAGCCTTTCAACTTCTCAATAATGTCATCGGTTACAGCAGACATGAAACTAACTCCCTAAATTGAATAGTGTGTAGCAACTTACGCTGCTTCTTTTTCGGACAGTTGTTGGAGCGCTCTTGCCAAACCAGACGGTACTTCGTTGATACCGACTGCCAGTTGAGTCGCAACACCGTTGATGGCTCCAGCGATTTGTGCAATGAGTTGCTCTTTCGACGGCAGATCAGCAATTGCTTTTAGATCCGCTTCTTTAAGAACTCGCCCATCCATCACGCCGCCACGCATCTCGGTCTTTTTCGATGCCTTTTGGAACTCTTGATAAGCCTTGATTGCACCACCGAGATCGTCTTTGACCATGACAAACGCGGAATCACCTTTCAGCAATTCGCTCACAGCTTCCCAACGATCGTCGCCTTCGGTTGCTTTTGCCATAAAGGTGTTTTTCGCCACTTGGCAAACGGCACCTTTCGGACGCAAGCGATTTCTCAAATCTGAGATCTCCGCAACAGACAAACCACTGTAATTGATGATGAACATCAACTGTGTTTCGCTCAACGTTTCTTTCAGATCAGCAACAATCTCTTTCTTGCTTGCTAACGTTCTTCCCACTCTTTCTCACCTCCTGATTTGGGATGTATGAGAATATCCAAAAACAAAAAACTCGACTTTGTTAGGAGCCGAGTTCGCATGATTTCTTTAAAACACAATGAATGTGTCTTGAAAAATCAAACCTCGGCAGGACATTAAGTGAAAACTCACACCCGCTGTCTTTGGTTTGGATATTCAGTTGAAAAACTTTTGTCTAGGCGGCATCTCCAACCTTAAGGTCACGTAATGCATTGATATCGACCTCGATCGAAGGTCCCATCGTTGACGAGACATACATTGTACGCCAGTATCGTCCTTTTGCGCCAGAGGGTCGATTTCGATCGATCGTTTCTTGTAGCGCTTTCAGGTTGGTGAGCAAATCTTCAGCGGAGAAGCCAGCTTTCCCAAACAGCACGTGAACGATTCCGGTACGATCTGCCCGGAATTCGAGCTTACCTGCTTTGAATTCTGCGATCGCTTGCGCCAAGTCAAAGGTCACGGTTCCGCCCTTCGGAGAGGGCATCAAACCACGCGGACCCAATACTCGACCCAGCTTCGCCACTTGCGGCATCACATCAGGAGTCGCAATCAACAAATCGAAATCCATCCGTCCTTTTTGGATTTCATCGATCAGCTCTTCCGATCCTGCAATGTCAGCACCCGCATTGGTCGCTGCGGTCACGTTTTCACCTCGTGCAATTACCGCAACTCGGACTTCTTGCCCGGTTCCCTTCGGCAGTGCAACCGTGGTTCTTAACTGTTGGTCGCTGTACTTTGGATCAATACCGAGACGGATGTGAGCTTCTGCGGATTCGGGAAATTTCGCCGTTGCAGTCTCTTTCAGCAGTTCCAAGGCTTCCATCGGAGTGTAAGCCTTATCTTGAACTTTGGCACGTAATTCTCTCGTGCGCTTTGATAGTTTCTTTACCATGTGTCTCCTGGGGTAATCGCGAGAAAGTCTCTCCCCCGAATAAAGGTTAGTCGGTGACAGTTACGCCCATGTTACGAGCGGTTCCTTCGATGATTTTCATTGCTGCTTCAATGTCGTTTGCATTGAGGTCAGGCAACTTGGTTTTAGCGATGTCTTCCAATTGAGAGCGGGAGATTTTACCCACTTTCTTTTTGTTCGGCTCACCAGAACCCGTTTCAATTCCAGCCGCTTTTGCAATCAGTTTTGATGCAGGCGGGGTTTTGAGAATGAATGTGAAACTGCGGTCTTCGTAAACTGAGATTTCTACAGGAACCACCATGCCCGCTTGGTCTGCGGTTCTGGCGTTGTATTCCTTGCAGAACATCATGATATTGACCCCGTGCTGACCGAGCGCAGGTCCGATCGGCGGCGCAGGGTTCGCCTTGCCAGCATTAATCGCCAGCTTGATCACTGCGGTTACTTTTTTTGCCATCGATTCTTGACTTTACTGAAAGTCGGTTAAATTTTCTCTACTTGATTTACTTCAAGTTCAACCGGGGTTTCTCGCCCAAAGATTGACAGAAGTGCTTTGAGCTTGTTCCGCTCTGGGCTGACTTCGATCACTTCACCTTCAAAGTCCTTAAACGGACCTGAAAGCACTGTAATCTTGTCGCCCGTTGCCATGTCGATTTTTCTGACTGGCTCCTGCTCTTGGGACTGCTTGAAGATGCGTTCCACTTCTCCATGTCCCAACGGCATTGGTTTGACGTGACCGCGCCCACGACCGTAACGGCGCTTCTGTTCCGCGCCGACGAAGTTGATCACGTTGGGAGTATTCTTAATCACCTGCCACGTTTCGTCGTCCATCACCATTTTCACGAGGACGTATCCAGGAAACACTTTCTCAGCCGATTCCTTGGCTCGTCCGTCTTTCTGGTGCTTCAGAATCGGCGTTTCGGGGATTTGAACTTCCAAAATTCGGTTCGCGACATCAAGCGTTTCGATGCGCTGCTCTAAATTCATTTTGACGCGCTTTTCGCAACCCGATGCTACCTGAACGGCATACCAGCGGGCGCTTTTTGACAACACCGCTTCCTGGTTGTCGTCTGTGCGATCGTTTTGAGTTTCGTCTGAAGTGTATGTCATCCGAACACCTTCACTTGTGCCCAATGAAAGAGTTGATCGACGAGGTAAATCGTGGTTGCGGAGAGCGTCACCATCAAAATTACCGAAATGGATTCACCGATCAGTTGTTGTCGGCTGGGCCAAACGACTTTATCGAGTTCTTCTTTGGTTTCTTTCGCGAACTCGTTCGGGTTGAATCCTGATTTTTTGACCTCTTCTGTCTTTGCCACCGCTCTTGCTCCCAAAATTGCGCTCGACCGAATTCTTATGATAAAGACTTTTCTCGATCGCGGCACACGATCCGATCAAAATCCCTATACATGCAAAATCAGAGTAATTCAGCGCGCCCTGGAGGACTTGAACCCCCGACATCAGGTTTTGGAGACCTGCGTTCTACCAACTGAACTAAGAGCGCATACGCTGAACGACTCTGATTGCGTTCTGTATCTAGTTTATCAGGAGTTGTCCACTTGCGTGTAAAACCTGAAAAACTAAGTCAAGGGACGATCGAAACGTTGTTTCAAGCGAGTTGCCTTACCTACACGATCGCGGAGGTAATACAATTTCGCCCGACGTACTTTTGCCCGACGAATCACTTTGATGCTCTCAATGCGCGGAGAGTGAATGAGGAACACTCGCTCAACTCCGACACCTTGAAACACACGCCGCACTGTGATGTTTTGGGTAATGCCAGCACTACCTTTGGCAATCACAACACCTTCATAGGGCTGCGTCCGTTCCTTGTCACCCTCTTGAATGATCACGCCGACGCGAACCGTATCCCCGATATAGATCGTGGGGATAGTGTCTTTCAGTTGTTCCGCTTCGATCGAGCGGATGATTTCTTGCGCTTTCATAAAGGGCGTTAAAACTCACAATCGCGTATCGTAGCGCACGAGTGTGTATTTTGTCTATATAAATTTCCAAAATTCTTTTACAAAAACGCTCGAATCTTAAGTCAGGCTTAAATTCCGCCAGTTATGCCCCTACCTAGGATTGAATTCTGAGAGATACATCAACTCTACTAAACATTTAGAACCCACGACTTGACACGCTTCAAGGTTGTCTCTTTTAGGATGAATCTATGATCTTTTTTCCACATCATTTGGCGCTGCACATTCCAGATGGTTTTCTAAATTTGCCTGTAACGTTGCTGACTTGGATATTTGCGATCGGACTAATTGCCATAAGTCTCAATCGCGTCCAGGCTGAATATCAAGAGCGAACAGTGCCCCTGATGGGAGTTTGTGCTGCCTTTGTTTTTGCGGCTCAGATGATTAATTTCCCGATTCCTGGCGGAACTTCAGGACATTTACTCGGTGGAACATTAGCAGGCGTATTGCTTGGTCCTTGGGCGGGATCATTGGTAATGACCGTGGTGTTTATTGTCCAAGCATTGCTGTTTCAAGATGGTGGAATTACCGCTTTAGGAGCCAACATCTTCAACATGGGATTGATCGGAACCTTTGGCGGGTACTACTTGTATCGATCGATCCGCAATATGCTTGGACGGGATTCATCTAAATCGATTTTGACTGCATCGGCGATCGCGGCTTGGATCAGTGTGATGGTTGCAGCGATTGTGTGTGCTTTTCAGCTTGCAATTTCGGGAGCCGTGCCGTTGCCTGTAGCGCTGATTGCGATGGGATTTTGGCACCTGATGATTGGAATTGGTGAAGCCTTAATCACAGTATTGGCGTTGAGCTACATTCTGAAAACTCGTCCTGACATGATTTACAGAGCGCCTCGTTCTGTTGTTCAGGAACTTCCTCGATCGTACTCTTCGCACTAAGGATGATTGGTCATGACACAAGCTCAACAAACTCGAAATCGCGCTTTTGTTATTTCTGGGTTAGGAATTGCGCTGCTAGTTGCAGTATTTCTGTCTCCATTCGCGAGTTCCAATCCAGATGGACTCGATCGCGTTGCTCAAGACCACGGATTTGAAAAGAAAGCGGCGGAAGAGCCGATCGCACACAGGTTGCCGTTCTATCAAATGTTTGAGGAATACCAATTGCGGGGAGTTCCAGAGCAAATTGCCACTCCCGCAGCAGGTCTAGTCGGAACATTAGTCACCTTTGGGTTAGCTTGGGGTGCTGGGAAAATTCTTGTACGCAATCGTGAGCAATAGATGATTTTGTTGCATATTGGCGCACTTCATCTCGCCGATGCTGAGGAGAAAAAAACTGCTTGGCATCGGTTAACCCCTCGATCGCGGGTTTTATGTGCGTTGTTATTAGTTTTTGCGATCGCGCTGACTCCCAATGGTCGGTGGTGGACTTGGGCAATTTATGGAACTGCGATCGCGCTGATTGTTTTAGCGAGTCGCGTTCAATTATCTGTTCTCTTAAAGCGAGTTGCTGTTGAATTTGTTTTTATTGGCGTAGTCATCCTTGGTACGTTGTTTCGAGGTGGCGGTGATGTTTTATTTCAATGGGGTTGGATACAAATTACAACTGAGGGTTTAACGATTCTCGGTAGTGTTGCGCTTAAAGCATTTTTATCGTTACTGATTCTAAATACTTTAGTTTTAACGACTTCGATTCCGGCATTGCTTCATGCGTTGGCAGCTTTGAGAATGCCACCGTTACTCGTTGCGATTCTGGCATCAATGTACCGATATATTTCTGTGTTGGGTGATGAATTCGCATCAATGCAAAAAGCGGCTCGATCGCGCAATTTGATGAGTAATCCAAAACGCCAGAGAATCATCATTGGCAATATGTTTGGTTCATTGTTCATTCGCACTTATGAACGGGGCGATCGAGTGCATCAAGCCATGTTAGCGAGAGGATATCAAGGTTTACCTCCGATGGCAGAAGTTCAGAAAGGCGGACGACGCGATATTTTAGCGTTGACGTTGACGATCGCAGTTTTATTGTTCGGTCAGGCACTGTATTTGTTTCATGCACCATAATCCGATCGAGATTTACAATCTCTCTTATGCTTACCCAGACGGTACTCAAGCACTGAATGGGGTAACTGTCTCAATTCGTGCGGCGGAGCGAGTCGCTTTAGTTGGCGCGAATGGCTCTGGTAAATCCACTTTACTGATGCACTTTAACGGCTTGATCACGCCGCAAGTGGGTCAAGTGATTGCAGGTGAACTTCCAGTCGAAACTCAAAATCTCAAACAGATTCGTAACTTTGTCGGGTTAGTGTTTCAGAATCCGGATGATCAATTGTTCATGCCGACAGTTTGGGAGGATATTACCTTTGGTCCACTGAATCAAGGCGTGACCGGACAAGCATTAACCCATCGAGCCATTCATGCCATGCGCTGTGTTGGACTTGATCCGGATGCGTATGGATCTCGAAGTGCAAATGGTTTATCAGGTGGGGAGAAGAAAAGAGTCGCGATCGCGGGAGTTCTCGCCATGCAGCCTCAAGTTCTCGTATTGGATGAACCTTCAGCGCAGTTAGATCCGCGATCGCGTCGTCAGTTGATTGAGTTACTCGATACGCTGCCGCTGACACAATTGATCGCAACGCATGATTTAGATTTAGCTCTAGAATTATGCGATCGAACCATTGTTCTCAGCAAAGGGCGAATTGTGTTTGATGGTGCAACTGAGAGAATTATGAGCGATCCAGAACTACTCACTCAACACTCATTAGAGCCGCCATTAAGTTACAGTCGCCCTTACTGTCAGCTTGAAGATTACAACAAAGCTTGAATGTCTTTCTCAATGTCTTCAGGCTTGGTTGTGGAAGGATAGCGTTTTACGACCTTTCCAGAGCGATCGACTAAGAACTTCGTAAAGTTCCATTTGATGCCTTCTGTACCAAAAATTCCAGGGGCAGATTTCGTCAAATATTTGAACAACGGATGTGCATTGGCTCCATTCACATCGATTTTTTCAAACAATGGAAAGGTCACACCAAAGCGCATTTCACAGAATGATTGAATCTCGTTTGCGCTTCCGGGTTCTTGCTGTCCAAATTGATTGCAAGGAAATCCTAAAACTTCAAAGCCTTGATCCTTGTATTTGTTATAAACCGACTGTAAACCTTGATACTGAGGTGTAAATCCGCATTGACTTGCAGTATTCACAATCAAAAGCACTTTATCTTTAAAGGTGCTGAGTGAAGTGGGTTGACCTTCGAGACTATTTGCCGAAAAGTCGTAGATAGATGGCGATTGTGTTGTAGTCATAACCATTGATGTGAAACTACAACTCTTAGTTTACATTTCTTTACGGCATTGTATTGATAAACCATTGTTCAGATCGATCGCACTTCTTAGCGCTAGAGTGGAACTTGCCTGAAATTTTTGGGTCAACACTGCACAGACCGAATATTTCCTATCATCATAGGCAAGTTTTCCTATGTCTCTTCTGAAATTTCTTCGGCAACATCGTCTTGCCAGCTTCCTCTTTGCGCTCTGTCTCGGTACTGTTCTTCTCTCGAATTCAGTACCGTTGATCCAATCCGCGTCGGCTGCTGCTCCGATCGCTGCAATCACAACGACAGACAGTGTTCGCAAAACAGTTCTCGATAATGGATTAACAGTTCTGACCAAAGAAGTTCCGACAGCTCCGGTGGTGACGGTGCAGGTTTGGTATCGAATTGGATCGCGAAATGAAGCTCAAGGAGTGAACGGCATCGCGCATCAACTAGAGCACATGATGTTCAAAGGAACCAGCGATCGACCCATCCAATTCGGTCGCCTGTTCAATGCTTTGGGCAGTCGATCGAATGCTTTTGTAACCTACGATCAGACCGCTTATTTTGGCACAGTTGCGCGGGATAAATTACCCGCTATGCTTGCACTCGAAGCTGATCGGATGCAGAATGCGCTGATCAATTCTGATTCACTCCCAAGCGAAAAGCGAGTCGTGATCTCAGAATTGCAAGGGTATGAAAATAGTCCCGATTATCGGCTCGATCGGGCTGTAAGGCGGGCGGCGTTTCCGAATTCTCCCTACGGTTTACCGATCGGCGGAACAAAAGCTGATGTCGAAAAGTTTGAAGTCGAGCAAGTTCGCAACTATTACCGCGACTATTACAGCCCGGACAATGCCACTCTGATTCTGGTCGGCGACTTCAAAACAGAGCCAACTTTGCAGCAGGTCATAGAACTCTTTAGTAAAGTACCGAAGAAAGAAAAGGCAAACCCTGTTGCTGAGAAGCCAACTTCAACCCCTGCAACCTCTGCAAAGCCAACTCAGCCGATCGTACTTCGCGAACCCGGTAGCGCTCCCTTGCTCAGTGAGGTTTATCCGTTACCGAATGTGACTCACCCTGATGTTCCAGCCCTGCACGTTCTAGATCTCGTTCTGACTGAGGGACGCAGTTCTCGACTGTATCAGGCGTTAGTGGAAACAGGTTTGGTAAGTGGATTTAGTGGTAATCCCTCTAATATGATTTCGGGTGGATGGTATGACCTTTCGGCGATCGCTGCTCCGAATCAAGACTTGAATAAAGTAAGCCAAACGATTCAAGCAGTATTGGCAGATGTTCGATCGAAAGGGGTAACGAAAGAAGAACTCGATCGCGCTAAAACCCAGCTAAAATCCTCGGTTCTTCTTCAAAACCGGGATATTACCAGTCAAGCGCAGCAACTTGGATTCGACCAGACGACCGCAGGCGATTACAAATTTACCGATCGCTTTTTGGCAAATGTCGATCGAGTGACTTCTGCCGATTTGCAGCGAGTCGCCAAAACGTACTTTAGTTCTGACAAAGCTACGATCGGCTTTTTCCAACCCACAGCAATTGATGAAAAAGCTGGCGGTGCTGTGGGAACAGGTCAAACCGCTGAGAAATTCAGTGCAGGTCCGCCTGTTGATCCGGCTCAAGTGGCAAAATACTTGCCTGCGGTGCAATCGAGCGATCGAGCAACCCAAGCTTTACCAGAAAGATACGTTTTGCCAAATGGCTTGAAAGTGCTGCTGATGCGCGATACCAGCACCCCAACGGTTTCGCTCACTGCTACGATGCAAGCAGGGTCAGAATTTGACTCGAATGCGAAAGCTGGACTGGCAAGATTGACGGCAGAAAACTTAACGAACGGGACAAAAACGAAAGATGCACTAACTCTGGCGAAAACGCTGGAAGATCGCGGCATCAATTTCGGGATTGATACCAACCGTGAAACTGTCTTGGTGGAGGCGAATGCGCTTTCTGAACATCTTCCGATTTTGGTTCAGACAATGGCAGATGTGGCACAAAATGCAACCTTCCCCGATCGAGAACTTGAACTGTCACGTGCTCGATCGCTGACCGCTCTCAAAGTTCAATTGGATGATCCGGCGGTTCTTGCTCGTCGCGTCTTCCAGCAAACCATTTATCCAGAAAATCATCCGTTCCACAGCTTCCCAACTGAATCCAGCCTAAAAGCGATTCAGCGTCAGGATTTGGTCAATTTTTACCAAACGCACTACCGACCGGATGCGACGATCATTTCTCTCGTTGGTGATTTCGATCCAACTCAAGTCAAAGCGCTGATCGAAAAAGAACTCGGCGGCTGGAAAGCGACCGGAAAAGCTCCAAGTCTAACCTTCCCACCCGTTTCCGCTCCAACTTCGACCGTGCGCCGTTATGCTCCGATTCCTGGCAAAACGCAGTCAGTCACGTTCATCGGATCATCGGGTATCGATCGACGAGATTCACGCTTCTATAATGCTTCGGTGATGAATCAAATCCTTGGAGGCGATACGTTATCGAGCCGATTGGGGGCAGAAGTGCGCGATCGACAAGGCTTGACTTATGGCATCTCCAGCCGCTTCCAAGCGGGAAATCGTCCGGGTCCATTCGTGATTGCAATGCAAACTGCGCCCGAAGATGCCGATAAAGCGATCGCAAGTACGGTTAAACTTCTGGAGCAAATTCGCGCTAAAGGTGTGAGTACCACAGAAGTCACGACCGCACAGCGATCGATTACCAGCAGCTATCCAGTCGATTTGGCAAACCCGGATCAACTTTCCTCAGTCGTACTGATGAACGAGTTGTATGGGTTGAATCCGACTGAACTGAGACAGTATCCGGCTCAAATCAACGCTGTGACACCTGCACAAGTGAACGAAGCCGCTCAAGAACTGATTCGTCCTGAACAGTTGATTATTGTGACGGCAGGACCGCCTAAAGCGTAGAACCTCGCTGCAAAAATTAATACCAAATTAAACGGAGAAGATATAGCAATCCTAAGTGAGTTGTGAAGTCGGGAGGGTTGTGGAGAAGTAGGGAGTGGGGAGTGGGGTGTTGCTCCCGTTTTGATTCCTGACTCCCTACTCCCTACCCCTCACTCTTTCTGATGTTCACGACTCAAATAGGATCGCCATAGCAGATGACTTAAACTTAAAGAGGAGTTGTTCAAGGTTGTTGCAAGGGTGGCTCTTACATCGGTTGAAGTCAAAGAAAGCCTAGAAGCGTGAGCCGTCCATCTGAAGCAAGCCAAACCCCCAAAAGAACAGGAGCGACTGCAAGTTTTCTACTGGCTGAAACAGGATAATCCACCCAGCATTTTGGCGGTAGCTTCGCTTCACAGAACGTGTCCGCATCCGCGATTGGGAAACATTGAAACAGGCTGCGAACCGGGTTGATGCAATACCGAAGCGGAGGAGCGGAAGCGATGCTTTCCATGGAGACATCACCGGGGGGAGTGCGAGTGATTCGACAAGGGGCGGAAGACGCATTAGCCAAGCGACTGCAAGATCGAGAACCTGGCTTTGCAAGTGATGGGGCAGTGCAGCAAAGGATAACTCAGATCTTGCACCATTCCTGATAAGACCTTTTTCTGAGCATTTCAGAGATCGCACTACCACACGCCAGACTGAAAGTCCGGGGCGGATGAATGCAACGAACAAGGTTCTTGAAATATCACTTGTTAAGACTGGTGCAAGATCTGAGATAAGCTTGCTAGACAAGTCATAGAATGTTAGAAGGTGCGTTCGCCTCAAGATGTCTGATGAAAGTAGGATTGCTCCTCTAGCTAAAGAGAGAGAGCACTGAACAACGAATTGGCTAGAAGCTGTCACTTTTGAGTCACAATTTGCCGTGACTCTGAAGAAAGTTAATGTGCAAATGTAAAGCTTAAAGGAGGTTTCGATGGCTGATATTCTCCTGACTTGGTTAGTAACCACTGTTAGCTTTCTGATTATCTCGCGGCTTCCAATCGGTGTAGAGATTAGTAGCGTTAGTCGAGCAGCAATTGCTGCGGCTGTTTTTGGCTTACTGAATGCGATATTGCGACCTGTTCTAGTCTTTTTTGGCTTTCCCTTTATTGTGATTACTTTGGGATTGTTTTTGTTTGTTCTCAATGCAGTTATCTTTGCGATCGCAGCCGCGATCGTGAATGGTTTTCATCTGAAATATGGCATTTGGAGCGCTTTGCTCGGTTCGATCGCGCTATCCATCATTAACTCCATTCTTCTTTCATTCATCTAAATTGACTATGAGAAATTACTTGCAACTGTTCATTGCTTAACAGCCGAACCCGCTTGCTATTTTGCCATCTCTAACTCCAAGTCAATTTCTCATACAGCGATCGAGAGGTGGTGCATGAGAAACTTATTGATGCACAGTCCGATCGTCGTTGCCTTGTGTTGGATTATTGCCTTTCTGTTTTTCACTGTTCTACCGCTGCTCGTTCTGCTCATCTATCCACCTCCTGCGGGACGAGGATTTTGGCTAGAATTCTCAGTTGCATTGGGCTTTATTGGACTAGCACTAACAGCGCTGCAATTTGCGCTCACGACTCGTGTGAATCGTATTGAAGCCTCTTATGGAATTGACGACTTGGTTCTGGCATTTCATCGCTATACTTCGTTTAGGGAACTATTTGGAATTGTTCTGGAAAGCAGTCTTGTGGTCAGCGATCGCGCTCGTTTCACTCTGGCTGATTATCTATATTCGCTTTGTCATTCACTTTGTCAAACCCTGGCTGATGATCAAGAAACCGTTTTTGGTTGAAGCAGTCAAGCCAGAACGCGGTGATGTTTGGGCATTAGCACTTTGACCGATTGGGCATGATGGCTTTCGGTTTCAACCGGGTCAATTTGCTTGGATCACGTTCAATATTACACCGATCTGAAAACCCAATTGGATCTAACTGTGATTCACGTCCTACGAGAACCACCAGAAGGCTGGGAAGGGGAAACTGGATATGTGGACAAAAATTGCTCGATCGTTATATTCCTGCTTGTCGTGGAACTCGTCACTACTTTGTGCATCACCCAAGATGATGGAGCAGGTTGAACGAGCATTGCATGATCTGAATGTCCCTGTGACAAATGTGCATTTAGAGCATTACAACCTTGCTTGAAACAACGGAGAATATTATGCGTTACAACATCATGCTGCAACTTGTGAGTTTTCTCACGGTCATTTTGGTGAGCGCGGCTGCTTTTTTCGCCTGGATACAGAATCGCCCTACCACTGAACAAAGAGGAAGTCTGTTGCAAGATCAGACTGAACGAATCAAAGTTTAATTGTTCTTGCTGACTAATTGGGGAAATATTAGCTTGAGTGTTACTCATCACTTGACTGATTAATGATGTGATAGGGAGCGATTCTATATCCTGCAAGCTCTTGAGCAGGTTCTTGTCGTTTTAAGCGTTGACCAAATTGCTCGATTTCGTCTGGAAACGTTTCCAACCAATCGCGATCGACAAGGTAAATTACAGGAGATGCAAGCACCGCTTTCGCACAGCGCCAACACCGAAAAAAGCTTTGATCGTGGGGAGTACAATTCAAACGTTCAGGAGCGACAATACACAGAAGATAAGATGCCCAGTACTCTCCAATGAACCCTGCTTCTCCCAATGTTGCAAAGGGTTGGAGCATTGAAAGTCTGGATTGGGGTTTCGCGATCGCGTACACATATCCTGGTAAACTCAAACTTCCCAGTAATGCTGTCAGAACAATCAGTGCTGTCACTCGACGGAGAGCAGCTTTATGAATGAGAGGTCGTTGAAGATTGTCGAAGATTAGTAGCGCAGATAACCAGCAGAAAACATAAATAGCAATGAAATAGCGAGGCGGCGTTTCTTGGATAAAAGTCCAGCGAGAAAGCAAAATTAGAATAAAAGTGCCGATCGCGCTCAGGAGCAAAAACGGAATCCACTCAATGAAGTTGGCATCATGCTGCCGGAGTTGCAAACCGTATCGAGTCAGAATCACGACTAGCACGAAAACAGCGATCGCATACAAACTGAGAGAAGGATTACCCGCTTGAAATAGAAGTGTACCGCCAACCGTAGTGATTATCGATCGTACAATGTGTGCGATGATATCTAACCCATTGATCGCTAGCATTCCGTAGTTCTCCTCACGCTGAGAAGCCGTAGATTTTGCATAAGCTAAAAATGCAACTCCTAAAAGCAACGCAATAGAGATAAGGGTATATTGTAAATTCTTGCGTAGGAATTCCAGAACTGCTTGATGTCGCGATTTGGCTTGATTAGAGAGTTGGAAGTGCTGCAAAAATGTTTTAGCAAATAATGCGATCGCTAACATCAGCGGGACAAGTGAGAGATCCGAAACCCAGACGCTAAGAATGAGACTTGCGAGAATGATCAGATTCAGAACTAGCTTCGCCCTCTTGTTTGATTCGGGAAGAATTCGCGATCGATTTGTAGCGGCAAATGCAATTCCCAATAAAGCAAGCTGTGGTGCATACGGATGGGCTACTTCAACCAGTTTCAGGAAAGGCGCTGGTGGTAAAAACCAAATTAGCGCGAAAGTCACTTTGGAAGTCGTCTTCCTCAAGGCACTCGTGAAGCAAAGAAACCCCACAATCAGGAAAGCATATTGCACGTAAGACACCGCTTCGATCGGAGTTAGCGGCAAAACATTTAAAAGCCAGTGACTTAGAATCGGAAGTAAGCTGCCTAATCGATCTTGCCCCCAGTAGTACAGATCTTCAGGAAGCTGTAAATCATACGCCATCAATACATGAACCGCTTGATCAGCATCAAAATCAGGAGCGAGAAACCCAGCAAACGCTCGGAAAGACAGAATAAAAATGAATACGATCGAAGTCCCAGATACCACTGAGCTAAGTTTGTCAGTCATCTTTGTTTTACCAGGCTTTTGATTTCAAAGCATTACTCAAGACGGGTGAAGTTTTCGACCTGGGTTGCTGAGAGAACAAATTGTATTTCAAAATGCAGAAAAGCGCTCGAACTCCATCTTTCCAGCCGATCTTCTTGCCTTCCTGATAGGTTCGTCCATAGTATGAAATTCCCACTTCATAGATTCGGCATCCGGTCTGAGCAACCTTTGCAGTAATTTCTGGTTCAAATCCAAATCGATTTTCTTCGATGGTGATGGACTGAATAATTTCTCGACGGAAAGCCTTGTAGCAGGTTTCCATGTCGGTCAAGTTAATGTTCGTCAACATATTCGAGAGCAACGTTAACCCACGATTGACAACCATGTGCCAGAAGTAAACGACGCGATGGGGTTGTCCACCCATGAATCGAGAACCGAACACTACATCTGCTTTACCCTCGATAATCGGTTTTAAGACGATCGAGAAATCTTGAGGGTCGTATTCTAAGTCTGCATCCTGAACAATCACAACATCACCTGTTGCTGCTGCAAATCCTGTCCGTAAAGCAGCCCCTTTACCTTGGTTGCTAGTGTGATAGATGACGTGATCCACTCTGGGTTCGATCGTGCGTTGTAAAAGGCTTCTAGTGCCATCCGTTGAACCATCATCGACCACAATAACTTCAATGGATTCAACGGGCGATGCTTGCACCGCTTCTACAACTTTAGCGATCGTATTGCGTTCATTAAAACAAGGAATCACAACGGATAGTTTCATTGCTTTGCTCGCTCCGTTTTGTTACTAAACAAAAGTTGTTCATGCCAAATTGAAAGTACTGATGCTGGAACGATTGAAATGGAACATTCTCCAGCATGACCTTATGCAAAGTTTGTCGATCGTAGTATCGCTTATGATCTCGAATTTCTGCTTCATCCACGACCTTGAGCCGATATGCTAAAAATTCCAGTACAGGTTGCGCCCAGACAGACGGCACAGTAAGAATTAACCTGCCCGAATCTTTGAGAACCCGGTAAATCTCCTGCAAAATCGGCGCTTCATGCTCAATATGCTCTAATACCGCCAACATTGTCACGATATCAAAACATCGATCAGGGAAAGGTAAACTCTGATCAAGCTTGCAGGGAATCGTTTCGATGTTTTCAACCTTAGCTTGAGAAACTTTGAAGTCAATTCCAACGCCGTGCTTAATTCGAGGTGCGATCGCATTCAATAAGGCTGCTGATCGACCGCAGCCGATATCCAGCACTTTAGCATTGGATGGAATTTGAGAGATAACTCGCCGTAGTCGTAACCGTCTCAAGAGCGGCTCTAACAATACTTCAGACATAATAGTAAAAAAGATTGAATCCAAACAAGCCAATATTAAACTGAAGCTGAATGACCTTACGTAGCACGCTTGTTTAATCTCAAGAGAATAGTTCTCTACTACTGCCGAAACATCAGGCTAAAGACGGATTCTCAATCAGAAAAACAGACGCTTTCTACTGCTCAAGAAGAGTTATTAGCTACGATACTAGAAAACATTCATGCTAGTTCACAACTCGGTAGCGAGTTAGTCTTCTCACTCCTTGTACGGGCAGTTCAATCTCTTGCGCGACCATCGCCTCAATACGCTCAATGCAGTAGAGTGGATCGAAACTGTGTATGGGATGGGCTATTGCATGATTCCAAAAGAGTAGGATTTGCACCACTATGTTTACCCGCAGTCGTCGTAATCTTGCTGGCTGGTTTACGCTTTCGATGGGAAGTATTCTAGTTGCATTTGCAGGTTTCCGTTACTATCTGACAGCGATCGAGCGGCTACGAAATTTAGACCAACTGCTGTACAAAGAAGCGCAAGTCGTTGCAGCAACCGTGCAGTACAAACGCCAGAATCGACGAGAACAAGTTGATTTAAACAATGTGCCTTATCTTGGCAATTTGCCATTTCCGCCTAATAGCGATGCGGTCTATGTTCGTTGGTACGATGTTCGTGGAGAATTGCAGCAGTTTTTTGGCATAGCGGCGATTGAACCTTTAGGAGAAGTTCCAGAGTTTCAAACGCTGACAATCGCAGCAGGAATTCTAGAGAGTCAACCTGTGTTAGTTCGTCAGGTCACACTACCTGTTCAGTATCGAGAGCAACTGATCGGCTATCTTCAAATTGCAGTTCCACTGACCTTGGTAGAACGCGAGCTTCAGGAAGACTTGCTGATCTCTTTGATCTGTATCTTGGTTGCCTTGGTTGTGATTGCGATCGCAGGATGGACATTAGGAGGGTTAGCGATGCAACCGATTCAATCTGCTTATGATCACTTACAGCGATTTACAGCCGATGCTTCTCACGAGTTACGCAGTCCTCTAGCCGCAATTTTAAGTAACGCTCAAACCGGGCTACTTGCACCAATGGATGCAGGAGAGCGCAAACATCAACGACTGGAAAAGGTTGCCAAAATTGCGAAATCAATGACCGAATTAATTAGCAGTTTGCTTTTTCTAGCACGTCGCTCCGGACAGCTTGCCCTTGAAGAATTGCAGCCGCTCGACTTAGTTGATGTTTTATGTGAAGTGATCAATCAACAAACCATTCAGACGGCTGCTCAATCCGTCACTTTAACGCTAAACACGCCTGAGCAAGCCGTTATCGTTCGTGCCGATCGAGACCTCTTGCAGCAAGCGATCGCCAATTTAGTCACGAATGCGTGTAAATATACGCCTGCGGGTGGACAAGTGGATGTGCAGCTATTTACTCAATTTCGGCAAGCAGTGATCCAAGTGGAAGACACCGGAATTGGGATTTCAGAGGCTGATTTACCTCACATTTTCGATCGCTTCTATCGAGCGAACCAATCCCGCTCTAAAGAATCTGGAGGAACTGGATTAGGACTTGCGATCGCTCAACAAATTCTTACCGCCCATCGGGGAACTTTAACCGTCCAAAGCGTTGTAGGAAAAGGTTCTATCTTTCGGATGACTCTACCCCGTTAAACTCGATGCTCGTCTCATTCCGTAGAAGTATATTGCTCTACCAGATTGTTTTGTCACTTTCGAGTCACATTTGCGGTTGATGCTAAGAATACTGAAGCTGAATTCTAATGAGCTACAACTCAGATCAAAGCCTACTAAGACTTTAATTTGGGTTTCTCTTCATTCTGATCACTTATTTCGACTACCCAAGAAGATTCAATCATGAGCACAAAATTTTACAAGCAAGCTTTTTCACTTCTAGGTTTTACAGCAGCTATCGTTGGACTGAGCAGCTTACCCGCACAAGCGCAAACTGCTACCCCTTCGGGAACGGCGGTTGACTTGCAAGCTGAATCCACAACTAGCCCAACCCAATCTTCTACGATCGCTCAAGGGATTTCTCCAGGACGTGCAACTCGCGCAGGTTCTAGCTATGTTGGCATCGGCGGCAACATTGGTATTGGAGGTAATTCTGCTTTAGGGCGAGGCAACTTTAGCGCCTTTAGCAAGGTGGGGTTAACTAATAATCTTTCTGCTCGTCCTGGTGTGGTCATCGGGAATAACACCACGTTTCTCATTCCGTTAACCGTCGATTTTCCAGTTTCGGCAGTAGATGGGGGTGGACGGGTGAGTGCAGCACCTTATATTGGTGCGGGTGCAGCCGTTACCGTTGGCTCTGATAGTCGTAGTCGTGTGCGCCCAATGGTTACAGGCGGGGTTGATGTCCCATTAACGCCAGAACTTACAGCAACAGCGGGTGTGAATGCTGCCTTTAGCGGCAGAACGGATGTAGGTGTACTGCTTGGGGTTGGATATAACTTTTAGTCATCTTGCTGGAACAGTTAGACGATGATCACGATCAAGAAAATCGAGGATTTACGATGAAGTATGTTCTATTGTTTATGGCGGCTGTGATTACGCTTCCGATTGCAACGCAGCCAGCGATCGCCCAAACTCGATCGCCAAGCATTCAACCGCTAGGCGTTCAAAACCTGAATGATGCTCGTTTGACTAAGGTGCATGGGCGGGTTGCTCAAGTGAATGGCAGTCAGTTCACTCTAAATTCTAATGTCGGACAACTGATCGTCAGCAAGACGCAGGCTATCAATCTTCGACCCAATGAGCCTGTGACCGTCACTGGAACTCCAAACCCACAATCTAGAGTTTTTAATGCTTATTCGATTACCCGCTCAGATGGAACGAATATTGTTTTCAATTCTGACGGAGCCTCAGTGCAACGCCTCTTAGACTACCTCAATTAGCTCTCAGAAAATGCTCGAACGAGTTGAGAGCAGTAATAGGCAACCATTTAGCTGGAAGACAATGAAACCTTTACCAACTCTAATTTTTTGGACAACTGCAACCGCTTTTCTTACCCTCGCTGCAAGTTGTACTCCCAATTCACAATCTCGCACGATCTCTCAACCTCTACAAGCCGAACCATCGACGATTCAGGAAGCGCAGCCGTCAAGCCAAACGACTCCGCCTGTAGTTTCTCAAGCTCCAGGACAAACAAACTCACCAAACGTGCAACGCTTATTAACAACGAAACAATGTCCGGGTTGTGATTTACGAGGGGCAAATTTGCAAGGAGCAGATTTAGATAAAGCAAATTTGCAGAATGCAAATCTTCAGGGCGCGAACTTATATCGAGCAGATTTAGCAGAAGCCAATTTACAAGGCGCGAACCTGCAAAACGCGAATTTGATTGATGCAGATTTAGAAAAAGCAAACCTACAACAAAGTAACCTTCAGAATGCAAGCTTACAGCGAGCCGATCTCGAAGACGCGAATCTTCAAGGTGCTTCAGTTCAAGGTGCAAACTTCCAGGGAGCCGATCTCGAAGATGCCATCCTACCCGCAGGCGTAATTCGCGATCGGTAATAGGACTCGTAAAGCATACTGGCGCAGATGGGGACTGTATCTGAGCGATCGACAATGGGGAACCGTGCGCGAAGACCATAGCGCGGATGGTTCGGTTTGGGATCATTTTCCTCATGAACAAGCGCGATCGCGAGCTTATCGCTGGGGCGAGGATGGTATTGCCGGAATTTCGGATAACCATCAGCGATTGTGTTTTGCGATCGCGCTTTGGAATGAGACTGATCCAATTCTTAAAGAGCGCTTATTCGGCTTAACGGGACCCGAAGGGAATCATGGCGAAGATGTCAATGAGTACTATTTCTACTTAGACAATACGCCAAGCCATGCTTACATGAAGTACCTCTACAAGTATCCGCACTCCGCATTCCCTTACGAGCAACTCGTACAGGAGAATCAACGGCGTGGATACCATGAGCCAGAGTTTGAACTAGCAGATACCGGAGTGTTTGATGGCGATCGCTATTTTGATATCTATGTCGAGTATGCAAAGGCAACCGATGAAGATATCTTAGTTCAGATCACAGCGATCAATCGCGGTTCAGAGCAAAAAACGTTACATCTATTGCCTACTCTCTGGTTTCGTAACACTTGGTCGTGGGGGCAAGAGAGCCAAAAGCCGCAGTTAAAACAATGCGAGAACAATCAATCGGTCAGTGTTATGGAAGCATCGCATCCAACATTAGGAAATCGTTGGCTGTACTGTCAACCCTCTGGAACATTGCTTTTTACTGAGAATGAAACGAATTACGATCGAGCCTTTGGGGTACAAAATTCGTCGCCTTACGTCAAAGACGGAATCAACAGCGGTCTGGGAGCGTAATTCGGAGTTCTTAGCCCAGTTTAGTGGGCTTCCCACGATTAGCCCGGAGATTCATTTCCGGGCGGGTGAACGCGATAAAAGATTACTTCTCAAACACCCTCTTAAGCCTCCAGAATTGGGGGTTTGGGGGCGACTCTAAGGATGTCCTAATCTAAACTTCTACTGCTATAGAACAATATGCCAGAGGGATCAGGCATTCAATTTAATGTTCTGCCTTTAATCGCGAATCGCAATTCTCATCGGTTTGGTAGGGCTATTCATCAAACGCCGCTAGAATCAATCAAATCGGTCAATTCGATTGACCAAGAGCGCAACAGGAATCATCGGCAAGGCTGGCAATAAGCAGATCAACCATTGATCCAGATTCAGCGGAGCAGTTCCAAACAAAGTATTCATCAAGCTCCACTGACTAAAGATCACCTGTAAAACAATCGCGCTTGCAACTCCAAAAATAATTGCGCGAGTCTCCTCAAAGGTAGTCGTTCGTCTACCGCGCAGTGTATTAACGATCGCAGTTCCCAATTGACTAATGCTCAATAGATAAACAATTCTACCTGCAACTAAAGCTTGAATTGCCATTGTTCGCGCTAACGGTACATTACCCGTACTCTGACGCACCCACTCAAACATTCCAAAGATGAGAATCCAGTTAAACACAGAGATCGCTAAGATTCTGTAGACTAATGTTCGAGACAGTAGAGGTTCGCGAGGATTGCGAGGAGAGCGCTGCATTACCCCCTCAGACTTTGGATCAAAGGCTAATGGAACCGTCATCGCGATCGAGTTCACCATATTGAGCCATAACACTTGTAGCGATAGAATCGGTAACTCTCGCGCCAACAAAGCACTAATTAAGATCGTCATCGATTCGCCGCCATTGACTGGGAGAATAAACGCGATCGCTTTTCTCAAATTCTGATAAACGGTTCGACCTTCTTCGACTGCCGCTTCGATCGAGGCAAAGTTATCATCCGTTAGCAACATATCTGCGGCTTCGCGTGCAACATCGGTTCCAGTTCCGCCCATTGCAATCCCAATATCTGCTTTTCTCAAAGCTGGCGCATCATTCACACCATCTCCGGTCATCGCAACGACTTCACCTTTTCGCTGTAATGCTTCGACCAAGCGCAATTTCTGAGCCGGAGCAACACGAGCAAATACTGAACTATCTTCAACCATTTGAGATAGTTCAGTATCATTCATCTGGGCGAGTTGTTGTCCATTGCAGGCATTTCGATCAGCATTACGGAGTCCGATTCGTTTCGCGATCGCGCTTGCGGTTGTGACATGATCGCCTGTGATCATCTTCACCTGAATTCCAGCCGATTGACAAGAACGCACTGCCTCGATCGCTTCTGCTCTGGGCGGATCAATCATGCCTTGCAATCCCAGAAAGACTAATCCTTGCTCGATATCAGCATGATCGATCGATTGCTGAGACTTTGAGACTGATTTCTTCGCAAATGCCAACACGCGCAAACCTTTTTTCGCCATTGTTTCGACTTCTTGAGCGATCGCGCCTTGATCGATCTTCTGTCCTTCAAAGTCTTGCTGACAGCGGGGAAGAATCGCTTCTACGGAACCTTTCACATAGATAATGTGTATGTTTTCAGGTGCATCGTGCAAAGTTGCCATGTATTGATACTGCGACTCAAACGGAATCGAATCAATTCGAGGAAATGACTGAGTAATCAATGCAGGACGCACATCTGCTTTGTTTGCAGCAGCGATCAAAGCTCCTTCTGTTGGATCACCGATTACTAGCCATCGACCGTGATCTTCCTCTAAATGCGAATCATTACACGCGAGTCCAGCAATCAAACAGTCTTGCAAAGCAGGAATATTCTGAACAACTTCTCCAACCGCGTTCGTGATCTCACCCTTGGGACTGTATCCGGTTCCGCTCACTTGATAGCGTTCACCGCCTGCATAGATAGCTTGCACAGTCATTTGGTTTTCAGTCAGCGTTCCGGTTTTATCTGAGCAAATCACCGTCGCACTTCCTAAAGTTTCAACCGCAGGCAGTTTTCGCACGATCGCGTGTCGTCGTGCCATGCGATTCACCCCGATCGCTAAGGTCACTGTCACAACCGCAGGCAATCCTTCAGGAATTGCACTCACAGCTAATGCGACTGCTGCTTCAAACATTCCTGCTAAAGATTGCCCCTGACCGACTCCCACCGCTAAAGTTAATGCTGCTAAAGCTAAAATGATGTAGAGCAACGTATGGCTAAATTTAGCAAACTTACGAGTCAAAGGCGTACTCAGATCGGTTTGCTGATCCAGCGATCGAGAAATTTGCCCAACTTCGGTATCATTCGCAGTCGCGACCACAATTCCGCTGCCTTGTCCAAAGGTGACAAAGCTACCTGCATAAGCCATATTGAGCCGTTCAGCTAAAGGAGTTTGTGGCTGTAACGGTGCAGTGAGCTTCTCGACTGGAACTGATTCTCCGGTTAAAGCGGATTCATCGATTTGTAAGTTTCGCACCGTTAATAAGCGCAAATCTGCTGGAACTTTATCACCAGAAGTTAAGAGAACTAGATCGCCTGGAACAATCTCCTGAGACTGAATTCGCTGTTATTGTCCGTTCCGAATCACCGTCGCTTCAGTGGTGACTGCTTTCGCAAGAGCTGCGATCGCGCCTTCTGCTTTCGATTCCTGCACAAACCCAATAATCGCGTTAATGATGGTTACACCCCAGATCACAGCCGCATTCGTCCACGATCCGAGAAATGCTTTAATTGCTCCCGCCACAATGAGAATATAGAGCAAGGCTTGATTAAACTGAAGTACAAATCTCAACCAAGCAGGCTTTCCAGGTTTAACGGTGAGTTCATTCAACCCGTACCGATCTTGATTACGGCGCACTTGTTCAAGAGACAATCCTACTTTCACGTCACTGTCAAACTGTCCAACGACTTCTGAAGCCGTTAGCTCATAATGAGGGCGAGATGAGGACTGGGAAATTGCTGTCGAAGTCATAGTTCTAGTCCTGCAACATAGTGCAATGTAGTGGTCTTCTAGCAGGAGGGAATTCAGCTACACATCTTCTAAATGGAGCAAAAAATTGATGTCTAAACTTTAGAACTTTGTGCAAGCTGTTGAGCGATCGCTTTCAGCATTTCTGCTGGATAGAACGGTTTTGTGATGTAAACTGCGTTGAGCTTGCGAACAATCCAGCGATAGCTCTCCTCGTCTGCACTCGTACAGATAATGACAGGCAATGATGCCGTTGCACTATCTAGCCTGAGTTGTCGTAAGACCTCCAGCCCGTTGAGTCCAGGCATATCGATGTCTGAAATAACCAAATCCGGTTGGTGTTCTTTAATTTTAGTCAATCCTGAATATCCGTCTGCTGCACAATCGACTTCATAGCCTTGTGGAATTAAGACACTGCACAGCAAATCCTGACTCAGAATATTGTCTTCTAACACAAGAATTTTGATCATTGTCGGCAATCAATAAACAGAAAGAATTCCCGACCCTTCGGAGGACACTCAAGAGCCGGGACAGGGTGAGAAATTTAAGGAATCAGAAACCGTGAAACGGGCAGACGCATTGCTCGGAGCGTTTTCTAGTCAGTGTTTAATTGATCTAATTAGTATCACAGAATGATTAGAAAACTGGGGGCAGATCGGAGGGATTTCGGGGGGATTCATCAAGCTGCTTCATGCGATAGCCTAAACCATGTACTGTTTCGATTAGATCGCCCGGTGCGCCAGCGTTTCGTAGTTTTTGTCTCAGGGTTCGGATGTGCGTTTTCACGGCTTCTTCAGTGGGAGATTCATCGATCGACCAAAGCCGATCAATTATTCCGGGTCTGCTCAGAACTTTCCGACCGTTCGCCAGCAATAGTTCTAGCAGTGCATGTTCTTTTCGAGTCAAATTGAGCCGTTGTTCGTCATACCTCACTTCATAAGTGGTTGGATCAAGGCTTAAGCTTCCCCAACTGAGTTTTGGGCGAACTGTTGTACCGCCGCGTCTGAGCAATGCTCGAATTTGTGCCATCAACTCTTCCAGGTCAAACGGCTTCACCATGTAAGCATCCGCACCCGCATCCAGTCCAATGACCTTATCTGCGATCGTATCTCGCGCTGTTAACATTAATACCGGAATGGAGGTATTACGATCGCGCAACTGCTGACAAAATCGAATCCCGTCCATCTTGGGCAATGTGATATCTAACAGTACGAGATCAAATTCTGTCATCTCAACCCAATGCCAAGCCGCTTCGCCATCCTGCGCCACATCGACCGTATACTGACGATTTGTAAGCGCTTCCGTCAACATATCTGCGATTTGAATGTCATCTTCTACAATTAAAATTCGCATAGTGAAGCCGATCGATGAAACACTGAAGTTTAATTTGATTATGCCGTTGTTACGATTTTTTTACATAGATACGATCGCAGATTTGCTTTGAGCGTTTATGAATAAGTCATTAGAAGGACAATGGATTCGAGCAGGACTGGGATTAGCGTTTCTGCTAATGGGAGCCGTTAGCTTTGTATCGTATCAAAACGCGACACAGTTAATGGAAAGCTCGCAACAGGTACGAGAAACGAATGCAATCTTACAGTCTCTCACAGATATTTCTGCGACGTTGACCGAAGCTGAATCAGAACGATGGCGCTATGTTTTGCTTCAGTCTCCCGCAGATTTGAAGCGCTATGAAACTGCAATTCAAACTCTGAATGATGAAGTCAGTCAGTTGCAAGATGCGCTCTCCAGCACTCCTGAACAGCAACAGCACGTTAACACACTAAAAACACTGATTAATCAACGAATTACACTGCTTCAGAAGTCCTTGAATCAAAAAGCTAACCAACCGCCTCAAACTTTATCTGTCCAGTTCAAAGAAAGTCAAGATGCGATTCGCCAAGTGATCAATCAGTTGCGGACAACCGAGGAAGAATTGTTGCAGACTCAAATGCAGCAATCTCAATCCAATCTGCAAGTGAGAATGCTAATCGAAGTGTTAGGAACCGTTTTAACCTTTATTGTATTGCTCGGCGTTTACGCATTGCTCTATCAACAAATGATTAAACGTCATCAAGCAGAAACACTACAGCAGAAGTTAGCCCAACAAAAAGAACTCAGCGAAATGAAGCTCCAGTTTTTTTCAATGGTGTCACATGAGTTTCGGACACCGCTGAGTTTGATTGTGGGATCAGCACAGCTTCTAGCAGAAAGTCTCAAACCGATGCTTGATCCGATGAAGCTGAAAAATCTGAATCGCATTCAGACATCGGCGAAATCCATGACTCAAGTGCTGGGAGATATGTTGATGTTAGCGCGAGCAGATGCGGGGCGACTGGAGTTCCATCCGAGTTGGGTCGAGATTCAATCGTTTTGTCTCAATCTGATCGAGGATTCGCAACTGTTTAGTGAATCACCTCGATCGATTAAATTCGCTCAACAAGGCAACATCACTCATGCTTGGGTCGATGAAAAGCTGCTGTACTCGATTCTGAGTAACTTACTCTCGAATGCGATCAAGTACTCGCCACCCGAAAGCACAATCTATTTCACGTTTAGCGGAAAGCCAGAAGCGGTTACTTTTGAGATCAAAGACGAAGGGATTGGAATGTCGATCGAGGATCAGCAAAAACTCTATGATCCCTTCAGCCGAGGTAGCAATGCGAGAACAATTCTGGGAACGGGATTAGGACTCGCGATCGTCAAAAAATGTCTAGATCTCCACCAAGGACAAATCTTTGTAGAAAGCCAACTTGAAATCGGCTCAACGTTTACTGTTCAAATTCCCCAAACTCATCCAGAACAATTAGAACCAAGACGATAACCTCTTATCGAGTGAGTTTCGCGTTGAGCCGTTTGATTAACCAATAACTGATCGAGAGTGCAAAGATCGCGATCCCAAGAGCAATCAAGTCAGCATTGTTCAATTTACTGAAATCAAAGATGATGATTTTTCGTGCGATCGCAATCAAAGACGTTGCAACCACTAACTCTAATCGAACCGTATTCTCTTCTAAATAGACTGTGATATTTTCTAGCAGTTCGAGTGCGATTAGAATATTGAGAAATAGCCCGAAAATATCGAATAATGCTCGATTAAAAAAGCCGAATGGTTCTTGTAGCAAATCACGAATTAAGATCTGAATCAGATCAACCACCGCAACTGAGATAACTATCAGCAAAGCAGCCGAGAGGATTTTTGAAACAATCTTTTCAAAGCGTCGAATGTAGCCAACATAAGTCGAATCTGCAAAAAAGAAGGACAGATTCTGCACTAGCTTTTCCCAGACAGATCTCATAGTTATTCAGGTTGGGATGATGAGAAACAAACAGTTCCGAGCCTAGAGCAGAGAGCTAGACAAACCCCCATCGCTTCAGAATACAGGAAAGTCTAGACTAAGCGAAGTTGCTCAACGGCGTGTTCAAGAGCTTCTGTACGATTGCTAACGAAATGTTTCTCTGAAACGAGATCCGTAATTCCCAATCGATCCAGTCGATGTTTTATCTTTTCCGTCGCACCCACAATAAAGATTTGAATTCCCTTATCGTGAGCATCCCGAATTGCATTCTCGATCGCGAGTGAAGCTGTCACACCCAGCAGGGGTACATCACTCAAATCTAGAACGAGCGCATCAATCTCCTTCATTGCATTATGTTCACGCGAGATCGCTTTAGAGACCCCAAAGATCATCGGACCGCTGAGATAGAAGAGCAAAACTCGCCCTTCCGCTTTATCCAAGAGATACTTCTGCTCTGGATTCAGTAACACTTCATCATCGGTATCCGTAATCGTTTTAACTTCCTGCGATTGAAGATTACTGAGACGCTCGATCGTCAGAATGTTCGCAACGAATACTCCCACACCTACAGCAACAATTAAATCAACGAACACAGTGAGAAGCAGCACACCATACATGATGACTGACCCCCGCAGCGAAACTTTGTGAGCGCGTTTCAGGAAACTCCAATCGAGAATATCAATCCCAACTTTCAGCGCAATCCCAGCTAATACTGCCATCGGGATCGGTTGAGTTAATCGCGCCGCCCCTAAAACAACAATGAGTAAAAGGATTGCACGAGTTAATCCCGACAGCGCCGAAGTTGCTCCAGCTTGAATGTTCACAACCGTTCCCATTGTTGCGCCAGCCCCAGGCAATCCGCCACACAAGCCAGAGACTACATTCGCAATCCCTTGACCAATCAACTCTTTATCCGATCGATGTTCTGTCCGCGTCAAACTATCTGCAATCACAGCCGTCAACAATGTATCAATACAACCTAGTATGCCAAGCATCACAGCATCTACCAGCATGACCGTGGTTTGCTGTGGGGTGAACGTTGGAAGTTGCAATGTGGGTAATCCCATCGGGATCTCCCCAATTCGGCGAATGTCCACATCTTGAAAGAGAGTGAGCGAAACAATCGTTCCCACAATCAAGGCGACCAGTTGCGCCGGCACGAGACGTTTAAGTTTCTTCGGCATCAAGAAGATGATTGCCAGCGTCAGAATGCCCAGTGTTGCCTCAACGGGATTGATGTTAGAAACAAGCTGTGGCAAACTCTCGACAATCTTCAAGACACCGCCTTTAGGGGTAGGCTGCCCAAGAAACGGCGGAATCTGAAGAATGACCAAAATAACGCCAATTCCAGACATAAAGCCAGAAATGACGCTGTAGGGCATCAAGGTGATGTATCTACCGAGTTTGAAAATGCCGAAGAGAATCTGGAAGATACCTGCCAGCATGACAACCGTAAACGCCATTGCCAAGCCCTGATTCGGATTGCTCGCGACCAAACTAGCAACGATCGCTGTCATCACAACGGTCATCGGTCCCGTGGGTTCAGAAATCAAGGTCGGTGTCCCGCCAAAGAGCGCAGCAAAAAAGCCAATACAGACAGCGCCATAGAGTCCCGCGATCGCACCTGCACCAGACGCGACCCCAAATGCTAGTGCCAAAGGAAGAGACACGATCGCAGCAGTGATCCCACCAAAGAGATCACCCTTCAGGTTATCGAAGTGAATTCGGTTTGTAAGTTGCATTAAATCAGGTGAATGAAGACTTGAGCATTGCTCTTATACTTAGCTGAATGAGTTTGAGATCAATGCCAATGATCGCTAGGCGAGTATGAGTCTCGAAAGCAGCAAAGGTAGAAAAGCGAAGCTGAGAGTGCGTCTAGTTCCTCTACGCTGATTTTGCTAGTCTCTTGCCAGTTATAAAGAACGTCCCACAGAGCAATCAAAGTGCCCTGCTGCCGCACAAACTCCTGTCCAGAAGCGATCGCTTCATCAACCGTTCTATAGATTGCGGAAGAACTATGAACCTGAATCGGTTCAAGATTTGGATCAATGACATGAACTTGCCACCCTCTAGCATGAGGAACAGCTTTGACAATGTGATCCAAGTAGTAAATCTCTGTCATTCTGATTCGCTTATGATTCAAGGTGCGATCGCTCCTCAGTTCTACTGCTCAGTCACTCTATCAAGGTCGAGTTAGGAAATCGGAGTAGAATCGGGGGGATTTCGGAGGGAAACGCCTAATTCACGGCGGGTAGTTCCTCGATCGCAGTTGCAATATCAATCGGTTGAATCGGGATTAATAACTCTTTTGCAGCCTGAAATTTCTTTTGCTCCAACAGGGGTTGAAGCTGCGATCGCACCTGTTCGCGCAACGCTTGTCTAGAAGAAATGTTTGGGAATTGAGTCATGGTCGGAATCCCCTTGAGATCCAGAGGCGTTCAATTGTCGTCAAGGCTTTTTCAGAAGGACGGTAATCCGTACAGTCGATCGCGTCTTTTGTCATCGCGATCGATGGATTAACAGCACATTTGAGATAATGGTTATTACTAAAAAATTGGCACTTGCGACAAGGGATGTTGTTCTCTACTAGAGGTTTAGATTTAGGCAGATCTTTCCAATCCTTCATCATTTCTCTGATTGCTGCCCAAACTGCTGCTACATAGACAACTGCAACGAATCCCATCGCAGACAGTCCGCTGATGTCAGGGGACGTACTAGTAGAGGGTGAGGGATTTGGAGGCTCTGGCAAAGGTTGGCTAGTTTGAGCGGTGACAAGATTTATCTGAGTCATAGTCGTACTCCTATTTAAATCTCAAATCAATATAAAGTGGAAACTACAAAAGGGGTTTTGCGATTATTCCAATTTGACCCATCACTTTTTCATTTAAAGGGCGATCGCGCCATGTTTGATAATTAAGACACTCACTGTTTGAGAGTGCATTTGTAGAGAAGCGATCGACCGAATCAATTAATCGAGCATTGCTCGTCGAAATATTAAGCTCATCGTTGTGGTGATAGCTACGGGGATCAAAGTTTGCGCTCCCAGTACTCACCCAACGATCGTCGATCAAAGCGAACTTCGCGTGCATCATGCTGGGTTGGTATTCGCAAATCTGAACTCCTGCTTCTAACAGTTCACCATACAACTCCCGCGATGCGAATCGAACGATCGGTTTATCATTGTTCTCTCCCATAGTAAGAACTTTCACATCGACTCCGCGCTGTTTTGCCTGAATCAGCGATCGACGAGTTGCTTCATCTGGCACAAAGTAAGGGCTTCCGATCCAGATTCGCTGTCGAGCCGCAAGAAAGCTCGTTTGAAATAGCAATCGAATTGTTGACTCACTTAACTTTGAAGTGTCATTTGTAACATAGAGGGTGGCATCATCGATCGCTTGAAGTTGAGCGATTTCTTCAGCACTAATCGTTTGCTTCAGATCAACAGCCCCGCCATCGTGCGCCCAATTCTGCACAAAATTTCCTTCCAAAATACTAGCGACTTCTCCAATATAGCGAACTTCAAACTCTAGCCACGGAGCCGAATTGCCATCCCATTCGTCTGAAACTCCTGCTCCCCCAATCAACACTTCCCGGCTATCAATCAGCAACAATTTGCGATGCGTTCGAGAGTTATAATCAAGTGGCGCTCTCCAGTCAAACTGTCGAAAAAATCGCACCTCTACGCCAGCCGCTTTCAATCGATTCCAGTATTCATCAGGCAGTGAGCTAGTTCCGAAATCATCTAAAAGCAATTGAACAATCACGCCTGCATTTCGTCGCTCAATCAGTGCATTTGCAAATTCGTCCGCTCTCCGTCCGGGAGTCATATAGTATGTTTCAAATCGAATTGTTCGTTGAGCGCGGCGAATCGCATCCAATCGAGCAGCATAAATCGCATCTGCTCCTTCCCAAAAGTTAGTGAGTTGACCACGAGCCGTTAAAGCATTAGACAATCCAACGACTAAGAGCGGAAATCGGGGATCATCTAAATTCGGTGCATTGCTGATTTGATACTGAGGTTCTGCGCGAAATGTTCCCCGCAGATACAACCATCCAAGACCAACTGCTAGAACAGTGAGAGTACCGCCACCTAGCCACCACAGCCAGCGCCGACCGCTTGTTTTAGACTTTGTTTGCTTTGATTTTGTTCGCATCGTTCGCTCACCTAACATTGTCGATCGAGATACAGAATTCTCTTGCACAATTGCTTAGAGGATGTTTGAAAAGTAATCGTTCATCGCCTGAATCGCCCCTCGAATGGAGTTCGGGGCTATCGGAACAAAGTCTGTTGAAACAGACTGAGGAGTAGATGAAGATTGGCTTTCAGTCCCCTTCAGTGGACTTTCTCCGATAGACCGTGATTTCTAATCACGGGCGGAACACAATCGCAGCGAAGAGTCTTTCTATACTTTTCAAACACCCTCCTAGAGAATCACTTTTAGTTCCTAAACGATGAATTTCAAATGTGACAGAAAAGTGACGGAATGCTAAACAAATGAATTGCAGTGTATTCACGCTTTCTATTAAGAAATCCTGACTTCAATATAATTGATTGTTGATTTTGAAATTGAACAAAGCAGATTTGCAGATGGATTGTAACCACAGAGAGATAAATAATTTAGCATCGCGATTTTAAGATTCTAATTAGTTCTTAGTTTAGTTAATTCGCTAAATGACAAACTCCACATCAGAATTCTCCTCACCTAAACTGTTAGGTGCAGGGCGATCAGGTAGAGTCTTTTTAATTGAAAGACAGAACGATCGATTAGCTAGAAAGATTTTTTATTCTGACAAAATTGCAACACTTATTCACTACATTTTCTTTGGTTCTCCAAATCCTTACGTTTGGAATCAGGATGCAATTTACTGTGCCTTTTATCGTCGTAGAATATTGGGCGCTTTAGTGCAATTTTGGTTTGGCGATCGCTTACAGGTTTCAGATGCGATCGCAATTGATTGGAATCCGGAATTCAAAGCCTATCAAATGGATACCGTCTTTGTTAAAGGGCGACACGTCGCACTCCGGCAGCCTTGTAGCCGCGATCGCAATCCCGAACTTCGAGCGCTCGCCCACGGAATCATGATTCCATTACAAGCAAAACTACTGCGATCGGGATTTGATGGTTTGATTTGGCAAGCAGGCAAAGGAACGCCCACCGCACTCAACAATTTCCTTTTAGTTGATGAGTCTTCCAGCGATCTTATTTTTGCTTGGATTGATATGGAATCAGGAGTGCCTGCATTGTTTCCTATCAATTTATTGAAGCTATTTTCATTTTATATTCCCAAAGCGATCGAATACGGTCGCGCTATGTTTGATGATGTCAATTGTTCTAAGTTGAATCATTATCTGATTCACCACAAAAACGAATTAGAACAGCATTGGGGTCAGCAGAAATATGTAGATATCTTAGACATGGTTGAACAGTTAAGATATCACCAAGATCAATGGAAATTGATGCGGCGAGTCGATCGAAGCATTCAATTTCAACTGAAAAAAGGAATGATTACCGAACAACAAGCGAGATGGTATTCTAATCATCCTTTTCAATGGTACAGCCGAGAGCTATCAAGATTTTTAGAAAAGTTTGTTCGCAAATTCTTGATCGGGTTGCCTTTACTACTGTTCCAAAAACTCATCAATTTACCCTATCGACAGTTTGTTCAAAACTTTTGGTCGTTTCTTGTCTCTCAGCGATTTCGATTACGTCTTGCGACGGACTACAGCCGCAGCAGAATTCGTCAATGGCGAGAGCGGAAACACTTGAATACTCATGAAGCAGAATCTCTCCTAGCTGAGCTACGGCGTGACAAGAGCAGCGACTATATGACAGATTTTGGGGTTCATCTTGGAATCAAGCTATTTTTTACCGTAATTGAGATAGCTCTTGCGCCGATCTTTTACGCACTGGGTTGGATTGATGAACTATTTGTCGTGGCTTGGCTCGTGGCAGGAGGACCAATCTACCGAACTACATACACGATCTGGAGAATGTTACAAGCGATCACACGAGGGCATGAAGTCCCCTGGATTGCATTTTTCGTAGGACTACTGCCAACAGTCGGGAGCCTTGCCTATCCCTTCCAGATTATTTATTCCGCCCGTGGCAATCGCAAGAAAGTTGCTCAGTTTATTGTGTACGACTTTTTTACAAGAATCGGGGATAAGATCCCTGCTTGGGGCGGCGAAGATACTCATACAGAACATTTCTTCAATCACATTGCCGCTCGCATTGTCCACCGTTAGAACAACTACGGCAAACAGAGAGATATGCCTATCCCTAGTGTGGAGTGCATGAAAATCAAAAAGCAGCATGATAGAGAAATGGCATGAACGCAGAATAATATGCAAGTTCTCTTACAGATCATTGGCTCCCTACTTGTCTTAATCGCTCTGGTAGACGTTTACTTAACTGTGTTGTATCCTCGTGCTGAAAGTAGCTTGCTAAGCATACTCATCGCACAAGGAATCTGGAAACTCTTTCGCGTTGCTGCCCAAGGATTATCAAAGCGAAAGCGCGATCGCTTTCTTTCTTACGGAGCGCCCACGATTATCATCGCAATTATCGGGACTTGGATACTTCTGTTGCTGCTAGGATTTGCCCTCATCGTTTGGGTTGGACTCGGAACTGGGATTCAATCTGAACAAGGGGAAACGCCCACAGATTTCATTACTGCGCTCTACTATGCTGGCTTTTCGCTCTCCACTTTAGGGATTGGAGATTTAGCACCCCAAACCGCCTCTTATCGCTTACTCATGGTGTTGAAGAGCATGTTAGGATTCTCAGCCGTCACCTTAACCATCTCGTATATGTTAGCAATTTATAGTAACCTGACGAGCCGTAATGCCTTTGCCTTGAGTTTACATCATCGCACCGCTGACACTGCAAACTCGGTCGAGCTTTTAGCCCGTTTAGCAGCAGCCAACAATACGAACAACTTAAATCAGAATATTTCAGAGATTGCTCGAAATGTGATGCAAATATTGGAGTCTAACAATTCGTATCCTGTATTATTTTTCTTTCGCTACCGTCAGAAGTACTATGCTCTATCTCGTATTGCCTATCTCACGCTGGATGTTGCAACTTTAATTAAAAGCACTTTAGATTACGAGCAGTATCGATCGATTATCGATTCTTCTAGCACAGCAGAACTTTGGTTCAGTGGAAATCATTTGGTGAAAGAACTCTGTCAAACGCTTCTACCAAAAGTGCGAGTTCTGCCCCAAGAAATGGATGAGCCTCTATGGCGAGAACACTACTATCAGGCGCTAGAACGGTTGAAGACAGAAGGCATCATTGTCGTGAATGACCCAGAAGCAGGTGCTGACTTGTACATTTCTATGCGGCGTGAATGGGCACTTTACCTAGCCAAGCTATTAAAGTATATGGCGTATGAGCCAGGTAGCATATTTTCTGGCGAGTACTGAGATGAATTAGAACATCTGAATGACTGAAGAGTGTCACATTCTCATCATCGCCCGGATTTGCAATGAAAAACTCTAGAAAGGACTATACCACCAAGCGGAATTTCTAGCTTGGTGGATGGCTGATTATGGGGATGTTGTTGGACTGGTTGTGGGCGAAGGAGTTGGGCTAACGGCTGGGCTAGAATCGGGTGCTGGGGTTGGACTAGCTGGGGTGGCGGCTGGTGACTCTGTTGTTCCACCAGTCCCTGTTCCACCAGTTTCATTCGGTCCACAAGCAACCAACAAAAACGAAAAACCAATCAGGGAAGCAAACACTGCAACAGTCTTGTTCATAACACCTCAACTAAATTCATTAACTGTCTGAGATTGAGTAGCTCCCTTATCTAAACGATCTGATTTCACCTGTACGGCAGTTGCGATCGTGAAGTACTATCGTTGCCTCAGCATAAATTGCATAAAACGAACGATCGCTAATCCTTCAGAACGCAACTAGAACCCATTGGGCAAAGTGCGAACTCTTCTACGAGAGCGACGAGATTGCCGGGGTAAGGGGAGTGCATTCATCATTTGCATGGTATTGCTAACAAAGCGCTCCTCTGGACGCTGTGCATCACGGTGTCCCAGGCTACGCAGCCCATCTAGATCTAGAAAACGAAACACTACTTTTGTTTTGCTCAACTAAATCGGTGCTTATCACTAAGCTGATTGGCAAATGTGACAAGAAAATGACAGCGAATGACAAATTTGTAAACGAGCTTTAAATAGACACCATGCAACGTTTTTCTATGTCAAATCTACGCTGCAAATCTACCTTTGGGAGATTTATTTTTTTGCTTTGTATGTTCTACTGAAAAAAGACTGATCGGTGCCCAACTATGATAAGTAAACTGGACTACTTTCTATCATGAAGATTGGGCAGTGGCTTGGAATCATTGCGATCGTAGTTTCGCTATACATTGTTTGGCAAATTCGCCATCTCTTGTTATTAGCGTTCACAGCGATCGTTTTAGCGACAGCTTTAAACGGGCTGGTTCGTCAATTGTTGCGCTGGAGACTGAAGCGTGGCGGAGCGGTACTCATCGTAATCACTGGTTTAGCCCTGATTGCAGGCGGGGTCGGCTGGCTGATTGTGCCACCATTTTTACAGCAATTCTCTGAGCTAATTACCACCTTTCCGATCGGACTTTCTGAAATTCAGCAAGGAATCAACTGGTTAGAAAATCAGATTATTGATCCTTATCTTCCAAATATCCCTGACTTCAATGGTTTACTCACGCAACTCCAACCTTTAGGAAGAAATCTACTAGCACAAGGAATTGCACTGTTTACCACTTCGATTAATGCGCTACTTGAAGTTCTGTTAGTGTTGATATTAACGTTAATGGTACTGATCAATCCACAGGCATATCGGCAAAGCTTTATTCGGTTCTTTCCTGCATTTTATCGATCGCGGATTGATGAGGTGCTGACTCGTTGTGCGATCGGGATCGAAAGCTGGACCCAAGGAGCCTTAATTGAGATGGTTTTCATTGGTGCGCTGAGTGGAATCGGACTTTGGATTTTGCAAGTTCCATTAGCTCTAGCTCATGCTGTTTTAGCAGGATTGCTGAATTTTATTCCGAATATTGGACCCACTTTGAGCGCAGTTTTTCCAATCACGATCGCATTTGTAGATGCCCCTTGGAAAGCTTTGGCGGTATTGATTCTATATATCGTGATTCAGAACATTGAGAGTTACTGGTTAACACCAACCGTGATGGCACATCAGGTCAAGTTATTGCCTGCTCTAACATTGGTCGCGCAAATTTTCTTCACGACCTTTTTCGGAGCTTTAGGACTATTGATGGCACTTCCTTTAGCTGTCGTAGTTAAAACATGGCTAGAAGAAGTGTTGTTCAAAGATATTCTCGATCGCTGGCAAAAACCAACCTAGCAAGGAAACTCATTTACTGTCGAGGACACTATGCTGAATTACGCATTAGCAACCGCTGCTATCCGAGAACAAGTCAGACAAGAAGAAGCTGACCTCCCGTTAAAAAATGGGCAGTGTCGTTCTAGATTCTTCTTTCACGCTCGTCCCACTCAAACGGTTTGCCTCTTCTTCCACGGATTCACCGCTGCTCCCTATCAATTCGAGCCACTTGGACAAGCTTGCTTTGAAGCAGGTTATAACGTACTTGTACCGCTGCTTCCTGGACACGGAAAAGCAGGAAACTGGAACAGAAAGCAACCGCCACCCCTCACGAGCGATCCAATGGTCTATCATCGTGCAGTTGCAGAGTGGCTTGGAATTGCGAAAATGCTTGGGGATCGGGTGGTTGTAGGCGGATTATCAACAGGCGGAACATTAGCAGCGTGGGCAGCCTTGACTTATCCTCAACTTGTCGATCGTGCGCTTCTATTTGCACCGTTTCTCGGACACAAATTCAAGCCCGTCGATTGGTTGATTAAGACTTTACCGATCTACTTTGAATGGTTCAATAAAGATGCTCCTGGCAATTTTGGATACAACGGATTTCAGATGCCTGCATTGCGCCTATTCCTAGAGATGGCAGAGGACACAGTTAAACAAGCCAAGCGGAAACCCATCTCACCGATTTTGATGGTTTGTAGCGAAAGCGATCGCGTGACGAATCGACAAACACAGCGGCAGTTCTTTCAAACAGTCGTACAGCAACAACCTCGATCGTGCTATCACTGCTTCGATAAGCGTTATAAAATCCGTCACCGAATGATGACCCAAATGGAAGGCAATCAGTACGAAGATTGGGTCATTCATCTGGCAAAAGCGTACATTGCTCAAGAAGAAACTGTGCAATGAGAAGCAAGAAAACTAATGCTTGCCTTGCATTTCTTCTACTTCAAATAAACTGATCAACACACCTGCGATCGGAACTGACAAAAATACACCCACTAATCCTGCGACTCTTGCTCCAACAAGTAGCGCAAAAAACATCACAACTGGATTCATATTGATGGAACCTTGCATGATTCGCGGCATCAACAAATTCTCTTCAACTTGCTGAAGCAGAATGCAACTGATTAGAACAGTTATTGCTAACCCAATGCCTTGAGGCAGAATGATCAGTGAAATAATGCTAATTCCAATCGTTGCTCCAATGCCTGGGATCAAATCGAATACACCAGCGATCGCTGCTAATCCCAAAGCATAAGGAACATCTAGCAAAATAAACACAAGATACACAGATACACCAAAAAATACTGAGAGCAGAAAGCGCCCCCAGAAAAAGCCTAAGAGGTTTTTTTGAATTGCTTCTGTGATGCGATCGCGCATTCCTCTCGGAAACAATTTGAGCAGAAAATCCCAAAGGCGTTTACCATCTAGCAACATGAATAGAGTCACAACTGCAATCACAATTAGATCTAATGTATTTGCAAGAACGCTTTGAAGAGTTGTAAAACCCATTCCAAGTGTTGCGAGTGCTTGATCCCGCAACTGATCTTCAATCTGGCTCAGATCAACATTCAGATTAATTCGTTGCAGTAACGCTTGCAAATCATCGAGAAGCCCGATCGCGCCATTGAGAAGCTCAGGAGCTTGATCAACGAGTTGCTGCGCCTGCGAGAAAGCTGCAATTCCTAACGTTGCAACGATGCCTAATAAAGCAAGCAAGCTGAGTAGGAAAACTAGAACCGCAGCAATTCCTCTCGGCATGATTCTTGCTGCCCATCGAGTCGGGAAACTCAGCAGAAATGCAAAGATTGCAGAAAAAATAAAAATAACGACAACGGTTTCAAAATAAGCTAGAACCTGGATCGTTGCCCAAGCAAGTGCAAACAGCAATAAGTAACGAACCAGCTTTGAATTATTCAGATTGTCCCAAATCGATCGAGGAGTTGGATGATTCATGGCGCATCAAGGTAGATTTCAATTTAGAGCGTGTCAGAAAAAACTATCGTTAACTTCTACCTTCGGGGATGCCGCAATCGCAACTGAGGTTTTTTGCGGCGCGATCGCGGAGCAGTCCGGCGAGAATGACGTTCTTCATGAGACATCGGAACAGCATACTCGCTCGGTACGATCGGCTTTCCCCGCTTCCGAGCCATGATTTTTGTCAAAGTCGCACCTGCTAACAAGACTTGCGCTGCATAGTAAATCCAAGTAATCACAATCACAAACGATCCCGCCACTCCATAAGCTGAACCAAAGTCAGTTTGACTGAGAAAGATGCCAAACAAAGCTTGTCCAACCAGAAAGAGAATTGCTGTAATCATTGCACCAACGATCGTATCTCGCCAAGCAATTTCAGCATCCGGCAAGATTGTATACAAAGCAGCAAACACGATCGAAGTAACCAAAAAGGTAATCAACCATCGCACCACTTGCCACAGGTTTCCAAGTCCTGGAATGAGATCATTTAACTGCGCCACGATCGCTGCCAACGCAGTTGTGCCCACAGAAGACACCAACAGGAGGAATGCGATCACCAGAATCATCGCAAACGACAGCAATCGTTTTCGCAAAAAATGAAGCCACTGTCGTTCAGGGCTGGGTTGAACCTCCCAAATACGATCGAGTGCTTCCTGAATCTGACTAAACACGCCCGAAGCCCCAAATAAAAGAAATCCCAAGCTGACCAGCCATTGAACTGCGCCACCTTCTGCTTCGGCTCTCATGTTCTGAATTGCAGTTGCCATCAGTTGAGCGCCATCTTCACCGACGAATTCTGTCAGTTGAGTGACGATTTGCTCTTGTGCCGTTGCTTCTCCAAAAATTGCCCCGACGATCATGATGACAATGACCATCAAAGGTGCAAGAGAAAAGACTGTGACATAAGCAAGCGACGATGCTAATAGAGGGGCATCATTGATTTGCCACTCCGAAAATGTCTCTTTTAGCAACCTCCATAATTTAGTAAGCAAGGACTCCTCCGTTGTCTTTAGATCTGAGTATTGTTTAGCCCGGTATCGCGCTTTCCTAGAAGAAATAAACCATCCGCTTCAAAGAATTAATGCCGATTAATATGATGATTGTTGAGTAGTCCTGCATCATTCTTGAGTTTGATAGTATAAATTTCGGTCGGTAGCTCAATGCCCGATTGTGCTAGTCTTTCCTTGATCGATTGAGCAACTTGAGAAGTAGATTCTAAGAAAGGCAATCGACGAGAATTAACCCAGAAGCGGATTTCGATTCTGACAGTACTTGCAGCCAATTCGCGCACTAGGATTTCTGGCGGCGGCTCGGAAACAATACTGTCAACGTGGAGAACTGCTTCGTGAATTACCTCCTTTGCTCGTGTAATATCTGCATCGTAAGCAATCCCAATCATAAGTGAGCTTCGACGAAACTTAGAAGCGGTGTTGTTGATGATACTGGCAGTAAACACTTCTTGATTAGGAATCGAAATCACTCGCCCATCATAGGTAACTAATGTTGTTGCTCGGAGCTGAATTTGCTGAACAGTTCCTTCAAATTCTTGAATCAGGATTTGATCGCCGACTCGAAAGGGGCGCGATGCCAGGAGAATAATGCCAGAAAAATAGTTGCTAAGAATATCACGCAAACTAAACCCGATCGCAACACTGGTAAGCCCCAACGTTCCAACCAATGTCGCAAAATCCATTCCTAAAACACTAAGCGCAACGATCGCGCCCAAGACCCAAATACTGCCATACATCACTCGACTAACTAATGCTTTCGAGTTGTAATCAATCTCCCAACGTTGTGAAGCAGCGAGTGTAATCCGTCTGACACTTGAAGCAAGCAGCAGGGTTGCAATCACAATCAAGATTGCACCTAAAATCGCAGGAAGTTGGTCGATCGTGTCTCGCTGAAACTGTCGAATCGTGCTGTAGAGCCGTTGCCCAACATCGATCGCTAGTGGAGGTTCATCAAATGCCCGATTGAGTTCTCTTGCCCATTGTTGTGCAAGGTCTTCAACAGGTGTATTAAAATCCTGGGAATCTTGCTGCGTCACTGTCATCAAAATCCGATTGTTGAGTTGCAGTGTAGCAATTCCCCGCTCTGGATCAGCTTGAACAGTTACCGTTTGATCGGTTCGACGTTGAGCGAGAAAACTGGCAATTCGACGATTGATAATTTGAGCGCGATCGCTGGCACTCAGATTCGACAAACTGCCAACCTGAAAAATTGGTTGACCTCGCACAATCACATCAGCGAAAAATAGCCCATCAGCGGGTAATGTTTCCGTATTGGGTGCAGGTGAAGGGCTTGGAACCTCATTCACCTGCGCCATGATTCTATTTGAGGGCATTAAAAGCGATCCGACGATCGCAAATGAGACAATGATTGAACGTGAATGCTTTCTAATTGGCGATTTGAAGAAAGTGAAATGGCAGAAGGTCAACACGATTCCGTCTCCAGCTTAGTACCGTAATACCGCCGCGATCGGTGCTTCTCCAGGTAGCTGATCAGGTTCAACCGCATACACTGTTCCACCATTCATCAGGGTGTGCAATGCTGCTAAATCCAGCAAATCTTCATCTCCTGGTTCTTGCGATGAGTGAAGCTGCACTTCACCGGAACCTGGATCAAACAATCCCCATTGCTGCCGACCGACAGGAACAATCAAAGCTTCAACCTGATGATAGTAAGCAGCAGGAACAACGGTTTGAATCTCGTTGCTAGCTTGTCCGACTACCGCAGAAATTTCGTATTGTGCGATCGCGTCTTGTTGTGCCTGTTCAAAGTAAGGCTGAACAATCTTCCAAGCCTGATCATGCAATTCTTCAGCAGTCAGGATCTCTGGATTTCCTGAAATACCTTCTAACATGCTTGAATGCGTGCTTGCCTGCTTGTAAATCGGGAACAGATAATCTACACCTGCTAGAACAAGAGGAGCTTTTTGATCTTGAATCAGGTCTTGAATCCCTGCATCGACTTTGCGGAAGTATCGAAGTAAGTTATCGTTCTGGTCATCTTCGCCCGCACCATGACCATGAAACATGGCAGCCCGATCGCCGCCTCCAGCCGTCTGAGCCGTACTGGTATGAAACTGAAGACTCTTCTCTGGATCATCGTATCTCAAAGCTTCGGCAATGCTTGTCGGCATATCTTCGAGTGGAATTTCAGCCACACTAAATCGAGTGCCCCGGAACAATCGAACTTGATTTTGGCTTAATGCCAAGATGTAGAACTGTCCATCTCCAGTTAGCAAAGACAATAAAGGTTTGAGATGGAATCGATCGGTAGCCACGACTAATTCTGGAACTGCGATCGGTAAACAATAATACTGGAATACAGTTGGAGAAATGAACAAAGCCAGTCCTTCTTCCTGATGTTGCCAAAAGTCGTATGTATCTAGTGTTTCGGCTTGCTCTAGTAACGCTTTGATCTCTCGCGAGCGCAATCCCGCCGCGCTCAATTGTTCCTCAGCTTCGCGCATTGCATTCTTAAATCGAATCGGATTTTGCTGTGTTTCGACTCCCGATCGTTCCATCGGTAAATAGATTGAAACACAGGTCGTTTTCGATTCAGCAGATAATGTTGCTAATTCATCAATTGAAATCATCAGATTTACCTCTATCTAAACTACTTCAATCAGTTCGAGTCGTCCATTCCTAAACCTGCTCAACCAAGCCCTGAATTGCCTGCCACCAATGCGTTCTATCATTCTGCTGATGCCAGTACCAATACTCACATCCCCAAAGCATAACCGGGCTGTACCCTAAACCATGCACCCGCTGAATTAAGTCAGCCATTCGCTCCGGAGAAGCACTCGGATAATGAATGTCATCCACTGCGACCAGTTGATTCGGCTCCCACGGTTCTGCTTGAGCTTCAGCAATCCAAGCTTCTTTACCTTGTCGCTGCATCATTCGCTGCCAGTCCCTAAGCTTCTTCCAGTAGGCTTCATCCGGTTCTAAATAAGCCCCATAACCATTTGGCACTTTTGTGTAGACATTAATCCCGATCGCATCTGCAAGACTTAAACTCACTCGAAACGCTTGATCATCTTCTTTGGTATAGCTAGGAAGCCCGATCGCATTCGTCAACATTATTTTTTGATGTGGTAGCGCTAAACGTCGCACTAATTCAACTTCTTGCTGCACAAATTCAGGACTCAGAAAACGATCGCCTGTAATTTCCAAACGTGCGAATGGCTCATTCTCAACTTGCCAATACTGCACACTCGGAGCAGTACGGGTATGGCGCACAACTTGATCGATGAGTTTTAAGGTTCGATCCGCGATCGCGGGATTTTTGTCGATCGCTTGAGTGGTATCGCGTGTGTTCTGTTGAGCTTCTAACCATTGCGGAAAATGGAATTCTGGATATCGTGGTGCTTTCATTCCGACGCTTAGAATAATTTCTACACCACGTCGATCGCTTTCTTCAAGTAACCAATCCAGCGTTGTAAAATCGTACTCATTCTTGATCGGCTCTAATTCATGCCAATAGCTCCCTAATCGGATTTGACGAAACCCTAAATCACAAATTTGGCGAAATGTTTCTTGATAGTCCAGATTCAAGTAGTAGCATTGAAGCTGGCTAAATGTAGTCCCCACTTTCAGCTTTCGGTTCGCTTTGGTCAAAGCTTGAATTTGAGGTAATGCGACGACTGTTCCACTACTCAGAGCCATCAAGGACAGGAAACTTAGGGTAGAAAGTATCGTAAATCGTCTGCGGCTCATTGCTTGAGAACCAGACGATCGAGTTGGTGGCGTTTTTAGCATTGCTTGTTACTGAATCAGAAATCATATCGGCACGAAACTGCATTACTTTTAACGTGGGCTAAAAAGGTGACAAAAAAGTGACAAGCAACATGAGTCATTAGTCGCCCCGAATAAATTATGCTATGACCGAAATCAATAGTTCGGACAGATTAGGCGGCTAAAGTGCCGTAAGACTGTGGGGTTTCGTAGTTGGGATGGGATTTAATCACAGTTGGCTCCAACTCTAACTGGGCAATAAATTGCTCAAGCAAATAGTGATTCAGCGCTCGACGTTTCACACTTGCCATTGAGAAGACAAAGGGATGCTCGCCCCGGTGCTGTTGTTGGGCTTCGACTCTTGCCAAATTCAGTGCGGTCAGCGAGGCATTGAAATGGAAATCGAGTTTGGCAAGGTGACGCGCTTGGCAATCTTGCAATCCGGTGAACTGCTTTGCATTTCTAAAAATACGTCAGTTCGGGTTAAGCCGGAAGCAAGAGATTGTGGTCGATGGCAATAGATGGCTTTTTGGGTTGATGGCAGTAGGCAATCAATCCACCCAGAATATTGACAAAGCAATTGACTGGAGAACGATGCCGCGAATGCTCGATTTGAGAAATGTTCTTCAACTGGTCAATGATGGTTTCGATAATGGAGCGCTTGCGGAGTAGCAAACGGTCATTGAGCGGCAGCAAGCGCTGCTTCATGTTGCGCTTGAGCTTGGTAATCAGTTGAATGCCTGCGGTTTTGAGCAATTGTTTGGCAAGCTTTTGTGAGACATAGCCCTTGTCGGCAAACACTTTGCCGAACAACTGCTGCAACAGTTTCGGAACTGGAGTGCGGTCATCGGTGTTGCCCGGAGTCAGCAGGATATTGAGCAATTCGCCTCGGTCATTGACCACCAGATGCAACTTGAAGCCAAAGAACCAATCGACCGAGGTTTTGCCGCGTGCGGCTAAGTCTTCAAACACTTTGTGTTGCTTGATGCGGCGGTTGTAACAGACTTTGAGCGATGTGGAGTCCATAAAACTGATGCCGCTACACTTGCCAAAGCACGATCGTAGGTAGGCACACATCGGTACTAACGTGCCTGGAACCCACTCAATAAAGCGTTGATAGCTCACGAGTCCTGGAAACGCATCTACCCACTCGGTCTGCACCTTCTCTTGATAATAGGTTTTGAAATTGCGGTAACACGACTGATGAAAGCCAATCAGAATTGTCATAATTTCACTCAAGCTCAAGCCGCGAGGTCGATTGCGTATCTGCAATCCAAATCCTAAAAACTGCTGTTTCCATTGCGGTTCAAAGCTTGTGCAGAAGTCATCGACGGAGCAGAACAGTTCTTCTAAACTAAACATGAGGGCAAACTGGGCGTGATTTTTAGTATTTTCAGCCTATCGGGTTTGCCCCTTTCTTGTTCGATTTCTTATCCCGAACTCAGGTTAGTTAGGCTGATTTTGAATCACTTTACCTTGTGCTAACTGAAGTTGATGCTCTTGATCCCAAAAGAATGCTGTGCGTGAAGGAATTCTCCACTGGCTGCCCTGCCAAGAGACGAGATAACCTTGTCCGACAATTTGAGTTCCCTTAAGTGTGCCGCGCAGACAAACGAACGCATCCGAGTGTGGATAACCATAGTAGCCTTCAATCTGATCGTTCTGTTTGTGAAACACTAGACAACCCCCTGCACCTTGCTTCCGATCTTTGGGAGGAGATTGATTACAAATTTGGTAATCGCCATTCGCGAGACCTGCTAAAGTCGGAGACTGTGCTCGAACAGATTGAAGCAGTGACAATCCAAAGATCAGAAGTGTAATCAGATGAACGAATCTTTGGCTCATACAGTCGTTTTAAGTGAATGAAGAGATTAAAAAACGTATGAACAATCATTCATCACACTTCGACTACATGACGATCGTGAGCATTGTTCGAGTCCCGTTGCTGCGGCGGAGCGACCATCAACACAGAACAGGGTGAATGTTGATTCACATAGCGACTCACAGAACCCACAATCCACCCCGAAACCTCACTTTGCCCTTGTCGTCCCAATACAATCAAATCTGCCCTGCATGACCAAGCCCAGTCGCAGATGATATGCCCCGGATTACCATAGCTCTGCATGAACTCAGCAGGAACATCAAGTGCTTTCGCTTGTTCGACATAAGACTGCAATCGAATTTCCCATTCAGTGGGACTTAGTAACTCGGTCAATGGATGTCTTGCTTCGTCGGGTTCTACGACGTGAACAATCATTAGCTCCGTGTTGAGTGAGCGCGCCAAGGTCAAGGCGTAATCAAATACGATCGCGCTAACTGTAGAATCATCCAGGGCAACGAGAATCTTTTTCAGCATTGTTTTACTCCCGATTGATCAAGTTACGATCGCGGTTTAGCCAAGGTCAAAGTTATTGTGTTGATCCTGAGTCGATCTGTTTTAGGTATACGGCAAAATTTTGAGGAAGTTGTGAGGATGATTGCAGCAAAACGCAGTAGGGACTGATCAATCCGAATCAGTCCCATTGGCGTAGAACCATTACGCATCAGTTATCCTCACAAGTTCCTCATGAGTTTGTTTTTACGAATACAAAGGTGTCTGACTGTTCGATGCGGCGTTGAATTTCCTGCCACCAGTCAGCAGTGAGCGGAATGTCTTCTCCGTCTACCCAGGTATCGCGATCGCCAACCGTCAGCGCTTGGTGCAGTGAAGCCACAAACGCTTTATCTTTGCGGGAGTAAGAAATGATCACTTGTTGAGTCTATGCCGGAGCAGCTTGTACGCGATTCTGTAACAGATTCACGATGGCAGTTTTCTCTAGCAAGCCCACTAAAACATTGTTCTCTTGGACAACAGAGAGTGCAGTTAACTTACGTTCTTCCAATAAAGTCACTACTTCAGACAAGGGACGATCGCTCTGCACCATTAACGATGGATCAAGTGGTTTGACGAGGGATTGAACTAAGGTTTCAGACCACAGATCACTCGGAATTGCTTTCAAATCGTCGATGAAAAGAGTACCGATGAGTTGCCCCTCAGAATTCGTGACTAAAAACTTCTGCCATACCCGCTGATCCAGAATCCGCTGGTCGGCGAACTCTCTCAATGTTGACGAAGCATTGACAACCGGACTACTTGCGCTCACTGCATCAGCCGCCGTCAGCCCTGCTAATTGATCCAAAACTACGCCATACCGGGCAGCTTGACTAGCATTCTGGAGTAAGAACCAGCCAATCAGGATGTTCCAGAAGTTCAGCCCACTGCCAAAGACAACCAGCGGCAGCAGTCCTGATGCGATCGCCAGCCAACCGATCAATTGACCGACCCGACCCGCAAACTTCATCCCCTTGTAAGGGCTGCCCGTCACTTTCCAAACCAATGCTTTCAGAATGTTGCCGCCATCGAGCGGCAAACCCGGAATGAGATTAAAGAGCGCTAACGCTAAGTTAACCGAGACCAACACGCTCAAGATTGCGGCGGGTGCGCCAGATATCCCAGTACCGACTGCAAAAATCGTCGCTAAGCCAGCGAGAAGCAAACTGACTAAGGGACCTGCGATCGCGACCTGAAATGCCTCGGCTGGAGTTTCCGACTCTTTTTCTAAGCTTGCTAATCCCCCAAATAGGAACAACGTGATGGACTTGACTCTTACACCCTGTTTCAGCGCCACAAAACTGTGCCCAAGTTCATGAGCCAGCACGGAGCCAAACAATAGCAGTGCTGTTAGCAACCCCAAACCCCAGGACAATGCAGGGGGTAGATTTGGGAATTGGGCTGCCAATCCTGAGCCATAGCTGAAGGTGACTAAACCCAACACCAAAAACCAGGACGGGTTGACATAGAAAGGAATTCCAAACAAACTGCCGACACGAATGTTGTTATCCATATCGGGTACCTCCGATGTAGCAGACGATTATGATCGCCCTTGGTTCTGTCTTCTTTAATGTAACGAAACGTAAAACCTTTGTTGATCTTTCCATTACCGTAATGACCGTCTCTTTCTGGTTCGCCGCAGGGAGGGAAATACGGATTAGAATCGCTGCTTAATGTTCTAGGTACTGCAGAAGTCAATTCGCGCCCGGTTAGGTGCAAAGCGATCGACGCAGACAACTCCCGGATAAAGATCTCGATAAAGTTTTATAACTTCTTTAGGGATCTGTAGAATCCGTAGTGATAAAGGAAGCATTACTGACCATTTGATACCGCTTCATCACATCGTCATGCGTTTTCAAATTGCCCTCCATGAAACACACATTAAAGACCGGGAGCAATTCACTTTCTAACTCTCCCAATGATATCGATCGTGGTTTAAGTGATATTCTTTTTTCCCTACTGCTCGATCGTTCTCCACAACTCGTCAATTTCGCTCAAGCTTTTGTTTTGCGTGAAATGCAGTTAGGTGAGCGGTTGACTCCTGAGCAGACAATCCTTCAACCCTTTTCCATTGTTTGCCAAGGAAGGGTTCGTCTCATTTGTTCAGGTCATCCTGTTGCAGTGTTAGAAGCGGGAGAAATGTGGGGTGTAGATCAACAGTTCTACGATCGCTCACTCCCCTATCAAGCGATCGCGGCAAGTCCTGGGCTAATTGCTGAACTGTCGATCGAGCAACTTTCCTCGTGGTTTCAACAGATTCCACATCTGCAAGACCTTGTTGCTGATGCAGTTCAAGCCCGACAGAAATTGCTATTTCTCAAAGTCCTGACCGATCTGCGATCGCACTCTAGCCATACGCTGAAGCGACTCTTACCTTACCTCAGCGAAATGCAAGTTCCAGCAGGCTCGAATCTGGCTGAGGTGACTCCCACTCAATCGGGGCGATTTTGGCTGCGTCAGGGTGAAATTCAAGCGGTTTCAACGGTGAATGTAGGAGACAGTTGGGGTTATCCTCAGCCTGTTCCGACAGACTGGATTGCAGCGACTGAACTCAAGGTGTATCAATTGGCGATCGAGCATTGGGAAGTTGCAGAATCGATTGCCTCGCGTTTGAATGGTGAGTCTTCAACCGCAAGACAATCGCGCATCGTCGTTCAATCTCCCGCACCGTCTATTTTGCCAAAGGTGCAACCCGCGCTGCCTCAATCAAAACTAACAACGATCGAGTTTGCAAAACCTAGAACGCAGCGCCGTCGATTTGGGCAGTTTCCCTTTATTGCTCAACAAAGTAGTTCAGACTGCGGCGCGGCTTGTTTAGCGATGATTTCTCAACATTGGGGAAAGCGCTTCAGCATCAACATGCTGCGAAATCTAGCAGGAGTTGGACGATCTGGAGCCTCGCTCAAAGCTTTAGCATTAGCCGCAGAAAAGTTAGGATTTCAAGCGCGACCCGTACGATCGAGCTTTAATCGATTGGCTGAACAAACAACACCTTGGATTGCTCACTGGCAAGGTGATCATTATATTGTGGTGTATCGAGTCAAACGCGATCGGGTGATTCTATCTGATCCTGCATTGGGTCGTCGATCGCTCAGTACGGCTGAATTTCAAGCCAGTTGGACAGGGTATGCTCTATTGCTGCATCCAACCGCTTTACTTCAGACGATGCCCGGATCGAAGCCTTCTCTGGGGCGGTTTATGGGCGCATTTATGCCTTATCGATCGATGCTCTGGTCGATCATTCTCGCCTCGATCCTGCTGCAAGTTTTTGGCTTAGTGACCCCGCTCTTTACTCAAATCATTCTTGATCAGGTCGTTGTTCACAAAAGCTTACCGACACTCCAGATTTTTATCTTAGGGTTACTGCTGTTTGGTGCTTGGCGAATCGGCTTAGTGTGCATTCGACAGTATCTTTTAGATTTTTTCTCGAACCAAGTTGACTTGACCTTGATCAGTGGTTTTATCAGTCACGCACTGAATCTACCGCTGCAATTCTTCGCGACTCGTCATGTGGGCGACATTGTGACGCGAGTTCAAGAGAATCATAAGATTCAATTGTTTCTGACTCGACAAGCCATTACCGCTTGGTTAGATGCGATTATGGCGATCGCTTATGTGGGATTGATGATCCACTACAACTGGCAGTTAGCTTGTTTGGTGCTGGCAATCATTCCGCCGATCGTTCTATTAACAATGATTGCCAGCCCGTTTCTACGCCAGATGTCGCGACAGATCTTTCATGAATCCGCTAAGCAAAATTCAACACTCGTGGAAATGTTAACCGGGATTTCAACAGTAAAAGCGACCGCATCAGAACGCGAATTGCGCTGGCAGTGGGAAGATGACCTAACCAGTATGTTTAATGCTCAATTTCGCGGGCAGAAACTCGCAAACAATCTACAAGGTGCAAGCTCAGCGATCAATCTTTTAGGCAGTACGCTTTTACTTTGGTATGGGGCGACTTTGGTGATTCAAGACCAATTAAGCATCGGGCAATTTGTTGCATTTAACATGATGATCGGTAACGTGATCACACCTGTTTTATCTCTGGTTGGCTTGTGGGATGAATTTCAAGAAGTGCTGGTATCAGTTGAACGGCTCGATGATATTTTTAGCGCTGAACCCGAAGAGAGCTTGGAAAAGCCGCTGATCGCACTGCCACGCATTCAAGGAGAAGTTTGCTTTGAAAATGTAACGTTTCGCTATCAGGCAGAAGACAGCCGCAACATTCTGCAAAACATTTCTTTTACAGCACAAGCCGGAGAAACGATCGCACTGGTGGGGCGCAGTGGTTCCGGTAAAACAACGTTAGCAAATCTGCTTCAGAGCTTGTATCAACCCACAACCGGACGCATTACGATCGACAATACCGAACTGCGTCACGTTTCACCGCTGTCACTTCGGCAACAGTTAGGAATTGTGCCGCAGGAATGCTTTCTCTTCTCTGGCACAATTTTGGACAACATCACACTCTATCGATCGCAGTACAGCCTAGAAGACGTAATAAAAGTCGCAAAGCTTGCCGAAGCTCATGCGTTTATTCAAACCTTGCCGCTAGGGTATCAAACCAAGGTGGGAGAACGAGGAACTTTGCTATCTGGGGGACAACGACAGCGAATTGCGATCGCACGCGCCTTGTTAAGCAATCCGCGAATTCTGATTCTTGATGAAGCAACCAGTTCGCTCGACACTGAATCTGAGCGGCGATTTCAGGAAAACTTACACCAAATCAGCCGCGATCGCACAATGTTTATTATTGCTCATCGCCTTTCAACGGTTCGCAACGCAGACTGTATTATTGTTCTCGATCGCGGAGTGATCGTAGAACAAGGAACTCATGAACAATTGATTGCAAGATCAGGACTGTACGCCCAACTAGCTCGACAACAACTCAACTTATAAAAATAGTTGAAAATGCGATCAAGAAAGGTTAGCCTTTGTAATAGAGATAACAACGCCGAACAAGTCTGTTTTGAGAAATAAAGATTAGTCAGAACTACAGGGATAGCGCTACCAGATTGTTTTAGTCTTCAGAGCAAAATATAGATGATCAGAACGCTTCAGATCATCCTGTCACAATGAAACTTCGATCGAGTCAATTTTAATCGCTGCACAATGACTCGATTCTAAATAGTGCAATGTTGTAGTTTGAGTAAACGCGACGCTGCATCCGTCTCACTGTGATTGTTCTGCTGACTAGAAATCTATATCACTGAAATTTTTAGTATTAGGTCAAAACTATGACGATTCGGATTGATTCTTTGCCTTTAGACGGCTCTAATCCCGCGATCGAGTTCTCTAAAGTCAATTGCTTTTCCCACATCCAGCCTGATGAACCTCCAGAGATTGCCTATCTCTACGGCGGCACTGTTACTTCTGATCCGGTGATGCCTCAAGTCCCAATCCACTCCGCTGCTAGTTCCCTAGAGCAATCGTCTCCAGCCGAAAAATGGTCTGCAGCGCTGCAAAATGTTCTCGATCGACCTCCTCCCAGCTTGCCAGATCGACTTGTTGTTGGCGGTGTAATTTTCTGTGCTGCATTCGGGGCTTGGGCAACGACGAGCCAAATCGAAGAAGTCGGACGAGCGCAGGGGCGGTTAATCCCACAAGGGGACACTTACAAAGTTCATCCCGCTGTTTCTGGTAAGATTGCTCGTCTTTATGTTCAGGAAGGACAAGCTGTAAAAGCAGGGCAAGTCATTGCTCAGTTAGAGAACGAGATCGCACTGAATCGGGTAGAAGCACTGCGCCAAGAACAGTTTAGCTATGAAAAAGAACTGTTGCAAACTGAAAATCTGATTGATAAAACGCGATCGGAAGCTCAAACGCGACTCACAATTTCAGATGCCGAGATTCGCGCTCACACAGCCACGATCGCTCAAGTTCAAGCCAAACTGCAAGGAGGAGACACTGCGATCGCTCAAGTCAAGGAAAAAGCGAACATCAATCAAGCCGTACTCGCTCAACTGCAAGAAGATGCCAGCAACCAACAAGAGCGGCTCACTCGATGGAAGTATTTAGTCGATCAAGGTGCATTAGCCAGAGACCAACTCTTTCAAGCACAGCAACAATTTGGTGAGCGACAACGCACAATTACGCAGCAAGCAGGCGAGATTCAGCAAACGATCGCGGAATCACAAAAAATGCGATCGGACTTGCAGCAAATCGTTGCAGAATCTCAGCAGCTACGAGCGCGGTTAGCTCAAAAGTATGCAGAAGGGCAGAATGCTCAGCTTCAAGCCCAACAAGCCATTCAACAATTGCTCGTACAGCGAACTCAGGTAATTGCCAAAATGCAGCAAAGCGAAAAATTACTCCAGCAAGCATCATCTGAACTGAATCAACTTACGCTGAAAGCTCCGGTCGATGGAATTGTATCGGCTCTAAACATTCATAATCGTGGCGAGGTGGTGCAATCAGGTCAAACAATCACCGAGATTGCTCCTAAAACTGCACCATTAATTCTGATTGCTGCGCTACCCACACGAGAGGCAGGCTTTGTGAAGGTTGGGGACAAAGTACAAATCAAGTTTGATGCTTATCCGTATCAGGACTATGGCATCTTTGAGGGCAAAGTCGTGTCAATGTCTCCGGATGTCAAGCTCGATGAGCGAATCGGAGCCGTGTACCGGGTTGAAATTTCCCTCGATCGACATTCCATCTCGACTCCTGCCCAGCGCATCGAGCTAAAAGCAGGTCAAACCGCGACCGCCGAAATCATTGTTCGACGACGCACGATCTCTGAAATGCTGCTTGAACCGATCCGCCAGTTACAGAAAGGTGGGCTTAGTTTGTAGTTCCTAATAATGTGATTCTGAGGAAGTTTCTATGATCATTCATCGCAGTAGCTCTTCGCAACCGCGCAACAAAGTGATGAGTCCTGAACAGTTTAGCCAAGTCGTTGAAGCGATTACTGAAGGTCGCTACTCTTGGGCTTGTGTGCTGATTCTACGCTTTGCGGGATACAATCCGATTCATTTTATTCCGCATCGAACATATAGCAGATTGATGAAAGAAAATCGAATGTTTGCTAGTGAATCGGCGCAAATGGTAGCGGCTCGATCGAGAAATTCAACGCAAATCAAAGATTTGACTTACGTAGAAGCGATCGAGTCCCACGAAAGCAGTCCGCATGGGGGTAATCTTCCTCTTTGGTTTGTACGGATGATGCAAGAGTATGACCGATTTCAGATTAGGCTATAACCTCTTACATTGAGAATAAGCGAGATGAAACAGCGGATTTTAAGATGATAAATCCGCTGTTTTTTAATTGGGAGCCGTTCAAAAAACAGCGCCAGATTGGCTACATAAACAGCAAAGAATGCTCTATTTCTAAAATTCAAGCGATATCTTATACATAACAGCTTGAATGAAGTTGTTATCCAAGAAAATATCGAATCACAAAGGAGAAACATCATGATTATCACTGATCTCAGCTATCAAGAAGTGACGACAGAAGCGAATGAACTCGAAGGTGGCGTGGACTTTACAATTAATGCGACTAAGTTCCAGCAAGCTCTCTCCGTCATGCAATCTGGCTCGAATTCTGGACCAGGTGGAAGTAGTTCGTTTACCAATGCTCAGCATGTGAAGATCGATACGTACAGCTTCAATGCAGTTGTTTTGGGTGCTTAATTCTCGCAGCAACGAGATAGAGTAATTTTCAAGTTTTCCCTGCTACTCTACTCTTAAAGTCCAGCATAGATAGCGCATTTCTCTGCATAAATGCGCTATTTCTAATATTCAAGGAGGGCAACATGTTAATCACAGATCTGGCTGAACTAGAAACTTCAGTTGATTTAGAGAATCTAGAAGGTGGAACAGACTGGGCAGCAACACTAACAGCATACAATCAGATGATGTCAGTCTTTCAAACTGGCGCGGTATCGGGTCCAAATGGAAGCTCTGCTTTTTCAAATATTGGACGTTTAGATATTTCTACCTTTGGTCTAAGTGCCCTTGTTTTAGGAGCGAATCCTTTAAGCTCTTGGACTTTCTAGAAATCGCGATCGAGAAGATTTACTTTCAGCACGTTCATAAGCTTGAACGTGCTATTTTGCTGTCTAAAAATCTCAATCTGACTCGTAAAAGAACTACGCCAAATTGGCTACATAAACAGCAAAAAACCCCCTATTTACTAGCTTAAATCGCTATCTTATACATAACAGCTTCAAAAGAGTTGTTAACCACAAAAACACCGAATTACAAAGGAGAAAGACATGATTATCACAGACTTAAGCTATCAAGAAATCACCGCTGAAGCGCACGACCTCGAAGGTGGTCTTGACTTGTCGTTCAACACCACATACTTCAATCAACACACATCCCTGATGCAAACGGCATCAACTTCTGGTCCTGGTGGTAGCACCTCAATGACAAGCGGTGGCAGCTTGCAGATCAACACGGCTGGCTTGGGCGCGATCGTTCTTGGTGCATAGATTGATTGTCCGCATCAGTTTAGGTTCGTACATACTAGGTCTCCGACTCCTCAACAGAATCGGAGATCTATCTTTCAACTTTATCACTCTAACCATTCCTGATTGAGGAGACAGTAACCATGATCATTGCCGATATGGATTATGTAGAAGAAGAGGTTGACGCATCGACCCTAGAAGGAGGACGACGGTATCTACGCTACCGCAGCAATACCCGCCAGCGTTCTTTATTCTCCCTATTTCAACCGATTCTACAGGCTTTAAACATCAATCCAGCCGCTTCTGCAACTGTGGCAAACATCGGCGGAACCTCGATCGGGAATACCGCCATTTCAACTAACATCTCAATGCCCATCTTTATCGTGATTAACCAGTTTGGGGATGGCTCTCCGCAAATTTTTTGGTAAAACATCATTTGAAACTGCACTAAGGGTAAGCCAATGACTAGCTTTAAGGGAGGAATCATAGAACCCAGTAGAATCATTTTTGCGCTGAGAAAGAGCTTGCAACTGAAAGACATCTATCGATCGATTGCTCACCAAGAAATTATCGACCAAGCGATCGAAGCCAGAGGGATCACTGTTACCCCCGCAGAAATTCAGGTTGAAGCCGACCGAATGCGCTATGAGAATCGATTGTTTCAAGCGAGTGACACCTTGGCATGGCTCTCGGATCAGTTGGTAAGTGCAGAAGACTGGGAAGCTGGAATTCGCGATCGCTTACATGCTGAGAAACTCGCTCAAGCATTATTTTCTAAAGAAGTAGAACGATTTTTCGCCGAGAATTGCTCCGAGTTTGATCAAGTCCTGCTCTATCGAATTGTTGTGCCTTATTTGCAGCTTGCACAGGAAATTGCTTATCAGATCGAGGAAGAAGAGATTAGCTTTTACGAAGCCGCACATCTCTACGATACCGATGATGTCCGTCGATATCAATGTGGTTATGAAGGAAAGCTGTATCGCTGGAATCTTAAACCTGATCTTTCTGCGATCGTGTTTAGCACTCCTCCCGGTCAGATTATCGCTCCGATGATGATCGATCAAGCGGCTCATCTCCTGATGGTAGAAGAGTTTATTCCAGCAGAGCTAACACCAGAGCGACACCAGGAAATTCTAGCGCGAATGTTCCGCGACTGGTTAACGACCGAACTGAACTATCTTAGTTAAACAGTGATGTATCGCAGTCTCAAACACTCGAATTTGATCCCATCAAAAACTGTCTTGACGGAATCCTGACCATCTCTAAGCGTTGTTGCATGAATGAGGGGTTGCGGAAGGGCAAGAGATGGTAAGTTTCAATTACCACACCAAAACTTGCCATGAAGCCTCAATACCGCATCCGCAACTGGTCAGCCAACTGGTAGCCCCGGAGGACTACAACGCTTAACATCACAAGCACCGCAGCAACCAGAAACACAATCCGAACTCCTGTCGGATGCTCTAGCGTATAACCATACTGGGAGAAGATGAACGGGATGATCAGCGTTGAGAACGACAATCCCATGCCAATTGCGAAAGAAAAAATACTATAGTGAAAGGCTTCTCGTCGCTGTCCCGTCACAGTAGCATCCTGCTCGACAACCGTTCCCATCATGGCGTAGATTAGGACAAAATAACCGCCCAAAAAAGGACCGAGAACCCCAAAGACGATCGCAGCTTGGAGTCCGCTCGAAACATTGGGAAGCCATCCCACCCCGGTCAGTAGCGCACTGGTGAGCGCGAATCCTAGCAAAGAGACTCGCAGCAATGCACGATCGCGGTAGATGTGGCTCAACCGATTCCAAATGGGAGCAGCAATCAGCATCGCAATCACCACAATTCCCTGATAGCGTCCTACTGCTGCCTCTGGTTCACGCAGAATCAGGGTGACAAAGTAGGGGAGATTCGATAGCAACATTGCATAAGCAGTCTGGACTAGAATCGTCGAGCTACAGAGAATCAAGAAGGGTTGATTCCGTAGCGTAGCGCGAAGACTTTGCCCAAAGCTCATTGCTGCGATGGAATTGTGCTTTGGTCGCTCTGGAAGCACTTGCACCGTCAGTGCAGCCGTGACGAGTCCGATCACGCCAATGACTGATCCCATTGCAACCGCACCCCAACGACTATAAACCACGCTTGCGATCGCTGCACCTGCTAACACGCCCACAATTCCAAAAATGTTCTTCCACATACTCAGGCGAACCCGCTCCACTGCTGTTGTTGCGACTTCAGCCAAGCTGCCATCATACGGAACACCGACGAGACTAATTCCGGTGTAAAAAACGATCGTCATCGTGAGAAAGTAGATCGCATTTAGCAGACTGGGCTGTGCAGTCGGAGGCATCCAAAGCAACAGGAGCGAGACTAGCGTGATCAGGCTGCCACCGATCAAGAAGGGTTTTCGTCGTCCCCATCGACTGCGGGTGATATCGCTCCAGTGTCCAATCCAAGGATCAATGATGGCATTCCAAACTCGACCGATCGCGAGCAAGGTACCGACAACGGCGATCGAAAGATATTGTGTCCCCCCGGTAGTCGGCGGTGCGTAGTAGTAAAGCAGCCAAGTGGAAACAGAGGTATTGATCAAATTGATGCCGATCGAGGTGCAACTGTAAAGCAACGTTTGCCGCAACGTTAGAGTAGAGCGCATGAGAAAGCCCACGAAAAACTAGAATTTGTGTCGCCCAGTAGAAGCTAGGTTCCTCAATCAAGTTACATCTTTTTCCTCTGCTGCTTGCTCAAATTGCTGAAATGGTAAGGTTAATTTTCGATCGCAGAGGATGGATTGAAGCGAGGACGTGCGATCGTGGTTTAAGTCATGATGCGGAACGTTCAAACAGGGAGCAGGAACGGAGGCGGGTTCCTAACACCTGATTGGAGGGCGGGATTACTCCTTTGTTTCGGGCTTTTCGTCTGTTTTTTGCTTGGGCTTGCGGGCAAAGCGTTGAGACATTTCTGCCATCATTGCTTCGAGGCTGGCTCCTTGTCCGCTGGCTTTGGCATGACGATAGGCGGTGAGGGCGTTTTCGTAGGCTTCGCTGCCGATGGCGATCGCAGTAGAATCGACGAGATCTCGCAGTTGGTTGAGTGCCATCAAGATTGTAGAGAGTCGATCGAAGGTGGCTAAGTCTTGATTGAATTGGTCGATGTCGAAGGAGCGGGGGAGGAAGTCGGATTTTTGTTGGATGACTTCTGAGACTTTGCCTGCGAAGATGCGGTTTTTGTTGCCCATGCCTAACATGGATTTGCGTTCTTCGGCGCTGAGGTCGCGCAGGAAGGGAAGAAGGGTGTTGATTTGGGTGATCAGTTGGAGGATCGTGTCTCGATCGCTTTGGCTCAAGGGTTCAGCACTGGTGGAACCGAAGGTGTCGGCGGAGAAGGAGGGCAGAAGGGTTTGAGGGGTGCTGTTGCCGTTGCTTGTGCCGTTGCCGTTTGTTTTTGAGTTGCTCATAAAAGATGGTGAATCTAGTAAACATGAGCTTATCGTTCCCAGGGTGGAGAGTGCGATCGCGATTGGGAGGAGTGCGATCGGTTTTCGGTCTTACTGCCCGCGTCCTGGTTTGCAATCGATGAACCCTAATGCTTCGGTGTCGAGGAAACTTGCGATCGCCATTTCGAGGACAGCTTCGATCGGGTATTCAATTTTCGCAGCACGGGCAATCAGGGCGGCTCGAATGCGGTCTGGCAAACGCTCTAGAATCACCTCGGCATCAGCGGGAGTTAGTTGTTCTTGGGGTGAAAGCGATCGCATCTAGAATTCTCCGCGCTTAGATTTGCAGTTCAGGATCATTCATTCGCGTGAAGGTTAGTTGCACAGAAATGATGCTTCCATAAATTCTGTGATTCTTGTGGGGAGTTGAAGAGCGATCGCGATGGGGAGAAGTGCGATCGGTTAAAATTCGGATAACGTTCCTGTTGAGCGGCAACAAATCAACTTTAACGATAAACACAAAAACTTTGTAAGTCTGCTCCAATCGGGTTGTTATGCCGTAATTCTAGCAGTGAGCAATCAAGGATCACTTGAGCAATGTAGCTATAATCATTAAAGCTAACCAACCACCAGACATACAGAACGCAACGATCCATCCAAACAATGAACTAACGTCAGTCCCCTTTATGCCAGGAGTCATCACTATTTCCCGATGATTTTTAGGATTATAAAAAATCTTATGATTTTGTCCCATTTTATATCTTGTGCTTAGTTCTTGTTCTGCAAGCGCAAAGCTATAAAAACCCCGCACTTCAAAACCAGCATGGTAAATCATATCATCGACTGAATATTTATAATTGAATGCTATTCCATAGTTTGGACCTGTTCTAAGACCTCCACAATCATCTAGTATCCTACTCATAACAATTATCCCTTCGGTAAAGTGCCATCTCTTACTTAAAAGTCCTGTTACGAGTTTTTTTAATAAAACTATTATCTCTCGGAACGAAAATGCCATCCATATCACTAGAAGCAGGGTGAGAAATATTAGCGAAATTGGTGATAGTGCCATACTTTAACTATTTCTTATCTAACAATACTATCAGTAGCTTTGTTGTCTTCTAAATGATTTAAAGGGCTTTTGACTCCGGCATAACAAATTTATTAGCGTTCTTTTGCTTTGCAGTCTAAGAGGATGTTTGAAAAGTCATCGTTCATCGCCTGAATCGCCCCTCGAATGGAATTCGGGGCTATCGGAACAAAGTCTGTTGAAACAGACTGAAGATTATCTGAGGATTGGCTTTCAGTCCCCTTTAGTGGACTTTCTCCGATAGACCGTGATTTCTAATCACGGGCGGAACGCGATCGCAGTGAAGAATCTTTCCATACTTCTCAAACACCCTCTAAGATTCCAGATCAGGTGTTAGACTGCATCTTCGCTGGATAAGATCCCACATTAGGACGTTATTCATCAGAGATGCAGCCTAAGATCCCAGATCAGGACAATACTCTGCATTCTTGCTGCTTTACGTCCCTACGCGAGATCTTATTCGTCATTTCTGCCAACTAAGATCCCGAATCTAAATCTTATCCGTCAAATCAGTGCCATGATAAAACGCTCCCTCTTATGCTGCCAGCAGATTTAAACCTCTCTTTAGAATTGAGACTGTCAGAATCGGGATGACGATCGCACCCCAAATAACCCGCTCCTCTTCTGAAGCTCACCCTCGACCCTCCAAAGCTGACGCATGAGCTTCTAATCCTCACCCCATGAGCTTCCAATGCTGAAACACGAGCTTCCAGAGCGATCGCACAATCTCCCAAAGCCGATCCCCGAACTTCCGAAGCTCACCCCCTGAACTTCCAGAGTCGATCGCTGAGCTTCCAAAGCTAAATTCTGAGCTTCCAACACTCACCCCCTAAGCTTCCGAAGCTCAACCATGAACCTCCGAAGCTGACGCATGAACTTCCGAAGCTCAACCGAGAAGATGGAGTGCGATCGACGAAGCAAATCAACGCGGAACTGCCCTTCAACACCGATCGCACAATCACTGTGAAAGCCAAGTCTCCAGGTCGATTAGCGTCCTAAACTCTAATAACGCTTCTCCGAGTGCTTCTACTTGATCGATCGGAAGTTGGTCAATGCGATCGCGAACTTCAGACGGCAAGGTTCCAACCCGCTTGGTGAGTAGACGCAGAACGAGCGATCGCTCTCCTTGCTCGATCCCTTGCTCGATCCCTTGCTCGATCCCTTCTTGCATCCAACTGGTGACAATCTGCATCACGCCCTCCCTCCGTTCTGGCTCAATTTTAGCAATCTCCGCCTGAAATGCCTGAGTCTCGATCGCATTCAGTTTCAGATATGTATCCACAAAGCCTGAGATCAATCTCGTCCGGGCTGGATCAAGTTGTAAAGTCGCCAATAATCGTAGACACTCAACTTTCACCCTGGGACGGTCTTCGATCGCAATCCGCATCTTGCTCATCAAAGCGGCTGCCACTGGATTCGGCTGATTGAGAAAATCCCGCCAGTTGAGGCGATTCAATTGGATGGATTTGAAGTTGAATTCCAACACTTTCCAATTGGGAAACTCGACGCTGTAGGTATGCGGTTCTTCACGATAGGGCTGGTCAAAGGAGAAAATGACGATCGGCTAAATTCGCAGGAGGAACTTTTGGTGCAGCCTCGCAAAGTAGAAGAAAATCCGTCGGGTGAAGTAAGACTCTGGGGACGCTTGGGCTTCGAGATGGAAAATGAAAACGGCATCTTCGCCCAGTTGTTTCACTTCAACGAGCAGATCGATGATCTTGTCTTCCCCAGCCGTAAGGTCTGCAAAGTACTCCTGCTGGAGAAAGCGAATGGAGTTGGGGTCAATGGTGGCTCTCATCTCTGGCAAGAAGAGTTCGAGAAACTCCAGAAAAAATGTAGAGATGAGTTCCTTGAATAAACGGTCGTGATCAATCGAATCATTCGCATCCGTCATGACAAACACTACAGAGAACCGACTCAATCATAAAGCATCACGATCGTAAACTCCGGACGATCATTACCTCAACATTCATATCAGTTCAGTCCTAATTCTTGCAGCGCTTTCCACAGATTGCTGCGCCGTCGATGCACCTCGCGCCAGTGGGATAGCAGCGTTTTATAGTCGTTAAGAGAAAGCTCCTTCAATGCTGCCATCCAGCGAGCTTGCTCTCCATAGTAAGAGCCTTTCGCAGACTCTGGTGAGGGGACAAAGGACTTCAAATGAACTTTCCAATAGTTCATCACCTGATCGAGTAAATCAGCAGGCGCATACTGTTGTAGATAGGCTTGCCGTGATGGATTACTCTGCATCACAGACTCACTGGGACGAATCACTACGTCGTAGAACTGAGGATATTTCCGTTTCCCCTTATTCTGAATTTCGATCAAATCTTTGGTCAACAGCCTCAGCACATCGTAGTTCTCACCTAACTGACGTTCATCACCAGAAAGATCGGACAGCCAATCGGTAATAGTTTGCTGAAACCAGGTTGCGCCCTTTTGAGGATCTGCAATACTGTCGATTAACCACAGAACCCACCAGGTATCAACACTTTTAGGTCTGCCATAGAGTCCCCAAGCTTTGGGTTTGGTTCTACGATCGACAAAGTTGCGCCAGGATCGAAACAGCGCTTGATGCGTGGAGTTAGATAGGGGAATATCCGCGAAAGCTTGAAACATCGCTGACCAATCCGACCATTGCTCGATCGCAATCTGCTGAACTGCTAGTGCATTCGATCGTTCAGTTTGATTGAGTCCCTCCGCAACCTGTCGGTAGTACCATAGCAACTGACTCGCATTTTTCTGTTCCTCTTGATACAAGAAGTCTACAGCCGCTATCAAGAGCGTTGCTTCGGGCAACCAGTCTATCTCCTTTCGTTTGGAACTCAACAGCGCCTGGAGAGTTTCTTGAACGATAGTCAAACTCTCGCTATAGTTTTGTTCTGCTAGCAACGCTTCGAGAATGAGCAAGCCATTTTCCCAGCGTTGCGGAATCGTCTGACGTAAGGAGATTTCTACGAAAGAGCTTACCGCTTGACTGCCCTTCGGCTTCGCTCAGGGCGCGATCTCTAGCTGACTGAGCGAAGCCGAAGACAGCGGGTAATTTGTTTTCGATAAATCTCCTAAACTATCTAAATAGCGTTCTGGCGCATAGCGCTCAATCAGATACAAGTAGAGGCGATGCCAGTGAGAGTAAGTGGAATTTAACTCTTGCTGCCATTTAGCTGTCTCTGCATCGCTCAGAAGCCCTGTTAGAATACACTGCTGTTCTAATTCAGATAGCTGCGTGAAAAAATCAAATACAGCATCACGCTTCAGTTCTATCTGCCGAAATTGTAGTTCGCATTCTCGAATGTGTTCAGCAAACTGATAAGCATTCCATTGCTGTTGTTGAGCAGAGAGCCACTCCCATTGCAACAAGGCATTCGTCAAATGATGTTCTAATAACAGCCCGTCTGTAATTTCCATCCAATCTTCCAAACTACAGGAGGCTTCTTCTTCCACTTCCATCAAGGCTGAGAAAAATCCATCATTCGGCTCAAATTCGTGTTCAAATGCGGTATTGGGCTATCACCAGCTTGAGGCGGATCAGCAGCAGGGGAGGGAGCGAGAATGCGCTGAATTGTTTGCTGCGTGTCTTCGGAAAGTTGAGCTAGCGATCTCTCCTGTAAGTCAGGCGGCAAGACCTCAAATAAAGCATTCAGGAGTTGAGCAATTTCCTGCTGCGTCAATGCATTTAGGATCTGCTGCCCAGTATCGAGAGCTTTGTTGGATTTCTTTTGTCTCGCCATCGCAGTTTCAGTCACTCCATCGCAGTTGATCGCTCTCATCTCAAAACTCTAGCTTAAACTCAACCCCTCTCCTACTCTCTTCTCACTTCTTCACTTTGGTGACTCAAAATAAGGGGTGTGCAATCAAATAGAGTACCAGTTATGCTAGAATAATCGTGATATCCCATTTGGGCAAAGTTTCAGAGCATAACCAGAACGGGAGATAGCGTTCTTCAAGTTCTAGAAGCGGAACTTTAATGCCTTTCTCATAAACCGTATCGAGCAGATGGACGACCGGAGAAATTCCATTCCAAGTCATGTTTGTCGCCCAGTGGATCGCAGTCTCAACAGAATCAAGGACTGTTCCATTCCAGTAATGTTCTAAGGCTGCCCAACAGCGCTCAATTGGATTGTACTTGCTGTGATACGGCGGGTAGTAGACAAGATGAATTTGCAAATGGGTCATTTGAGCAAACTCTACCATGCGCTTGATGAATTGGGTGCGATTGCTGCGGGTTGCAGAACCCCCAGCAAGATCAATCATCAGTTCGTCGAGATGCTGATACTCATCTTGATGGTCACGCCACCAATGCCCTAAGCAATCGACAATCATGGGGTCTATCGCTTGAGTTATGCAGACGTAAAATCTAAGTGCCAGCAAATGAGACAGCGCAACTCAAAATTGGCAAAGTTCCTGAATCCATAGCCAGACCGCTTAATCAACTTGAGCTTGTTGTTAATTCCTTCAACGGCTCCACGGATCGTATGATGCTCAAAGTAGTTGGTCACTTCTTCAAACCAGCGGTCAATGGTCGCTACACTCTCTTGGAAGGTGGTTTGTGCCTGAAATAACCACCTTAGTTGGCTTCAGACTTCCACGATAATAAGCTTCACCAATCCAAACCGAAGAACAATCCTCTGCAACGTGCTTCCAACGCAGTGCGATCGCCTCGCCTGGACGACAACCCGTACGCGTGATACTTCACTAAGCTCTGAGCGTAGATCTCTTTTGACTTTGCACCAATAAACTTCTCGAATAGGTCAACGACTTTAATGTTCTGCCGCGCCTCGTATTCAGGCTTGTATTTCACAAGCGTCGAGTCGAACTGTCCCAAAGCGATATCTCGATCGATATCATCGGCTTTCATCTGAGCGATGGTTCTATTACGAGGACTATCCGCTAATCCCAGAGTCAAGCAATACCTCGTCCGTTGATGCGACCACCGCAGTCTCAAATTCCCTTTAAGCGCCCCAACTTTCACCTTCGCCATTTTTCTATTGCAAATTGGTATTTAGCTTTTCTGACCAATCAGACGGGTCAGGCATGAATACCAGTTTCATACCAATTACTGAGATCCACCTAGCGGAAGTGACGTTCTATGACGCTCTTATTGAGAATTAGGTGATTGCTGAAGTCCAAAAGAGAAAGGGCTGAAAGCCTTAGCCTTCAACCCTTTCATCTAATCGGAGCGGCGGGATTTGAACCCACGACCCCTACTACCCCAAAGTCAGGTGTGTGTTTCAAAACCGTTGCTAGAAGTGTGTTTTTTAGAGCGACAAAAGTGTTCATACCAGATTCTAGCCAGCATTATACATTCAGTATCATTTGTTTTCCGGTGTTTAACTTTTCAGATTATCGCTTTTGTGTTACTGATTCGATCATTTTAGCAATCTGGTAAATTAACTCTGTCGTCTCAGAATGTTTAACGGGGGTTGTAATGGCACTAGCAATCAAGTCCTACGATTCTTTAACTATCGGGTCGTCAACGGTCATCGGTTTCCAGCACAACTATGAGCTAGAGGAGGAATTTCAAGAACTCGCACTTGAGATGAAGATTATCGAAGTGAAAGTTCATGACGGGAACCTTCTATATTTCGCAGGTGATGACCTCGATGAGAAAATTGGAGAAATGTTGATCCGATCACTGAATCCAAACGAAGTTGTGGTGTTCGATCTTGATCATCAATTGAATGATGTGAAGTTGTTCGATTCGGTTGATGAGGTGAAAGACTTCTTCGAGATACCTGACCCCGCCAACTTCATTCCGCCAACGCCTGAAGAACAACTAGCAATTGAAGAAAAGTACAACAAACGGGTTTTGAAAAAAGATCAAAATCAATCGAACTGACGCAATCTGAACTGAATCGCGATTGCTGTCGTTCAGAACATCAGTCATCGTCACGGGTTAGCTGCATGATTTCGTTGGTGGTCATCCCCGACGTTGATGAACCCTTCACCCGTTCAACCCATTCTTCGATGCTTTCGGGTCTGGATTTTTTGCGGATTTCGAGCTTGTCGCCAACGACCTCTAATTCGACTTCAGTTCCCGGTACGAAGCCTAAGCGTTCTCGCACTTCTGCTGGAATCGTCACTTGACCTTGCTCGTTGACTTGCATAGGAATGCTCCGATTGGTCATTAAAAGGTGGGTGTTTCAAATTGTGGCATATTCGTACCAACCATTTCACTCGCTTCGGATTCGATCTCCTCCTGAACCGATTCAGCCACATTCTCGAAGAAGTCATACCCAGTCAGCCACTCAACCTCATCCACTGGAACCACATACTCCTTCCAAGGCTTTGAGTTCACCCTCTGCTGATTTGAAACACTGAGGGCGATCGTGCGGATCACTGCTAAAACTTGGTTTCGCAGAAAACTTTTCGTAGACGTTCAACAACCGTGTGACATCGCTATGGAAGCGATTCATTAACGCAATGTCTTGAGTGGCGATATGAACACGAACAAGCGAGTAGATTTCGCTTGTCCCCACTCTCCATCGATCGACGTGAAGATCGAAGCGATCAGAATCTCATTGGTAAAATGCAGTAAATGACAGAATGCGGAAAGTCCAGCAGGGGGAAAAGCAATGAGTTTCTTAAGAGAAATTAAGTCAATCGATCAATCTGGAGCGGAGCCATCTGCTTTCAAGCCGTTGAACCGAGAGCAATTGCAAGTTGAAATCGAAAAATTACGGGACGCTGAACTCGAAGACTCTGGCGATCGAGCTTGGTTGGATCGTGTTTTAGCTGATGGTCTGCCGGGGTCTGACGTGGCGAAATTCAACGAGTTTTACGAATTGCGGTACGAAAAGCCAAACGCGGTTGAGACGGCTATTTGGAGCGCATTTACGCATTATTTGTGAGTTCAGTGCGGTACTGGTGCAAACGGGCGGTTGCGAAAGAAATTCCCCAAAACAAAACAACCGGGATGTTTGCTGAAATGCTGGAACAGGTTTTATACGGTGGAAGGAAAGCGCTCCTGATCGAGCAGACGATCGTGGGTGCTTTCTTTTTGCTGATCGTTTTAGCGATCAACGGAAAGCTTTGAGCATAGTTGAATCATCGTTGCCGTAAAGTTGTGCGGCGGTTAGGTGCTGACTCACAACACCACGGCAACGATGATAACAGATTGGCGATTTGCTGGTGGGTAATGAACGCCGATCGTGTGGCGATCGCTCAGGATTTCAATTATTGGGGAATTACGTCGAAATCCGATTGGGAATGCTTGGCTGATCGAGGCGTTCCAACGTTTTCTGTTTCTTATTTAGAGAACATGAATGCTGGAACAAAAAATGTTGGAACACCCCGTAACTGTTAAACGGTTCTGACGCGATTGACTGATGCCGCAAACGACGGAATCTCCATCGCCAAATTCAGCAAATCCTGAGAAAGTCCGACCAACCAGCTTTCAGCAACCAAATCTTGAACTCCAGACTTGAATGCTTCTGCCCAATCAGTTGCAAGTTCAACAAAATTCGGATTCTGCTTCAATTCCTCAATTTTCGCCTTCTTAGCATTGATTTCGGAAACTTTGACATCTCGATCAAACTCGCGTAACCGAGCGTCTAAATCCTGCTGCCACACCGCAAACACCTGATTCAATTCGGGGGCATCCTCTTTGATCATGTATCCGCGAACCAATTGACCATCTTCACGGTAGCGATCGCTTTCCAAATCGAAACCGAGTTTCTTAAAGAACGATTTCAAAACGTCGATCGGTTTTTTCACTTTGCCGTCTTCGTCCAGCCCTCGATCCGTCAACGTCATTCCCAACACATTCTTGAGATGGTCACGATGCTGATACGCCATTTTTGCCAGCTTGATCACGTCTTCGTCGGTTGCTAGAAACTCCCGGTCGCGATCAGCTAACAATTTATCGATTTCAAAGTGGTTCAGAATCATCACTTTAGCAGTAAGCAACCGCAAATCTTGAAGTGTTCCATCGTTTTTTGCGAAGTAGTCGAGCGACTTGAAATCAACTTTCTTTGCGGCTTCGACTCCGTTCTGAAATGCAAACCTCAATCTCCACTTTCCGTACACTCGATCTTCTTCGTGTGCCACAACCAAACCGAGGGTGGGTTCGATGCCATATAGCTTTCGCAAGTCATATTTGACGATCGAATGTTGCTCAGTCTCGGTCTTTGCAGCAAACTTCAGTTTCTCGTATTCTTCTTCACTGAGATTTAGGGCATTGGCAACCGCTTCACAATATTTCCGCTGCTTTTCTAGTCGTATTCGCTTGCGCTCGACTTTTGTAAACTTCGCGAGATCCTTATCAACTTCATCGATTTCTGTGACCACTTCGACTTCACAGCCTTCACCTTGCAATCCTAGAATCAGTGTTTCTTCCAGCTTGTATAGCCCGTGGTTTCGACGTGAAGCAATCCGCGCCCACCCGTCAATCCCCAATGTGTCAAAGCTGGCATTCTTTACGTCCAGACTGCCCCAAATTAGGTTTTCTACTCCAGCTTTAATGAAATCTGCCACATCACGCAATCCTTTGATTAGTCCTGATGCCGTCACCGCTCCGTTTCCACTAAATCCGATCGCCCGTCCAACCCACACAAACCGGGGCACACTCAAGTTTCTTACTCGCATCAGTGCTTGACGAATCGAGTTTTCAGCAATCACTCCGTTAAATACGCCAATCACAGCCCCAAACAAGGGTGTGGGTTCTTTTGCCCGATCGTTGCTACCGATGCTGACTCCGGTTCCCACTGAAGGCGACGTGATTACAATGTCGTAATCTAGAATAATTTCGTTGATCCGATCAATGCACTTGTACGCTGGATGGTCTTTGTCACCGAGCGAATTCGAGTCGATTCGCAAGATTCGAGCGTTCGGGAATTTCTTTCCGAACCAAGCTTCAAGGTTGATTGTTCCGTTTTGACTACCATGTTTTTGAGCGTCACACGCCACGTAAAGACGTGCTTTAGGCTTTCCAGTGTCTTCGTCTGCTGCGGTGTCACGAAACGCTGCTGCAACCTCATTTAACAAATGATTTGGTGCGGGTTGATCGAACACAACTGCTCGATATCCGCCTTCTGAATAGGCGTTATGCACCACGAAGATTTCAGTCTGGACTTCACCCATTAGCTCATGAAAGAAGCGGATTGAGTAGTCCGATAAGTCAGCATCAGCGAATACAATTCTTCCGCCCGTCATGATCACGAATTGAAACAGTCCGCGCAGGGTTTTGAGAATTTCACCTCGCTTGTTTTTGCAGGTACGTGAGTTCAAGAGATGTTCGTAAAGCTGTTCGATTTCGTCCATGACGACTGTTGCACCTGCATAATCAGCAATGTTGATTTTGGCTTTGCTTTCTGGGTGAAGGCTATCGATGCACAATCCAAAACTATTGGTGGGTGAAGTCAAATCATCGATCCACGGTAATCCCATATCCTGACAAAGTGCTTTCCCCAAGTTGATGCGGTGAGTGATGTTTAACACTCGTCGATCTTTGTCGATCGCTTCCTTCACGATGTTCGCCAACTGATACGACTTTCCTGTACCTTTTGGCGATTTCAGAAAGATTGCACCTGCTTGTGGGAAAGCAATGTCAGGAAGGTATTTGGCGTTCACTTTGACGTTGGGTTTGCGAAGTAACTTCCATCGATCGAAGTACAGCGTCAACTTCGCAACATCAGTTTCGGGGGCTGTACCGATGATTTCTTCGACTCGCTTCCAGCCCTGCTGCACCATTACATCATCAATCCCTTTTCCTTCTGCGTGATGCCATTCTGCAATTCTGCACTTTGCACCTTGAGCTTCAAGGAGTTTGACAAGCTTGAACGTCGCCTTGCTAACTGTGATCCGGGTTTTCTGCTTTTCGTCTTCGTCAAACGCGATCACTACTTCACGTCCGTTCCAGTCAATCTGTTTCAAGTCAGGAAGTAGCTCACCATCTTTCGTGAATGATTGCACTCCAAACAAACCAATGGCGTAATATCCGCACGTCATCAAAGCGCCTGTTTTTCCCGCGCCTTCTGTGATGACGATTGGTGTAGTCAGATCAACAAAAACGTCGTGCCAGTGTCGCATCCCGTTTGATTCAGTGTTTAAGAAAAGTGCTTTTGCACCTTCACCTTTTGCACAGCAGTAGTACCGTCCTTTTCCGTTAGGGCGGTTTGTCACGACTTGCCAAGTGTCGCCCTTGTAATCCTTGATCAACCCCCCTAGCAACGTCTTTGATGCGTTGTAGCTGAAGCGTCGATATCGCCAGTTGAGTGCATCATGAATTGGAGTGGTTACGTCTCCACTGGAAGTCGTTTCTACGTCACGATGAATACCGAAAGTATCCAAAAATAACTCGAAATACCAGCCGCCTTCAACGACAAACTTATCGAACAGTGCTGAACCAAATTCGTTGATGTCATTGGTTGCCAGTCTTGAATTGTCAAATCCTTTAGCGTTTGCTGCTGCACTTGCAGATTTCTTCGCAAATACGATCGACGACGAGTTTTCTTTACCGATCGTTGTGCCGAATCCTACAGCGTTGCCTGAAATGTTAGTCATGTCATTGTCTCTATAGTCATTTGCATTGCAAGCTTTTTTGGTAGTGCTTGCATATTTCTATTGTACAACTGGTTCATTGAATCGATCGAAATAGTGTTGAGTAACGAATCAGTTTTGTAACTGTCACATATTCGATCTTGCACGTCGAAAAAGGTTGTGTTAGTATAAGTTCAAGCAAACGATTTTCATGTTGTTTGTGTCTGTATAGACATTTGCATAAAAAACGGGCGGTATCCTTTTGGTAGGGGATGTCGCCCAACTTTTTTATGAAGATTTTCCCAAGGCATTCGCGTTTCACCGGACGGAGCCGAAGTGATTTGCTAAGGCGATCAATGTGATCGCAGCGTTTGAAATTTCAAACGAGAAGATCTCGATTAGAGTAAAACTCGGAGCCTTAGAATTCCGGTTTGACCAAAGGATTAGTTTCAAGGGTGTCTAGCAACAATGATAAATCGCTACGATGACGCTCTAGCATCTGTGGATCAGCCTTTGAAATTTCAGTCCATTCATCAAACCGACGACCAATCAGCCAGAATTGAATTGTTTGTGTACAGATAGTAGCAGAGCCGTTTTTAATACAGTCTTGATGCTCTCCAATATTGGCAAGCTTAAGCCCACCGGGGTACACTAAAACGCTTGTTGAATCTCCCAAATCTTTTTGGCTTCGCCATCGATACAATGACACTTCATCAATAGCTTTAGGATATGATCTCTTGGGATTAAGATTACGACAAACGATTGTAAGGTCATCTATTTGACGAATCGGAGTTTCGCCCCACACACAGAAAGGAATTTTGGGTTGAGCGCTCACTGAAACGGGTATGAAACTAAGCACTCCTACAAGAGTTGCAGTGAACAAGGCTTTCATAGGAATTAACTAGAAATCTAAATGGAATTGTGTCTCTAATCTAGGCAATGTCTAGAGAAATCATCTACATTTTCCTGTTAAATTTAGAACGTTTAATAACTATATTAAGAGAGTAACAAGATTAAAATTTGCTCTTTTCAATCTTCCAGAAGCAACAAAGATAGCACATGAGAGTACAGCGATTACTCAGACTGGTTCGCAGAACGCTTCGACATAGTTGGATATTTGTCTTCTACCGAACTAAATTTAATTCGTCTGATAAACTCCGACGAGGAGAAGCATTTTTTGATCACCTTCTTGTGGAACGGTTTAGTGGCGTTGAGGTTGGATTTGCTTACACAAAGCTTGCGTCCGAACAGTGGGGATTTAGCCCAGTCGTAGTAATAAATGAATTACAAATCTATGAGAGATATCAAGGATGCGGTTTAGGGTCTTATTTACTACGAACTATCCTGAAAGATTACGAGTTTAGGAATTTACATAATTTCAACGACGCAGATGTACGGGAACTTTTAAGCAAGGTTACAACAATTGCTCTTTCACCACATCCCGGTGGCGCTGGCGGAATCCGCTTTGATAAACCAGAATTGATTCGTTGGTACAAAAATTTCGGGTTCAAGCAAAACGGCGACATCCTTGTTTACTCAATGAAGTAGATTTTGCACTGCTGGAGATCCTACCGTTCTGAGCCAAAAAATTTACAACAACAGAACATCGATTTCTCCTTTGATTGCAGTGAAAGCCTCTTCCTCAGAAGAAAAAGATGAAGAGGCTATTATGCGACTTGAAGCGGGATCACTCGTTGAGTCGAGTTTCTGATTGGCTTCAATGTATTCTGGTAAGCTAAAGTGAGTCCCTACAATAGCTTGCGCCATCCAATCATTATCGATCGTGTCAAGTGCAATAATAATTGTCCAACCACGATAATGTGCCATGTAGTTTTCGGCAAACATTTGAATTTGTCCACCTACCGAAATCAATTCATCTTCACGCCACACCTCATTAGGCAGACTGCTGTAAACCTTCTGTTCGAGCGTTTCGGCATAGGTTTGAACTTGCTGCAAAACTTTGTTATCGACACCTCTAACAGAAAAACAATACCGTTGAATCAGAAATCCATTAGGAGGATAAACTAGGTACTCATGTTCATGTGAATCATAGTCATGTATTGCAATTTCTCTATTTTCAAATAGTTCATAGTTCAAAGGAATGTTGGCGAAAGGATTAAGACATAAATGCAAGCCGTCAAGTAATGTTTCACGGTATTCTGCTTTGGGTGTCATAATCGCATTTGCTTGCGTCGTGTCAGACATATAGCGGATCGCTCTAAACCAAGTGGAAACGCTGCTTTCTTTCGCCAATGCTCGTACTTTCCCCCACGTTGCCGTACTGCTAAAAATCACGGCACTGATTTCAGCCATTCGAGAATCAGTAAATAAACCCAGAGAAATCTCAGTCTCAGGTTTCTTTTGAACCCGTTTGCGTTGAGATTCTCCCACTATTCTTCGTGAGCCATCTAGGGGATTAGAAATTATTAGAGGCTGTTCGTAGGTATAGAGAACACGCTGCAATGCTTGGCTAGTTTGCACGAAAAAGAAAGGTTGCTCAAAGGGTGCAAGACAGATTACGAACGGTTTCCCTTGAACGTGCGAAAGCTTCGAGTAACTTTTCTGATACTTTTTATATTTTGCATCTATCGCATTTGCGAGGCGGAGCGTAGCTAAACGAATGATCTCGTTTATACTCACCTGGTCGAGTGTTTCAGGGGTAATAATTCCCTCCCACTGTGGGCGAAAGCCGTCTGGAGCATTTGCTATCGTCGCTTCAGCGACAAACGATCCACGGTCAGAATTGACGACGAAATCTGGAGCTTCGTAACTGAAATCGACTTTACATCCCAGTTCTTTGAAACAGGCGAATAAGTACAATTCCCAGAACGAAGAATTAAACGTGGTCTGAAATTCTTTTACAAATTTGCCATCACGATCCTTAAAATCATCCGCCCATCCTTGAATAACATCAATTTCAGGTGAATGGTATATGGGACGAAGGATGTGAGAAAAGTTGTGGTGCTGTTTAGATTCAGGAACGATCGGGGTAAACAGATCCATTGGATAAGTGACATAACGCTTATCTTAGTGTAAACAGTCACATCAATTATCAGGTTTGTTCCTGGTGAATTTTTAGAACTCAGATGTCGAATTGGGCACACTATCTCTTAACCTGTAGAGCGATCGCCTCCAATTCTCGCTAGATGCACTGACCGCCGAAAAATGCCCCTGCACTCAAACCATATTGTGTAGGGAAAAATACCGTCATTTCAGATCGTGCTTCTGCCGTCACAGCTTGAAGCTGCGAAATCGTATTTCCCATCTGCTGCTGAACTGCCGCGTCTAGAGAGGCTTAAAAGAGCCGTCAAATTCGATCTCTTGTCTGAATCATTGTCATTGTTCTATGAAATTCATTACATTCAAATTCAGTACAACTACATAAATCTTCCGGTCAAGCGAAAAAGGCGAAGTATTAGAGATTATTCAGGTGTGTATGCGTTGGCGAAGCAATCCTCCGTATCACAGATAGCTAATAAATGTTATGGCTCCCAGACAAATAAGAGGTATCAAGCGGGCTGAAGTATCGATTACCAACAAAACCTTACAACTCGACAACCCTTTTGTTGTCTTTCAGATTGGAAATATTGTTGATATAAGCGCAGAGACAAAGCATTTGCCCCCAGAGCCAGATCCTATTACTACAGCCATAGTTAGGATAGGCGGAGCGCTTATTCAATTCATCAAGGAATACTTTATTGTTGGTATTGCTTTCCTATTTATTAATGGGCTGATTCCACTTTTATTTGGAGCATCAGTAGGAGGATTCATATCAACTGCGCTTTCAACTATAGCTTCTTTAGTAATTTTCTATAAATTACTAAAACGAGTAATCGAAATTGTAAAAGCTGCTCGAATTTCGTTAAAGAAGAAAGACGCTCCAAAAGTCTTATATGGTGTGTCCATAGCAACGAGTAATGGCAAATTCTTCAGGATTTATGACTATCGGCAATCGCGTAGAGATGAGATTCTCTTCAACCTGGCTGAGGTGATGAAAAATCAAGATCAGCCTGTTAGTTGTGTGTTTCAGATAGAAGGAGATTTCACTGGAGATTTCATTCAACAAAGCGGAGTTTTCGGGACGGGTGTGAATAAATAGCGCTGAATTTCATTTAATTTACTGAGGTGTTTATGAACGATGCAGACAAACAGCCAATTTCGCAAGTTGGATATTTTGGAATTGGTGTGAACAAGGGCGAAGCTCACAATGTAAACGTCGGTCAAACGATCAATAATTACTCTAAAAATCCTGAATTAGCCGCAACCGTGACAGCAATTCAACAGCTTCTTCAACAGTTAGAACAATCTAATCCTGGGGTTACTGAAACTGAACAAATTGTCTATGTCAACGAAGAAACTACTCCCAGTTTCAAACGTCGTGCCGCGAGTGCGTTACAAGTAGGTGGTGAAACGGCAATCGATGAATTTATCCTAGACAACAAACATCTTAAAGTTGTGAAAGCAATTATCAAAGGATGGTTACAACCTGGAAGCTAAGTTATGTTACCGTTAGCATGATTTGATCGACTGCCGAAGTCAAAATCGCTAAAGCGCTCGATCAACATGGAGTCTTATTTTTTGCCAACACCCGTGGACGGGTTGGATTGCAAGAAACTGTCGTTAGCGACACTCAGCTAACAGGACGGATTGAAGCCGATTTTCTCGTTGTCTACAAAGGCAAGTGTATGGTGCTGGAAGTGGATGGACAGCATCACCTAGAAGGAGAGCAAACGATTCGTGATTATGCCCGTGATCGGGTGCTGCTGCGCTCAGGTGTCCCCACAGTAAGATTCACCGGAAGAGACTGTATCGATCGTGCTGAAGCGGTAGTGAGCGAATTTCTAGCGATTCTTCAGGGTGCTTAATTTAGTTATTGGAGAGCCAGAGTCTCGATGCTCATATTCGGTTGATTAAAATTTTCTTCCTTTCCACATAAACTCCCGATGCCGTGTGTTAAGTTTTCTACAACATCAGGAAGTCGTTAAGGATCAGTGTATCAATTTTGAATAACCAAGATAGCTAAAGCATTCAAGAGGAAGAGACAATGCAGCATTCCATCAATTTGTCTGAAATTAATTTTGGCAGAGACGATGCAACTCTTGAAGCGAATGGACTTTTAGCCAAAGTTTTCCTGAAAACATCCGTATATAACAGAGTGAAAAACGGGGGGAAGCTTTTAGTAACTGGAAGAAAGGGTTCAGGTAAAAGTGCCATCTGTTTTTATCTGATTGATGCACTAAAAGCTGAAGGTAGAGAGGCAATCCGAGTCACAACCGGGGATTTATCCAGAACCAGGATTCAACAGCTTAGAGCTACAGCAATAGACGATAAAGAGAGCTTTGAGTCAGCATGGCGATATGTTTTTCTTGTGAAAATAGCCATTAGATTAATCGAGCTAATTGATCAAGGAGAATTCGATGAAATTTATTCGGAGCATGAAAACATAAAGCAACTACGTGGAATCAGAGACTTCTTATCTCAAAATGATGAAATAGACAAAAACATTGCACAAAAATTGGGTTCTTTCTTGAATAGATTCTCAAAGTTCGGTGTTAAGGTTCCTGGTGGATTGGAAACAACTGCTGAAGCACGACAAGTAGAATCTATCCGCGATTTATCTGCTGCACTCGACAAATTTCAGAATTGCATTCTACGTCTAATTAGAATAGCAAAAGGTTTCAAAATTACTATATTAGTGGATGAAGTAGATGACATTTGGAATTCTACCGAGGAGTCAAAGCATTTAATTACTGGACTGCTCGATGCAATTACTAAAGTGAATGGAAACTTGAATCCTAGTGCATTAGTAATTGTGTTTCTTCGCTCCGATATCTGGGATAGTTTAGAGTTTTTTAATAAAGACAAGTTTAGAAGCGTAGACGAACGAATTAATTGGTCAAAAGAAGATTTGAAGCGTTTGATTACGAATCGCGGAAAAATCGCCGCTAATCTTGCAGATGATTTTGATACTGAGAGTGTATGGAAGCTTCTCTTCGAGAAGAAGGTGGGTGAACAGCACTCCTTTGATTACATTATTGATAGAACGCTGAAGCGTCCAAGAGAAGTAATTCAATACTGCAATTTAGCATTATCTTTCGCTCAAGACGCAAACCGTTCTCGAATTACAGAGGAGGATATTCTTGCGGCAGAAGCTCGATATTCTATCTGGAAGCTAGACGATTTGATCAATGAATTCAGTGTACAGTACCCTTTTCTTCGGGATACTTTTAATGTGTTTGACGGATTTCAATCATCCTTCACGAAAGAACAGATAGCACCAAGATTTGAGAAAAGTAAGGCAATGTTGTCTCAAAAATTTAACGAACTATCTGGTTTGGACTTAGATGATTTCCTTCAACTTCTGTTTGGTATAGGTTTTCTTGGAGCGAAAGTATTAGGAGAAATTTTTTATCTACATGACCAACTAGATTATAAAAGAATCGTCCTTCCATATATCGTAGATTTGGAAGCAATTGTTATCCATCCTGCTTTTCGTCTAGCTTTAGGACTAAATCCTCCTAGCTCACAAGATAGCAGGAAATATAATAATTATGGGCGTGATCATATCAACATTAATCAAATCGGTAATATTAATACTGGCAATATTCGGATCGGCGGTGACGCTGGTGGAAATATTATTAGAGATGACAGAAACGAAAGTTAAGTTGTTGTATTTGCTCTAGAGACTCTTAAAGCTCGACTGTCTTCTAAAGTCTGGAATATTGCTTTTTCAATTAATTCAGACATTCTAAAGCTTTCATCAGATCGATAGATTCCGAAAATATCGTGCGGATTCTGGTAAAAATTAGTGCAATCTATATACGGAAGCCCATGAACCAAAGCTAGACCATGAGACTCAAACTCGGAATCACGATCGTATTGCTATTCACACTTTGGGGATGCACCAGTTCGCCATCCAGCCAGGATCAACTCAAACGACTAGAGGAACTTCAATCGAGTCCGAAAGCGTCAGTTTCGCCTTCGCCCAGTCCGTCGATCGTCGCATCCCCTAGTCCATCAATTACACCGTCACCAGAAGCTTCTCCATCCCCAGAAGTCACACCGGAATCTGAGCCAGTGCAATCGCCTGAACCGGAGAAACCACAGCCACAGTCGAACAAGATTCCTCTGTTTGCGAATTGCAAAGAAGCCAAAGCAAATGGGTATAGCGACATTAGCGTGGCAGATCATCCAGAGTACGCATCGAAAGATCGCGATAAAGACGGAATCGCCTGCGAATCTTGATGCAATAAATTGCGCTACCGAGGGAAGTCTAAAGTGAACCTTAATACGAGGTATCTATGTTTCCTTGGTTTGCTGCTGGTATAGTCACACCGATTGCGCTTGCTTTGATCGTGAAGGCATCGCGTGATCCGAACAAGTGGTACGGGCAGATGGAGTGCAACAAATGTGAGTATCACTGGGATTCCAGGAAATCAACACCCCCTGCCAGATGTCCACGATGTTCATCTAGAGATATTTCGACAATAAACGGATGAAGAAAACATTTTTCTCTACTGCTGCGACAACAGTGATCTTATTCGGATTGATCGCCACCGCTGCCATCGCTCAATCAAGAAATTCTCAACCTCGCACCGCTGCCACGATCGTTTCTGTTGGCGATGGTGACACCGTTCGAGTTCGTGAAGGGAACAAGACCATTACAGTTCGGCTGGCGTGTATTGATGCCCCTGAAATGGCACAAAAACCTTTTGGCGATCAATCATCAGCCCGACTTAAGCAACTACTTCCAGTCGGTACAGCAGTTCAACTGAGAACAACTTCCGCTAGGGATGAGCGTGGTCGCAGAGTCGCTGAAATCTACGTTGGTGATCGCTCGGTAAACCTCGCTATGGTTCAAGAAGGTCACGCCGTTGCTTACAGGCAATACTTGAAAGTTTGCAATGCTGATGAATACTTAACCGCTGAGGCAGATGCCCAACTCAAACGATTGGCGTTTTGGAATCAATCGAATCCGGTGATGCCGTGGAACTTCAGGCGGGAAGAACAGCTTACAACCAAACCTGCACGTAGAACCGTTGCTCAACCCCCGCAAAATGCCCTTCCAACCTGTGTGAACAGCGATTGTGACTGCGGTGACTTTAGGACTCAAGCTGAAGCTCAACGGGTATTTAATGCGTATCCTGGTGATCCGTTCCGATTGGATGGCGATCGAGATAGCGTTGCTTGCGAAAGCTTGCCATAGAACGTAGAAATTGGATGTATGGCTATCATCCTCCTGATGAATGGAGGATGAAATGTCTTCTGTTCAAATCTAATCGCATGATTGCCAAATTAAGTAGTACAAGGTTTCTTTAGAAAAAATACTGAACGTTATGTATAATCCCTCTAGGAAAACTTAATAATCTCAAATATTAAGGTCATTTCAAAGATGTACGGATCGTCTACACAGGGGACGCTTGCAGCAAGATGGAATTAAAGGTAATTTTGATTTTGATTTTAGCGGCAATCGTTTCGGTTGCGATAGGCTTGGTTACAAATGTAGTGAGTAGCTTTATTCCTATTCCCCAAAGCACCAAACAAAAAATATTATGGATTTTAGCATTGATAGCATTAGCACCTCTTTCAGCATTGATAGCATTGCTGCTTCAAGCCCCAATTCCAGATGCACTTGCTGAAGCTTGTAAAGGGATTTCTACATCCGACTCTAATTTTAGTACAGGTGAAAAACTTCTCATTCCACAAAAAGAAAATGCCAGACTCTACGAGAGAAAAATCTATGCCAATAATGGAAGGATAACTGGAGATAGTGTGCTATTAGCTGCTGTCGTCCCTGCTGATGAAAATGCTAGACCAGAAGCAGCAGGAGCGATACTAGCAGGAGTTGCAGATGCACAGGAGCAGTTTAATCAACGTAGGGAAGACCCTACTAGCTCCGATACAGCTAAACCTTTGAGAGTCTTAGTTGTTAACGATAGCAATACTGTAGAGGGTGCGAAGCAAGTTGCTTGCCAAATTGCTAGAGATTATAAAGATGTCGTTGGAATTATCGGGCATCATTCTAGTGATGCTAGTAAAGCTGCTGTAGATATATATAACAAAGCTGGTTTAGCAATGATAACGCCAACAAGTACCAGCACAAGTTTGAATCAATCGACTGTCGGTAAAGTATTCTTTAGGTCTACATATTCTAGTCGCGAATTAGCTGACGTTTTAGCAAAGCACATTGAAGGATTAAATGTGGGCAAAATTGCCATCTTTTATGATGAAGGTGAATATAGCACAAATATAAGAGGAGATTTTATTAAATCGCTAAAAGACAAAAACATAATCCATCCAATCCCTTTTGATAATCTTCAACCTGTCAACTATAGTGAAAAGTCTGTGCCAAAATCTCTACCTGCCGAGGTTAAGAGTGTTATCTTTTTTTCTAGCGGCGGTAGACGTGGAACAAATGAGCGAGCGATCCGCATAATAGAATACTTAAAAGACTCAGGACGTGACCTAAAGATTTTTGGAGGAAACGCTCTATATGAAGGAGAGACTTTAGCCAAAGGCAAGAAAAAAATTGAAAATTTAGTCTTAGTTGTTCCCTGGTTTGGCTTCCCAAAATATGCTTATAGGGAAACTACATTTGATGGAAAAGAAGGTGGTCAAATCGGCTGGCGTACAGCCAATAGCTTTGATGCTACAAGGGCATTTCTCAGGGCAATCTCTCTGATTGCGAGAAACTCAGAGACAGTTAATAGACAGACTATTTTAGAAAAGCTTCCCAGTGTTAATCTGCCTGCAAATGCAACATCAGGGGAACCGCTTAGATTTGAAGCAGGTCAACGACAAGGAGGCGAACCTGTTCTCGTTCAAGTAGTGCCTAAATCTAATCAGGTAAGCTGTGGATTTGAAGTTTGTTTTCAACCTTTACAGCGCTAGAATCCGTAGATCAACGGATAGAATCGCTTGTTCTACTCTGGTACTCTTGGCGGAATTCTTTTGAAACAAAGGATTTCCGATGAGCAGTTCAAATCAGATTACCGCAATGTTGATGGTTAAAGTTCCCGACAAAGAACACTGGCAAGGTATGGGCAGTAAAGCGTTCAGTGTCCTTCCAAGAACCGGAGAGCTAATTGAGTATGACATTGACGGCACAGCCCATGTCTGCAAGGTTGTCGCTGTGGCTCATCCTTCTGAGCCAACGGTTAACATCGGTGATATTTATGCGGTTCAGCTAGGGAAGACGACCGATGTTCTAAAGCAGATTTTTGACGCTGCTGAATTGCCCGAATCATCTGGTGGTTTTGTGTTCGGAAGTGTTAAACGTTAGGATTAGTTCCGATCGAGATGCAGCGATCGCTTCAGGTGAGGTAATCGCTGCACTGTTTATGTTCTAGAACTGATCAGTTTAATCAGGGCGACAGATCCGATTGAGCGCATCTACAATCCTTTGAACTTGCTCTGCACGATAGTTGGCAAATTCATCAATTTTCCTGATGATTTCCGCCGTTCTTTCTGCCATTTCCTCGCAGTTATTCGGTTCTGGAATAACAATTGGAGGTGGTGATTGAGTCGCGTATGGATGCTTTTCTAGAAGCGCTTTCATCTGAACTGACCGAGTATTTAGGGCATCCGATTGAGCGTTTAGAAATTCTGCTCGATGTCGCTCTGCAAGAGGAAATCCAATCGAACGATGTGAAATTCCCGATTGCATCTCACGTCGAATCTGCTCCTTCTGTTCAACAGAAATGCGTCCGTCTAACAATCCACCTGATAAGGCAGATTTACAAGTTAACATTTATAATCCTCCGTCACTAAACTCATCCGTTAAAGTGCCCAAGAAATCTACTCTCTAACTTTGTTTTCAAAAACTTTAAGAATTGACAACTGCTATTCGTCAACAAGTAGCAACGTCAACCGCAGAGTTACTTTTTTCTAAATTCTATCGCGTAAAAATTCGGTGAATTCTTTGCGAAGATTTTGATGTAACGAAGTCAACGCTAGAGGCGCAAAAGCCCCCTAGCTATATCACAACACAGACAGAGATAAAGGCTTAATACATTAAGCTGATAGATTGTAATTGATAAGACGTAGGGGGCATTTAATTGCTTTTAGGAGCCTCTAAATGTCTGCTAGTCCTCAGTTGCTTCAAGAATTTGTAGATTATTCAAAGCAATACATTCACGGAAACGAAGAGGCTGATTCTCAATCTTTTTTGAATGCGTTCTTTCGAGCATTTGGACATAACGGAGCGAAAGAAGCAGGGGCAGAATTTGAGCGAAAAATTGATAAATCCAGCGCAAAAGGTAACAAAGGATCTGCTGATTTAGTTTGGAAAGATCGAGTGTTAATCGAGATGAAATCTCGCGGCAAAGATCTTCAGAAATATTACAACCAAATGGAACGATATTGGATGCGGTTAACACCCAAACCAAAATACTGTATCCTTTGCAATTTCGATGAATTTTGGATTTACGATTTTAACCATCAAGTCGATACGCCTGTCGATAAAATTCACATCGATGAATTCGTTCAGCGTTCAACTGCATTTAAGTTCATGGAACGGGGGAACTATGCCCCTATCTTTCGTAACAATCAAGTTGAAATTACCAGCAAAGCCGCTGTTAGAATGGGGCAGCTTTATCAAGATTTAATTCAAGTTGCACGTTGGCGCAAATTTCGAGACTATGACGAAGCCCAAGCACAACGTTTTGTGCTGCAATGCGTTCTCGCGATGTTTGCAGAAGATCGCGGTTTGCTACCGTCAGGAATGTTCATTTCCTGCATTCAAGATTGCATTGAGAAGCGAGGTCGCACCTATGACATCATAGGCGGATTATTTCACGCGATGAACCAAAAGGGAACCACCCCTGCTGGTCGTTATGCTGGTACAGCTTACTTTAATGGAGGCTTGTTCTCGATCGTTCACCCCATAGAGCTAAGAGATGTTGACCTTGAACTACTGCTCAAATGTGCTGAACAAGACTGGAAACAAGTTCGTCCTTCTGTGTTCGGGAGCATTTTCGAGGGTACATCAAATGCTAAAGAAAGACGCGCTCATGGAATGCACTTTACCTCTGAAGGAGACATACGGGAGATTGTTATACCAACAATCACCGAATACTGGGAGGAGTTGATAGATGAAGCTAACACCGAAAAAGAACTTCATACCCTTCATCACAAATTGAGCAACTACCGAACTTTAGACGCTGCTTGCGGCAGCGGAAATTTCTTGTATGTCGCTTATCAGGAACTCAAGAAAGTCGAAAAGCGGTTGATTAATAAGCTATGTGCTATGCAAGGAACTGATAATCAGCAATTGCTTTTGGGGCGCGTGACTCCGAATCAGTTCTTTGGCATGGACACCAATTCGTTTGGGGTCGAACTTGCCAGAGTGACAATGATGATCGCTCGGAAAATAGCGATCGACACACTGGAACTGCATGAACCCGCCCTACCATTAGATACATTAGATAACAACATTGTCTGTGCAGATGCTTTGTTTACAGATTGGGTGAAAGCAGATGCAATCATAGGTAATCCCCCGTTCCTGGGTGGTAAAAATGCTCGGAAAGCGCTTGGCGATGACTACATGGATCGAGTATTTGCAAAATTTCCGGGGATCAAGGATTCAGTCGATTTCTGTTCCTACTGGTTTCGTCGAACTCATGATGCTTTAGATGAAGGGGGTCGTGCTGGATTAGTCGGAACCAACTCGATTAGTCAAGGGAAAACTCGTGCTGCATCGCTCGACTACATCACTCAAAACGGTGGACATATTCACACTGCAATTTCTTCTCAGCCTTGGTCGGGAGAAGCAGCAGTTCACGTCAGTATCGTCAATTGGAGCAAACAGGAACCAAAACGATACCGTCTCGATCGACGAGAAGTTTCTCAAATCACTTCATCATTAACTTCAACAGTTGACGTGTCGGGAGCAGTTCGATTGAAGGCAAATCAGAACGTTGCATTTCAAGGCATTATTCCAGTAGGGAAAGGATTCTACGTTTCGCGTGAACTTGCTAACTCATGGATCTTGAAAGACCCTAAAAACCGGAAAATATTGAAGCAGTCGTCATCTGCTTCGGATCTAACTGACGTACCAAATGGAAGTCCTAGCCGTTGGATCATTGATTTCAATGACATGAGCATTGAAGAAGCGAGTGAGTATGAACTACCTTTTGAACACGTTAGAACATACGTGAAGCCCGAAAGAGATAACAATCGTAGAGAAACTACCAAGCTACATTGGTGGAAGTTTGGTGAGAAACGTCCTGCGATGCGAAAGGCACTTGCATCATTATCTTGTTACTTCAGCGTCCCTAGACACTCGAAATGGTTCATCTTCATTCCAGTTTCGCCACAATATCTTCCTGCCGATTCCGCGACAATCGTAGCTTCTGATGATTTCTACGTTCTTGGAATCATTACATCCAGCGTTCATCGGGCTTGGGTGAAAGCGCAAAGCTCTACGCTAGAAGATCGGACTAGGTACACACACAACACTTGCTTTGAAACTTTTCCATTTCCTCAGAATGTCACAGCCGAATTAGTTGATCAAATTCGAGCTACAACCCAGGATTTGCATGATTACCGCAGTCAACGTATGGAGGGTAGAGGGTATGGCATCACGGATCTTTATAACCAGTTTTTCGATGAACCCACAAGCCAACTTGCAAAACTGCATCAGAAACTAGATGATCTAGTCATGGAAGCGTATGGCTTCGGAAAGAACGATGACATTCTCGAAAAATTGTTAAATCTCAATCTGAGGTTAGCTGAATTGGAGAAGCAAGAGAAAAAAGTGGTTGGGGCATGGGCACTCTAAGCCTGTAGATCGTGAGTCCCCCGAAATGCTGCAATCTCTCCTTTCTCGCTTTGCCCCAAAACAACAAAACCCTGAACCCGAAAATCTCATAGCTGATACCAAGCTCATCAGCTACGGACAAGAGGTTTCGGGGATGGATGATGAAACTATTCAATCGGGTATCGAATGGGTCTTCCTGAGTCTTCTAGCGGCTGGATATCGAGGTCAAGGGCATTTATTCTGGCTAGATTCTGAGCGGGATGAGGAAATTCTCAAATTGCAGCGCAAATTGATCAAAAAGAATGAGTTAACCTTCTTGTATCGATGCGACGATCGAGTTCCGCCTGCGCCAGATGGTTTCTACTGGCGACTCATGCCCGAACACCCCGAAATGAGAATTTACCAATTGCAGATCCGCAATGATGAGTGATCCTGAAGTGCCTGAAGACGATCAATCTTATTACGCTGGTGAAGAAGTGATTCAACCTGTGCAGCGATGGACTGATGCAGAAAAATTGACGCTGCTCGACTCGCATCCGATGTTTACGGGGCGGTGTCCGAATTGTGAGACTCCGATTCCGTTCGGTGAGCGATCGCTTCCGAAGTGCCGTCACTGTGGATGGTCAGATGACTCAGAAATATCCCTGTAGACAGCGTGACCAATCGGAAAAATCGATGTCTTTAGAGACATCGACTCGTCATCAGATTCACCACAGCAATCGCTAAGATTCGGTAGATGACTCAAGAACGTCATCAGAAAACTTCCTGCCCCCATCGAATAGTGACGGGGGCAAGATTAGGTCAGTGCTGTGAACTCAGTATTCTCATTCTCTATTCATCAAAGTCTGAGCCAAAGTTGGTATAAGGATCGCCATTACCTTCCTGTCGGGAAATGTGTGCGGAAAATTCTTTATGCTGAACGATTTCGCTCCTCAAGCGCTCGATTACCTGTACCTGTTCTACCAAGCTTAAACGTTCCCAGACTTGCTCTGCGATTGGGGAGTCTAAGTCACCCCCACACATATCAAGAAAAACTCCATCTTCTAGGAATGCAGCGTTGAACTGAATATAAACATCCGAAATCGCATCGTAAATATTCGTCAGTCGCTCCCATTCTTCTTCTTGTTCTTGCATCCACGCCGCTTTCATCACACCCATAGCTTTCCTCCTGTTATCAATGGATAGCACGATCGTATTGGCATCTTTTAATAGCTTCAAGTCCTAATTTTCTAGTACTTGAACTTTTACCTAAAGTATGGTAGGAAGTCACTCGCTTAAAATAAGTAATTTCTCGGAAGTGTCTTTGTACTGAAAATAATCGATACAATTTTATTGAGTAGAGTTTTATGCTGTGAAAAATGTCAGGGAAAGTTTACCTATTACAAGAATTGGGTTTAGATGGCGTTCCAACAGGGTTATATAAAATCGGTAGAACTACAGCCGAAGTTGAAGCTCGGAAAGGTCAATATCGAGCGGGAAACGCGAGAGTTTTGAACACTTTAGGTCACATTGTTGTCTCAGATTCCCAAGCTGTAGAAACTGCTTTGCATAGATTTTTCGCTGAGTATCGCATAAATAACCCTGGTGCTGGCGATGAATGGTTTTACTTTGGGAATGTCGATCTCGATTGGGTATTCAGTGTGTTTGACCAATACGAGGAAGCAGAACCCGTCAGAGAACCAGAACCCGCGTATTCAAATTACTCAAGCTATTCATCGCCATCCTACAGTTATTCAGATGATTTTCCTTGGGGCTGGATTCTAGGTATCGGTGCTGCGGTTCTATTCTGTTTTGGAGCGATCGCCACTGGAGGAAGATCGATGCAAAGTCGAGCAGGCGAAGATCGTAAAGTAACTCAAACAGAAATCTCACGGTATGCACTAGCAGGACGAACGATCAATGCCGGGGGCAATTCATCAGACATCGCCAAGCACTTCCAAGCGATCGCTAATGCGACCCAAGTGAGTTGCATTAAAAACTTTGCCATCGAAATGCGGGAGAAGGCAGAATCGCGTCTCGATATGCGAAAAGAAATTTGGGAAGTTCGCCAAAAATACTTGAATGGTCGATGTGAGCCGATCAAAGTCTTAGATAACCTATCGGGATATTCGCCGCGAAAACCACAAGAATCAGTGGCAGGATCTCCTAGAAGTCAGCCAATTGCACCATCAAAATCTTCTAGAAGTCAATCGAAGGCACAGGCGAAAACAGCGATCGTGCAAAGCAATCGTCCGAGGACAAAGGCTGCATTTTTACGTCAAACCCCAAATGGAGAATTATTGGGGAGAGTGTTGAATGGAACGAAGGTTGAAGTTTTAGAAGTAGGCAATGGTTGGACGAAGGTACGCGCCAAATTGTACGAAGGCGGTGAAGCGACCGGATGGGTCTATTCCGAATTTGTCAACTGATCCTATTCAGGACAAGGGTAGAGTGTCTAGGAAAGTGCAAACCAGTCGGGAATTTGAGATTTGTTGCATCCTATGAATAGAGGCAGTAATTTATGGATGATTTTTTAGCTGAAGAGTGGGAAATTTGGCACTCATATTCGACATATTTCAAAACTCACATCGAAGGGTTGGAAAAAATAGCGAAACTGCTAATTGATCTAGAAATTGCAGATTGCTCAATAATGTCAGACGGCAAAACATTTTGTCGAACTGGTGATGGAGTCGCAGTTGGAAAAACTGAACTCAAGCTATCTGGAGATGCTAAAAAAGCTACGATTGATTTTCAATCCAACGATTCAGGAACAGCGAGTTTTACTCCGTATGCTAGAGAAACATGGTTAATCGGTTCTCAATTTCTATATGGGGAGGCACGTCAATTTTCATCAGGTAAGGAGCTACCTCCTGTACATTTAAGGGCTTTCTTGAAACCTATTGAGTTGATAAAAGAGGATGAGAGAATTAGTGGGCTTTATCCTATTGTGATTCTCTATCAAAGTGGGGTCATAATCATTGAATTCCGTATGTTTTCTCCAGATAATTCAATAGAACTTACTGATTTCATTGATAACTATGTCAACATACATCAGTGCGATTATGACTATGCAATGGTTCCGACTGCTCTAGGTACTTTGGCTCCAGAAGCATATCAAATTTATTCAAACCCCAAAAGTAACTTTCTTTGGAGAATACGTTTTCTAGGGAATAAGAAAAGGTATGAAGAGGTTTTCAAAAAGGTATCTGACAAAGTAGACTTTGGCGACTTTGAATTTGAGATGGTTCCTCTTTTGAATACAGAGGACAAGGAAACAATTACTTCTGTGGCGCAAACGCTTTTCGGTGTTATGGGTTTTCTCATTAGTAGACCTGTCTCAAATTTCGATTTTTTATTGAGGGGAGTTCGAGATCTACCTGAATTGGGTAATTACTGGATTGGTAGACCGAACATTCATTTAATTCGACATAGTAATCAACTGGATGATGCTTCTAGTAACGGGGATCTGCATAAAGAGTCTTTTGGGCGAATACTAGCTCGTGTTCCAGGAAATTTTGGAGAATTCGCAGATGTTGTACCTATTGACTCTAGGAGATTCAGCGATTTTTCTGCTTACATTACATCGGCAGTAACACTTTGGGTTTGGTCGAAGAAAGGATTGGAGAGCCAACAGGAATGGATGGATGTTAATAGAGGAAATCTAGTATATGAGCGTCAAGTTCAGGTTGAACTACTTGAGTATGGCTATATACTCCATAAAAGCTTAGTCGAAAAGTCAAGCGAACTTAAAAACTATCCAGATGTATTAGCTACTAGGCGCGATCTTATCAAATTGAAATCAATAATGCTCGAAGCAACACCTTATGGAGAAGTCAGAGATTTACTTAGTAAAGGGTGGGAAGAGATGAATTTGGCAGCAGTACAAAGCCAAATTTCTGATAATCTGTCGATATTGGAGAGCGAAATCAAATTTTTTGAATCCAAACAGGGCGATAACTTCAGGCTCTTTTTAACAATATTTGGTTTAATTGCATCAGCAGCTTTCGCAAAATCCGTAGTTAGCCCCCTGTGGAAAGCTCTTCATTTTTGGTTGCCGTTGAACGAAAACTGGGCAGAACTCTTTCTGGTTTGCATCTCAGCAATATTGGTAATCAGTTTTGTGCTTGCTCTGAGACGCTTTGTTTATCGTTAATGTGATGTCTATCAGGGGTTCTCAAATTTTACGATCGGCTTGGAAGTGCGATCACTGCGAATGGCAAGATGACTCAAATTGACCGCTCAGGGCATCTTTAGTGGCTTCAGCCGATATTTAATGTGATTAAGGTATGCAGCGTCCTTAAGCGTCTTCTTGCCATCGATAACGAAAGAATACTCTTCTTCCATCGGCGCTGAATCTAAAACGCTCAGATCGCGCAATACTTGCATCTCAACGTCAAATAGCTCGATCGTCTTAATAGACTGTTCGTAAACGTTCAGATTCTCTTCGAGATAACGAATGACTTCTGACGCTTCAACGAACTCGATCATGTAGCCACTGCCGCTATAGACCGGAATCGTTTTCGGAAGATAACTTTCTTCGCTCCGACCACAATAGGTTCTGTGGTTTACCCAAGCCTTTCTGATTTGGATGGATTTCTTTCGTGTTGAGTTTGCTAAAACCTCAAAATCATTGCAGTGTATCAGCACAACGATGTGACGGATGCCGTCTTCGTCATGGAACTCCCCTGCGGGGATGGCTCGGATGAGCGGAAACAGCAAGGTTTTGTGGTTGAAGACTTTGAGCAATCGTTTCAGTTCACGATCGACAACTGACTGCTTTGTATTCTTAGGTAGGTAAGTTTTGACCTTGCAGCCGTTCAATTCTGGGGAGAACTGCTCGATGTAATAGCGCTCCTGAGTGTCTAGCTGATCGAGAGGGCAGGACTTCCAATAAATATGATGATTCAACTTACGGTCCGATCGTATGAGTTGCGAATATCGATGATGAGTTTTGCCCACCCAGCGAGTTCGCAAATTTGCTGCTTGACCGACATACCACACCAAGTCATTGATGTCGGCAACGACATATATTCCTGAACACGATGGAAGTCTCGATCGTTCTTTTAGAGGTAGATGCTGCCAAGTTTTCCACTCCATGTCGATGTGATCGTTTATCGAGTGTAGAACAAGTCAATCTCAAATTTCTGACCTGCCACGCTACATGGAAAACCATCAACTGCACGATCAATGTACCAAATAGTTTTTGTTGCTCTACCCCCATCAAGCAACTCCATCCGACCGATGCAACGTTCTTTGCCACTGACATCAACAAATTCATAGCTGGCACTATCACCACCCTGAAGATTCTCGGTGCAGTTTGCAGGGTACAGCAGTCCTGTCACACCACCTCTTACCGTGTAACGACCATGCGGCTTCTGAGTTGAACAAGTTGATCGATTCAACACATACTGCCAATCAATTCTCATGTGTTTGCTGGCACTGACTAATGTTGCTTCAGCAGGAACAGCCGTTGTTAACACGATAGGAGTCAATGTCGCAAACGACAGCGAAGCAAGCAAAAATCGAGAGAGTTTCGGAGTCATAGATTTCATCGTTGAAAGTGCTAATTTCTAGTGTTCCCACTGAAAAACTCTGTGATCTCAAATGTGAGCGGGGGAATTCTTGAAGCATTCTTCACCCGTGTTATCACATGAAAACGTGGCAATCTTTTCTCGCTCTTGGCATTGCAACTTCAGCAGTTTGCACGATCGCTAACCCGCTTCAAGCATCGACGGCACTTCCCATGACTCTTTCTACAAGTGAAGGCTACTACACGATGAGGGTTCCAGACACCAACACAACAAAATCTGCTTATGGCGGACGTTTGCGCGTCTATGATGTCCATGTAGCCAAGATGTTTGAAGTGACGCATCGTGTATGTGCAACAGGTCGTCTTTCTGGGGGTGCAAATTGGACTTATTTTGCTGGCAGTGGTGCGATCAACATGGGCAATTTCTACATCAGTTGTGCCTTAGCAAATGACATTGCTACTGCCTATGGACTTGGAAACCCCGAACGCACCACGATCCTTCACTTCGCAGGAGAAGAACCCGAAGGTGATCCTCGCACTGAAGGCGTTCCCATTCTAAACATCACCGGAGGTAAAATTGATCGCTGGATGACTTTTAGCCGCAACTTCAAGCCCAGTAGATAGTAACAACAACATGAAGAGAACAATATCAATTGGATTCATTGTTGCAGCATTATCAATTGCAAACACGACTGGGGCGATCGCTTTGCCAGTTCCTAATCAAAATGGCGACTACACCAGCACAAGACGAGGAGCAGGTCATCAACACTGGCAAGTAGTTGACCCCGACCCAGCAGGGCTAAATTGCCGAATGGCAAAACGGTATCAAGGAATCGCTCTTGATGCCGTGAATGTACCTGATGAACTGATGTCGCGAGACTACACTTTCAATGTCAGCAATTGGGAAGTAATTCATCGATTTCGCCCCGGTGAAAGACTATGGGCAATCACCGGACACATGACGATTCAGCATATTCAGTTCGACGATCGAGGCAAGCCGTGGTTGGGAGTTCGAGTTCCGCATAGAGGAGGAGATGTCATAATCGATTGCTTCGTTCGCGCCAACCATCGTTTTGTTCGTCCAATCTGATAGAACGTGGTTTGGCATGGGTACATTACTCCTGTGGTCAATAAGTGGCTACTAACGCTTGTCCGCGCGTCAGACGGAATGCCTGAACGAATTTGGGCAATTTAATGCTCTCCAAAATTGAATATGGGGTCGCCCCTCTACTCCTATCACTTGCATTCAGTTTTCACACTGATCAGCAATTGCAAGAGAAAGTGAATGTCAATGTGAACATCACTGTACCGATCGTACTGCCAGCAAGTGATAGGAGGAAGAAGGAATAAAGCGCGACGAACGGAATCGGTAGCACGAACCTTAGTGCTACCGATTCCGTTCATTGTTTTTCGGTTTGCCTTTCTTATTTTCCTTCTTCGGGGACGAGGGTTTTACTTTCTTTTTCGGGGGAGCAGGTTTTTTTCTGACTTTAACGACTCCAGACTGTGATTCGGTCTGTTCTTCTGCTTGATCATTTTTTGGTTTCCAACCGATGATCATTGCTTTCGTATAGCTATCGACTTCGTAAAAATCTCTGTAAGTATTTCTAAGTTCTTCAACAGAAATTCCCATATTAAATGCAACGGTGGCTTCATCTGGAAGAAAACGCATCTGTCGAATTACCCCAACTAAAATTGCCATTCTCAGCCGCAAGGGATTTTGAAAACCATTCGACTTTTGCTCACGTTGCTGCTGACTGTACTCACGCCAGCAATGATGAACTTGCCAAGGATGTCCTAATTGATCAAATAGAACTGCGTCACCATAGCCGTTTGTGTGATAGTAAACTAGGGCATTACACCAGCGACAACGAGTGCGTTTAGTTTCTGCTTTTCTCAATTCATCAGTAAGTCTTGCGTGGAGATTAGACTGATAAGAAAACGATAGAGGAATTGATGACAAGTTGACGAAGCCGCGATATCTGCTGCTGCCTGCATTTCCGCCCCAACCACAATTGCAGCTTGACGGATGATTCCATGCGTTACACATCACGTATGTTTGAACTCTATGTATCGAAGATTCCCTGGTTTGATAGGGGCGATTTCTGCCTGATCAGTGGGATCTCCGAATAAAGCGAGATACGGAACCGAACAACCTTGAGGTGATGCTGGAACAATCAGGTAAATGGAAATTGCCACTGCTGATTAGCATCTGATGTTCACGGGTCGGTGTCCTGAGTATGAGACTTTGATTGAGCTTGGCGAACGATCGCTACGAATTGGCGCGGCAAAAGCGCACCATGACTTCAATCGTTAATCGTGGATTTGGTAGCGCAATTGACATTTTCATATTGTTTACCACGATCGTCTCCACTCGAATATTCAAAGTGCATTTCGTATGACTGATCTGGGTTCTGCTTCGTAGTAAACATGCACACGACGTTATGGAAAATTACGGAAATCCTATGTATAATCCCTTATTGAGACGCAATATGTGGAGCGCAAATTGATGTAGTGTGATAGATTTTAGTATTGAAGAAGCGTCAACTTTAATCCCAAAAACAGGGTTTAGCATGTCGCTGTGCAACTTGATTCCTAACAATTAGATTTTAGAGAATGAGAAGTCATGGAAAATTTGTCTGTATTTCAAGTTAACCAGTAATTTCTACGATTTATCGATTGGGCGTGATTGTACACAAAAAATCATGTCTCTCTAAAAATGCTTTGAACAGTCAAGACTTCTGAGATTACCCAGGTTCGATTTATGGATGCAGGTTTAGTTCAGATAATTGTTGCTCTCATCGGTGCAAGCAGTCCCATAATTTTGCAAATTCTCCAACAGGGCAAGCAGCAAACCTCAAACGCAACAACATCTCAGGCTTCAAGCACAGCAACACCTTCGGTTAACGAAGCTACTATTTCTGGAGCTTATGAATCACGAAGCTATCTAGATCTATCAATTATTCTTCTATATGCTACCTTCTTTAGCGCAATTCTTACAGATTCACTGCTGGTTTCAGGACGCATCCCGACACTTGGTATTTCAGTCATATTAGAAATCTTTGTTATTACTCTTTTTACTACATTATCTCTGCTCTTTGCCTGGTACTGGTGTAAAAGTGAAACTGCCATTGGTATTCTATCTGTGACAACCCTTATTGTTTTGCTCCTTTCGCCTGGTGGGTCAATAAGCACTGTAAAGCAGGGAGGAGAAGGGGAAGTCGGTTTATCTTTACTTCTTCCAGTTTTTGTACTAATTCTATTGGCAACTTCTTCAGCGATCTACCTTTTTGGAAATCCACTTTCTAAGAATACTTTGCCTCGAATGCGCCGTAAAGTAATCTTGCTACTGAGTGTACTTTTCGCTATTGGAACTTTAACTCTCGGTCAACAATTTGTCACTCAAGTTTCTGATAATCCTCTGTCACCCAAGAAGTTCACGGGAAGCGCTGAACAAGTAAAGCAATCTGAGGATGTTCTTTCTGCTATAAGAACAAAAAGTTTAGCAGAGCGCGGATTGTTGTATAGACTTGGTTCTGAAGTAGCACTATCCCAGTACTATTTAGAATCCTACTTTCAAGTTCTATCTTCATTTGACTTCAGTAATATAAATCGAATTACCAATCCAACAAAATCAAACAAATCCATAGGATTAGATAGTCAAGCTAGTAGAAATAATCAATCAAATCCTCAAAGTGCCACAAGTAATCAAAGTTCTAGAGAAGATAATTCAAGCAGCAGAAGAGTTGTTTCTTATACACAAGAGAGAGATCGAATTAATACATTAGAAGCCATTGCTGCCTATTTTAGAAGTAATCCGTCAAGTCAGCTTTCATATTTGGCTGACAGAATTCTTTGGATACATCCCTCAGTTACCGAAGGGAACAACCAACTAAATTTTCCATTACCAGGAACTAGCGCTAAAGATCGCTTTGCTTCGCTTTCTAATTATCGAATTTTCTACGCAATGTCAACGCAGCAAAACTTATTAGATAAATTCTTTAATCTTTTCACTTATGACAGTGAGATTGTCGATGCTTTTCGCAGACCGTCAAAAGACGAAAGAGATCGTCAAGTCCTACTTAGCGATCAATATAGAGACACATTTAGAGACGAATCTAAATTTAGTGAATTACCTAGAGACACCCTGTCTAAGTTATTTCCTGATCTACCTGCCCAATCGTATTACAAAAACCTTTTACTTCAACAATTAGCATTTCCAGAACCGGATGAACTATTTGTTGCATATTCGACTTACGCAGATTTAGCTCCATCCTTCGAGGTGAAACAAGTCCAGCAGGCTAAACGGAGATTTGATCGCCTAAGATCAGAAACTCAAAGAGCATTCATCAGTTATATTGCAAACACAAATTCTGGATTAGACAACTATGAAGTTTTTGCTGAGTTAGCAAAGAGGAGCAGTAAAAAAACATTTCCAGACTTGGGAAACTCCTTATCTTCGTCTTTAGAGCTTGCTAATCAAATTCAACAGAATAGCTTGACTGCATTAGATGAGAATGTCAGCACACCCGGAGTCAAAGAAGCAGCTAAGTTGATTAGCGAAATTTTCAAGAATGACCCGAATAGCAAACAAAAATTAGCTGAGATACTTCGAGGTGAAAAACCAGAGATTCGATTAAATAACTTATTCAAGCAAGAGGCGTTTGACTTTATAGTAGGAATCGATAGCGATTTAACCGATGAACAAAAGAAAACATTTCTTGCTCTACTCAGCGAACCTGTCATACCAGTCATCAGGCAGATAGTTAAGAATTTAGCTCCCTATAGAGACGCAGATTGGCTTTCAAAACAATTAGAATCTTTCATCGCACTCACGCCAAGTAATAGGGAAGCAATTCTCCATAATTTAGCGGTAGCTATTTATCGTGCCGAGGGAAATAATTCTTTAGATCCTATAAGCTTGCTTGTGTTTCAGGCTCAATCATTAAGTTACTGGTTAGCTTTCTTATGCTCAATAATTTTGATGTTACCTGTAGTCTCTGCTGCTATCTTGTCAGGCATTTTTTTGGGTCGAAAGCTGATTGAACGTGATCGTACAAGAGGTTTAATCATCGCGGAGAAAGCAAATGGCGGAGAATTTAGCGACGTTCACACACTGGGAATTCCAGTCGATATTCAAGCGCGTCCAAAACTTCTCGAAAGATTGCGAAAACTGAGTGAGCGGGGGTGGAGTACTATTGCAGTCGTAGGACGAAGAGGTGTCGGAAAGTCCAGAATTCTTTACGAGCTTTACAAGCCTACTCTTGAAGAAGAAAAAACGTTTGGTGTTAGTGTTTGGCTTTCTGCGCCAAGTCAATATGCAGAGAAAGATTTTATTGAGACTGCTTTAGAACAATTAGCTCTAAATACAGAGCAATCAGTAGCGAGATTTTTAGGGGCAGAACCGTTCTCAGTTAGAAGATTGGAGGCTTTGCTGACTAGATCAGGACTGCTCTTATTTGCGATTGTAACTCTTGCTCTTACATCTTTGTTACTGACTATCTATCTACGTCTTCAGCGACCAGAAGTAATAATAACCTGGTTTCCTATATTATTAGTCTTCGTTGCTAGTGTTGCTTGCTTTATCAGACATACAACTCGTTTACAACCAGTAAATCTTGCTCCCTGGCTCGAAAGCGACCGTATGTACAGTCCCCACACGGTCTTGCTGTATCGTCGTGTGCAAGAAGCATTCAGATATATCCGCTATCAGAAATTCGCAGCTAAAGTTGGGTCTGACTCCATACTTTCTAAAATAGTAGCGGGAAACATTGCTGGAATAGTAATAGGAGTGTGTATTCTATTTGCAGTTTCATTTATTGTCTCCGCATCAGTTTATTCGCCAACAGGCATAATAGGTGTGTTTCTCCTCTTGACTAGCTTATCTTTCATCATCGTAAGCTTTTATAGGCTAAGTGGAAAGAAGCAAAACATCGAGCGTGGTGAAAGCTTAATGTCTCTGATTTCTGAATATCGGAGTTTTGCTACCGCAGTTGTCTATCGACTAAACCAGGGTGCTTTAGGTAACACGGGCAAAAATGTCATGGTGTGTATCGACGAGCTTGATAAAATTGTCGAGCTAGATGAACTAAAAGTCTTTCTAAGAAGAATGAAGGCTATATTTGAGGTTCCGGGTGTTTATTACTATCTATCACTCTCAGAAGATGCCTTAAAGTCTTTATACCTCGGATCTGCGGAAGGAAAGAATGAAATAGATAGCTCTTTAGATCACATTGTTCGTGTACCTCCTCTATCCTGGGATGAGAGCGAAAAGCTGGCTGAAGCGTATCTAGAGCGTCGCCAAGTGCTGAATCTAGAACCCAAAGTTCTAGAAGTGCTGATAACTATTTCCTTTGGTGTTCCTCGCGATATTCTAAGACGCTTGGACGAATTCTTAGCGAAAGAGGATTCATCTGGGTCTTCTCCTAACCAATTAATTGCTGAAGTAAGAAGAGATCAGGTAGAAATAGCTAGTGAAGCATATCAATGGTCAAGAAGTTTTTCTGAAGCGCTTCTTGATGAAGCAATGCAATCGGCAGTATTTGCAAGAAAAACTATAGGAGAAATGCTGAAAAGCGAATCACCGAAATTTAGAGATTTTCGAGCAATTGCTTTGATTTGGATCTTGTGCTGTGTAGAAGTTTCTAACGGATTAGAAGATAGTAAAAGTCAAGCTTTCCTAAAAGCATTACATGATTTAGGGTACAGGCTTACTCTAATGCCACTTCCAGATTTGCTGGATGAAATAGATATTCTGAGTAGTACTTTCTTGCCCTAATTACATTGATTATTCCAGCACATCAGTCATTTCAACCGGGTTTTTCTCCATAGTGGCTGTATAGACAGCGCGACCAATCGGAAAAATCGATGTCTTTAGCGACATCGACTCATCATCAGATTCACAGCGATCACTAGAATTCGGTGAATGACTCAAAAATGGCATCATGTGACTTCTAAACTTCAGCATCGATGAACAATCCCGCAAACAAGCGTTCTCGCGTTTGTCTTTCCAAGTGAGATTTTTCTCGTTGGACTTGTTCATCGATCAACTGCTTCTTGTAGTCGATCGCTGCATTTCTAGCATCTGCAAGCATTGTGAACGCTGATTCAGTTTGTTCGGCATCAATGAGCATTCCCACTTCACACAAAGAACTTAAACAAGCAATGTATTGATCACGCGGAAACAATAATTGGTAACGTTTAACTTCGCGAATCTTGCCATCAATGAATGCAGAATAGGCATCAGCGCGTTCAGGACGGTTTTCGTCATGGCTTTCGCCTAAAGCTTTAACAACTCGCTTGATTGCAGCTTTAAGGTCTTCAACGTCCCGTTCAGCTTGCGTCATAATCGCTCCTGTCAAACGTGCTGGATGATATTTAATCAAATTGCTATCAACCCATTTATCGCAACTGTTAAAAGGAGGAGCGATCGCTTCAATAAACTGTTTCTCGTAGGCTTTGATCTGCTCGACTGAGGCATCCACAAGAATGCGGAAATATAACTTTGAGAAACGTTTTATAAAGGCTGGGTTGCGGCGTTTGTCGTGTGTTTGCCAACGTCCACGAATCCCGTAAGTTCCTGCTCCTAAGCCGATATACAAAATTTCATCTTTTGCATTGACAGCAAAGTAAACTCCCTTGTCTGTAGGCAAAGAACTTATGTCATCAGCATTCACATATCCAAATTTGATCAACACTCACTTGGCGACTCACTGTTAACAACTCATGAAATTGTCTAAGTAAAACTATATCAAGGGATTCTGCTTGAAGAAAGAGACAGATTTGAACGCTGATCTACTGTTTCACACTGATGTCGCAATTCTTACCTATTGAGAACGAGAGCGCTCGATCGGAAAACTTAAGACGGAAAAGAATTGAATCAAATGTACAATAGTCTAGAGCTTATTAAAGTGATTGGCTTGGGCAGTAGATTATCGATTTTTCGCAAATACGCAAGATGAATAATGCAGAGCATTTTGTACATCGTTAATCTTGCTTGTCATACACCAAATACTCCTTGTTCCATAGTGATTCAGACATATCATCTGAGTTACAAAAGAACCAAAAATTTCAGTATTCGGTTTCTGCAAAGACACTGACTTTAATTCCGATAAGCAGCGCAAGCTCTAAATTTTGTGCGCTGCAATAAACCAAATTTCAGGTAAATGAATACACAATTTTTCTAGAAGAAATTACGAAACCTTCATGTATAATTTCGTCAACTAGGACTACTATGCGATGGATACAACGAGATTGCCCCTATGAAAAGTTTGAGTGCATCGATCACAGTTTTGAGTTTTGTTGGAGTCAGTCAAGCGATCAATGCTTCTCATGTTTTGGCACAACAGAGCAATCGAACCCTGAGACAAGCGTGGTCTGATGCCAATGGTTTCGTTTCCTTTGACTGGCTACGGGCTGAAGATGGAGGAGAAATTTATTCGAGCGCTGTGTATGTTGAGTTGAATCGGAATACGCTGAAGATATACAACACTTACAAGCTCGATCCCTTTGGCAAGAATGCTAGATGTGGTGGATTGGGCTGTGACTTGGGGAAAGGGCAAGTCGTTGGAACCTTGAATTTTGAGTCACAAGGAAGTCAATTCATCGTTCAGAATGCTCAGGGTCAAGCCAGTTTTCTAAAGGGTGCTAGATGCAGAATTTCGGAAGGGTACGTGAAAGTTTTGGAATGCACATCAACTCAAAATCCAGCTTCTAGAGCAGGTATGTCCAGCAAGTTCAGATTCACACCAGGGACTTAAGAGAGGTGTGTTGGACTCGCTAAATAAATCCCTGAAAACGATACGGCTTTCGCGTCAATGGGAAGGCTAGAAGCACATTGATTGTTCAGCACCCGCCACTCCAGCGGGTCTTTTTCTCCAAAATGTCGGAAGACAGCTTGTTCAATTTTTACCGTGAATTTCACGTTTACAAGTGATCGCCACCACCTCGTTAATCGTTGAATATGATGCCGCTTCCTTCTGACGATCGACCTGGCTGATCACCGACTTCTCTTTCGTTTGCCATGCTGCTGAGATCTCTAAGGTTAGACCTGGCTTCGTGCATTGCATTAAGTTGACTGTATTTCAAGCCGCTGTAGGAGTTGCGGCTGTACTTGGCATAAAGCGCTTCTTGCTTTGCGAATTGGGCGTTGGCAAGAACTTGTGCGCCATGCTGTAGCCCCTGTTTGAATATTGCTTCTTGCTCCTCCTTTGACGCACCACGGGCGATCGCTTCTGTTTTCATGCGGTTGGCAGTGCCTACCACCATCTGCTGCTCGAACTCAAACTGTCTGAGTTCTTCAGCGGTCATCTGGGGCATTGAGCCTGTCTCTTTCAAGTAGACTTTGTTTTCGATGTCGGCTTGCATCATCTTGGCTTGTTCGAGGGCTAAGTCTGCTTCGGCTTTCTGAGCTTCGGCTTCGTCTACGGCTTGTTGGGCTTGCCGCCTGACTCGATCGCCGCTAAACATAGGTTCGGAATTCATCTTGTTTTTTGTTGATTAGTGCAAGTATTTTTTCGGGAAGTTGAACACACGCTTCCCATTCTTGGACGGTCTTGACTTCTGTTTTTTCGGTGTCTCCCCTAATTAAGATTCTTTTTAGAAATCCGCCGCAGTCTGATACTTGCCAAAACTCTTCGACTTCGGGAGTGAGTACCGGAATCGTGACGGATTCGTTGCAAGACAATTTAACAGCGATCGCTAAAGCTTTTCGATAGGCTTCATCGGTTTGAAGCGTGTGCAATAAGTGAGGATGAGTATCACTCAAGCGATCGATTCTGTCTTGATATGTGAGGATCGGGCGCGGCTCATCAGAATAGCGTTCGTATTCAATCTCGATCAAGAGAGGAAAACGTTCGATAATCTTGACGACGATCGAATTATCGATATCAAGTTCAAGATTAGAGTTCGTCGTCTTCGTCGTCGTCATCTTCTTCTCCAGTAGCACTATCGACACCGAAATTGATGCCAAGTGATCGCAAGGTGGCTAGGTCATCTGGGGTGAGACTAGAGGTTGCATCGGTGTCGTCGCTAACGACTGGTTCCGGATCGGGTTTTGGTGTTGGATTTTCAGCGATCGCTTTCAATGTCATCATCGGGCGCAAACTGCTCATGTACAAAACAGTCGCGTTTTCCAGCAGTGTTGATCTTTGGTGCATTAGATTAGCTAACACACTCGCATACTCCTGAATCGTCTTCGATGCTGATGAACTCTGGAGCAATCCTTTTATTCGATCGATTTCCGAATTCAACATCTCCACAGACGATAAGTTGTCCCTACATATATTTACTCCGGTTAGAAGGATTTCGAGGTGCAATGATTCGATCGTGGTGATCGCCTGTTGGATAGAGCCAGACTGTTGCTCGGTCATAGAAACACCTTAAACGTTAAAACCACGGGCACGTAGCTGACGGAATTGTTCGCGCTCGAATTCATTTTTTGCAATCCGATCGCCGATCGGAGCTTTGGGAACAGGTCGGTTTTTCATGTGAACATCCAGACGCGATAAACTTCTCCCCAAAGCAATATCAGACCGTTCAGCCAGTCCAAAGTAAGTCTTCACGATTTCAGGGTCGTGAATGTGCAATGCTGCCATCTCTATGCACCGATTTCTGAACGCTTCCCATGCCAGTGCAGTCACCCGCTCATTGTCTTCGGTTCCGGTTTGCTTTGTTAATGCTTCGATTACAGGTAACAGACGTTCAACGGTTTCGGGTGCGGGAACTTCACCTGCATTATCCAGAGCCGCAACAATCGTAGCCCCTGACCATAACGGATGTGAGGTTGGAGCAGGTCGATCTAAACCCGTCACCGTGGGGTTTGGTGTGGGATTTGCTTTGGAAATCTGACGTAGGTTCGTGGCGTTTTCTTTCGGTGACTGTTGACGCATTGACATTCACTCTCCAATGTGCTTTGTAACACCGATTGTAACATCCGCTTTCTTTCCTGGATCACCCGGATCAGGCGTTGCAATGGGTAAACGAGCAATGCACATCAAAGAGATTGTTTCGTTGATTCTAGAGGCGTTTTCGTGCGAGTAGCGAGATAATTCGGTTCGATCGTCGTGAAGTTGAGCGTGTTCGTAATGGAGAAAACAATTCCAACTTTTGCAAACCGTCCACCAAATGTCCACATTTATAATCCTTACCACGTAAGCATTTGAGGTTGTTTTTGACCGCTTTTTTGACGAAAATAAAAAGTGGACAAATGATCATGTGGACAGTCCGCACGTTTTCTCAGGCGTAGCAAGGGTTTGAGTGCTGTTGAAAAATGTGGACGTGTCCACATTGGGGGAGTGGTGTATACTTTTTATTTTTATCGTGTAGATTATTCCCCAAGCAAGAGAATAATGATATTTTCTACCATTTTCCATACGTGATTATCTTGATTTAATATATAAATTTTTATTATGTATTAATCATAATTCTGTACGTATGTAAATACCTAAAATACGAGATACAAAAATTTTTAACGCCCTACCCCCAATGTGGACGTGTCCACATTTTTAGATCGATATCAATGCCTTACTACCAGGGGATAAAGACGCGGACTGTCCACATGATCATCTGTCCACTTTTGAAAACAAGCAAAAACTGTGGACAAAACGACCTCAAATGCTTACGTGGTGAGGATTGTAAATGTGGACATTTTGTGGACGGTTTATATTAATCCACCCTGAATTTCGGGGAAATCACGTTCGTCGATATCCTTCGGCAAGCGTTCGATTCTGAGATTAACCGAGCTTATCGATAGACTACAAAAAGCCCGTCCTCCTCTGAGAACGGGCTAGAAACGGTGAGAAACAGTTTTTGGTACAGTTAGCGTTAACGGAGCTTATACCCTGTCAAACGCTTGATTTCAGCCTTTGTAGGCTTTTTCTGGACGGACAGCTTGCCATCGTCATCTACGTCTGCCGCAAACAGCTTTTTGAGTTCGTTAACGATCGTGACTTGCCAGCCTTTCAGTTCGGGATTTTCCTTCGTGAGATTTAGTTCTTTGCGTTTTGAACTGCGCCAAGTTCTTGTAATCTCTCCCAAGCTTTTTGGGATTGGTGTGAGTTCGGTTGCGATTCTGGCAACGGCTTCGCTTAAAAGTTCACTTTGTTCAGCGATTTCGTTATATTCCCGTTGCGTCTTGATCGTTTTGACTTTTTGTTCGATCGTCAAATCTTCCAGTGCTTCAAGTGCGACAACGGCGTAGTACGCAAACGTTCCTTGGACAAATTTGATCGCTTCGTCAACAAACACATCTTCTAGCTCAGTGTTCAAGGGTTCGATCTTTTCACCTGTTATTACTAATACCGTTTCTACAACGCAATCTTCGTCTTCAGTTTCTACCAGTTTGTTGAAAATTGTCCCCTTTTCCATCGCAGGTTGAATTACTTTTAGCCAGGTGTCATCATCACCGATCACGCCACGCTGATAAATTTCAACCAATCCCGAATTACCTTCTCCTTCGATTTGCCACTTCTCAACTTGCTTGCTACCAGGGAACGGATCAACGCGACGAACGTTCTCGATTTCGAGAAATTTACCCATTCCGAACCATCCATGATCGTCCAATGGATGATTGGAATCGAGATACTTTATTTCATCTTCAGTGAGTTCGAGAAATTCCGTCAGCAAAGTTTTCCAGTACAGTAGGGCATACTTCAACAACCAAGCCGTTCGCTGAAATGCGGGGGCACTGCTAAGAATCAACTGACGGGTTTTATCGGTGTCCATCAATCCTTTTAGCTTGCATCCAGTGAACCGTTCGATTTCTGGAATCGTTTCTTCGTTAAGCTTTCTGATCAGTGTGTTGATCTTCGCTTTTTGAACGGGTGTGACCGTGAATTCATCCTTGACATATTTGCGCTTCATGGAGGCGATGCCTTCGATCTGGTCGCCAAACCACAGTGCTGCCAGCATTAGATACTTGAAATTATCGCTGCTCGATTTGGTTTCCGCACTGTTAACACGATTACCCATCGGATAAAAGAAACGTGAAGCTGAACCATTTACAGCGTAATTTGTCAGATGATTGGGGTTGCTGCGTACAAACAGCATATCGATTACGTCTGCCGTGGTTGTCCAATACGCCACATTTGGAACGATATCAATCACTTCGATTTGTCCGTTAGCTTTCACACTGGCAGACTGAGATCCATCACGTCCTTCTCGCAAAATGTCAGATGTGATTGTGGCTTTGTTCGGATCATCTGCCGCTACATCTTTAGCGAAAACGCCTGCTTCATCGATCGCCCACGCTCTGTCGGTTCTGCGATAAATATTTACCGTGTAATCGATTCCAAGCGGTCGCAACATTTTCTCATTCTTTTCGGTGATCACGATTGCATCTCTAGTTCCCGCCCATGTTCCTTTCTTTCCGCCAAACTGAAATCTGAACGTGCGATCCTGAATGTCCCAAACGTTCGCATTTCTATTTTTGTTGAAGAAATTCCTATACTGTTCGAGCGATACTGTTCCGTATTCTTTCAAGCTCGGAACCGGAGTGTAGTTGCTTGGTGGTTTTAGCTTGCCATTTTCCCCCGTCACATTTTGCAAAAACAACACATAGCTGTATGGGATAGACTTACCGAGAACTGTGACTGTGGCTGAAAGATTTGTTGCAGGCTTCGCACTGATATTTTTTCCTGCTCCTTTCGCGCCAATCATCTTGCCGTAGATGTTAACAACGAATCCCGCGCATGATTGTTTATTCCACACGGGAGCAGTCGCCACACTCACACCGACAGTCATTTGTCCGGTCACACCCCAGAAATCACTACCTAGCATTTCCGCTAGAAATTCCCTTACATACTGGGGAAAAATCGCAACGGATTCGACGCAAGCCGTTCTGATGAATTCTTCCTCACGTCGCTGACGTGCCGCATTTTCTTCGGTGTCGATCGTCGTTGGTTCTGCTGCATCATTCAATCCAAGCAATTCATCGATATCTAAGTCGTCGGTAGCAAAAGGTTTTTTTGTTTTTTCACTGTCTTCACTGACATCAGCTTTATTAGCCAGTGTGAGTAAACCAATTGCTGCTGTAATCGCCCTTTCCCGAACACACCGAATTGGTGTGTACAACTCTGTAATATTGTCGAGATAGAAACTTGGTTCCAATGTAATTTCGGGGAATGTTCTTGCAAGTTCAGTCAGAACCGTCCAGATTTCAAACCGGAAATAGTCAGTTCCAGAAATCGTGTTTTCATCGATCGTGATATTGCATTCGCTCGGTTTTTTCTTTTTCACGAAGCGATCGACCAATTGTGTCCATTCGCTGCTATCCAAATCAATCGTTCTAGCAGACACTAGCCAGTCAGAGCGGTATTCGTTGATCGCCACTTCCGCAATCTGATGAGCTTCGTCAGTGTCGATGGCATCCGCCAATAGTTCTAGCAGTTGCTTGGAGGATGAATATACAAATGCTTCTCGACAATTGGCTTCGTCTAGTCTTTTCCCATAACACTCACGCATTGTGCCGGGAATGAAAGCCCCCATATAAACATGGTCTTTGACCCATTCCGTGTCTTGGACGATTGCATCATCCAATAGTCGGATATAGTTTTCGACTTCTTCAGCCGAATACACCACACCGAACTCTTCCAGCATTGTTACTGCCCAAGCAAGATCGGTAAACAACCGCCATTCGGTGTGTCGTCGGGTTCCTTTGGGTAGCGAATAGTTTTTGGGGTCGGTTTTAGTCCAGTCGGTTTCGTTATGATACCGACGATTTCCGAGAGCAATTTCACGCGATTCTGGTGAGAGTAATGGTGCAATAGAGATTGGTGTTTTTTCTTTTGCCAACACTCGGATCGCGTTGACAAGTTTCTTGTATTCGTTCGATTCCACCAGGTTATCAATCGCGATCCGACCTTCAGACTGATCGCTTTGTTTTTGCTGTGTCCAGCCATTTGCCGTCAAGCAAGCTGTCAGTTCTTCAAAGTCTGTTACAGTCAGTTCTACCAGCACTTCAGGAAAAATCACTTGATACTGTGAACCGCTTTTGTGTTCACCCCAAAAGTTCTGAGATGCACCATCGTTAAGCGAAATTTCAATTTTCGGAATCGTTGTGGTTTCTTGTTCTTCCTCTGGTAACAACTGATATGTCAGCTTAGATTTTGAAGTTAGTGTTTGCAAGTATTCCTTCAGTTCTTCGCTTTGACGAAAGCTGACTGCCAAGCGATTACGATTACCACGAGACACGATCGCTCCACCTGTTCTCCTTGTTATCCAGACGATCGCTGCTTCTGGTAAGTCAGTGTCGGAGAAGACCGCACAATCAAAGTCAAAGCTGATTGTTTTGCGCTCACGATGTTTGATGCAAGCACCGACAGGATTTTCGACTTCGTGATATAACCGCGTGATTCCGTCACTGGCAATTCGTCCGCTAGGATTATCCGACTTGTAACCATCAAGCGTGACAAACTTGGATTTCTTTTCTACTACCTCTACAAGCTCGTTTAAGCCCTTGATCGTAAGTTTTTGAGTATCGGGGTTGTAAGAATTACCGGGATACACCGGAAACACTGTATCAGAGCATCGTTTGGTAGGAAAGATAGAATCGGTTAAATCACTGTGTCTTTCTCCGAAAGCAATCAGTTCTCGTCCGGTGCTAACGATATCTTTCAGTTGTTGATGGAGGTCACAGAGCGGCTGAACCGTTCTGTTTGGGGTGGTTTCTTCGATCGCTTCGTTCTCTTCGTTACCAATCAGATCCAGATCTGTTGCACCGTTCGCGAGTTCCATGTTATTCTGTCCTTAAGTTTTGAAAAGTTTTTGATGCCGTAACTGTTCGTACCAGTTGCGGCGTTTTGCTATTTAGGCTTCACGCTTGCCGTAGTAGCGTTCGATCAGAATTTCGCGTACTAAAGCAGAAATGCCGATTCCTTTTTGACGTGCTTCTGATTCAAGGTTGAATTTTAGAGAAGTTCCAAGCCTGACGTTGATATCAACCGTAAGCTTTTCGTTGAGCGATCCTTGCGTTTGTACTATCTGACATTCACGCTCGACTGCACTGGCGATCGTTGCAAGTTCCGCCAAGTTCAAATAGTCCACCATTGTTCCTTCCCCGGTTTCTAGCTGGTAGGACGATTCTGCGGGGCATTATTTGTTCTAGTTCCAAATTGTTCTTGCGGTGTGCCGATCCGTTTCAGTACGCTTACTCGATTATTCTTCGCCTGCCAATATAGAACGAATTCTTAGATGATGATCCGTACTCGTCATGCAGCATTATTCGTTATCCGCTCCTTCTTTTTCCAACTCTTCCCAAATCCGCTTGAATCGCTCGTCTTCCTTGAGCATTCGAGCGACATATTCTTGCAATGCGGTTTCGAGTCCTTCGCGTGGTGACTCTTTTTGAAAATACCGTGCGATAGCTTCGCCACCAATCCATCCAAATCGGCTGATTCTCATTTGTTGATTGCGGGGAATTCGCATCGCTGTCCTATCTAATGTCAGTTCCATATCTCTCCAAAATTCTACATTTCTCCTTCAATATAGTGTGGATTTTAGACGAAATGTAGACGTATTGTAGATAATTATCTTTTTCAGTGTGATCAATCAGCGTTAGACATATCTTGTCATTTTGTCTACAAAACGTCTAAAAAGGGGCTATAGTAGTTACATGAGCGCTGAGGGTCACGCGACAGAAGCAACACCCCCGCTAACAGTCCATACAGACATCAACTAACAAAAGGAACTATCGCTATGTCAAACCGAGTCAGCCCCCAAACAGAAAAAGATGTTCTTTTCATCGTTCAAAACGTAGAGCCTATCGTTTCACTTCTTTACGATGATCATGCAAATGTCGATCCTGATGCTCTTGATGCTCTTGCTGGCAAGCTAGATGCAATTCTTCCCGAACTCAAAAACAGCACGACAAAGCTTGATCCTCAAGTGTCAACTGAAGAATGTGAAGCAGGTCTAGCTTATTTGCTGGATAGAGTCACGGCAGCGTTCGATCGAATCGAAGGTCAATACAACGAACTAAAGAGTGAGGGCAGCCGTGATCCTCTGACCGAGCTTGGTTTCGATTTCGATAGTCTTGCAAAGCTAACAATTCTTCGTGACGAAATCGAAAACAACCTCTAGTAGCTCAACCTACCGTGTATACACAAGTCGATTGTAAGCTGGATGCAGTGTGAGAGGAGGTCAGCCCAATGATGGACAATCCGATATTGATTCATGCTCAAGCGCTCAAGGGCGCGGCTTTTGGGGATAAGCGCC
>NZ_JBNXVP010000019.1:0-144357 GCF_050565645.1 Leptolyngbya sp. AN10
CTAAGTACAATCACACTGGCTTTTGGGGTTGGCATGACAGGATCAATTGGAATTAACCTTCTCACGCTACTGGAAAGTTAAAGCCTGCCCCCAGAACTGAAGAATTATTTCCGCTTTCTTGCACTAGCTATTCTTTTTACCGCAGCTTGGATTCCGAGCAACTGTCTCAGGCGATCGAGCAGATGAACCAGAAAGTTTCCAAATAGCGCCAAACCGAATGCCAAAATAAGAGCATCGCGCCATTTCTCACTCATGGTACTTCTGTTAATCGGTTTATTAGTCTTGGCTTTTGGTTGCTCCCTCATCTTTGCGAGAGACGCTTGGTGGGAAGTGCAGAAATTAGGCAATCAAATGCAGGGACAAGTTTCAGAGCGAACCCTAGCTTGGGAAGTGGCGCAAATGGGGCTTGGAGTGATTGCGATCGCCATTTCAATTGCATTAATCTGGACGGGCATTGATCGGATTAATCAACCTGTAGTTCCACGAATGTGTTTCACCGTTGGCATCGATTCAGGCTCATCCGACGACAAGTTTAAGATTAGAAACGAGATTAGAACGGGATGTGCAGCGGCAGAGAGAAAAGACTACGAAACGGCACGATCGAGCTTTACACGAGCGCTAAATAATATCGATCGCGATCGCAGTTTTGTCTCGTATCAATCTCCCTTGTATAAAGCGATCGAACAAATGAATCAGCAGCTTCCAAGAAAACAATAACTTAACAGAAAAGCAGCAATCGAACCCATTTGAAGTACCCTGGGATCTAGCCCATCGATTTCTCTAGATCTATGCAAGTATTCGTCTTACTTTTCAACGCCGACACTGATAATCCAGGTATCCATACGATTAGTGTGGGCGATCAGAATCTCGTGTTGATGTTTGCTCAAGAAGACGATGCCACTCGGTACGCTTTAATGTTGGAAGCTCAGGATTTTGCGGTTCCAAGTGTGGAAAAGATTGAGCAGGAAGAAATTGAAGAATTTTGCCGAGATGCTGGCTACGAGGCTTATCTAATTCCAGAAAATTTTATGCCTCAGAACGAATTTGAGCGATTGCTGCTGGCTCCACCAGACAAAAATATTGAAGAAACTGACTGGAATCCGGAGGAGAAACTGGAAGAGAAGCCGGAGGAGGAAGAATCGGAAATGTCGAATCGGGATCTCGATCGAATTCGTCGTCAGTTAGAAGGATTGCTTTAAGGTTTATTGAAACCGCCGCTTCTCGCTACGATAGCGAATCATTTCGGCAATCAGAGCAATTCCAGCAGATGCAATCATTAATACAACACTCAGCGCATTCATATCCGGTCTGACGCTGGTACGAATGCGGCTAAAGATTTCCATAGGTAAAGTGGTCACTCCGCCGCCTGCTGTGAAACTGGAAATCAAGAAATCGTCCATGCTAAGAATGAATGCTAAAAGACATCCCGAAACGATCGCAGGTGCTAACTGTGGCAGCAATACGAACGTTAATGATTGAAACGGTGTTGCGCCTAAATCTAGAGCAGCTTCTTCTAAATGCGGATCAAGATTGGTTAGTCTCGTAGAAACGACTAGAGCAACATACGCTAAACAAAATACAACGTGAGCCGCAACAATGGTTCCTAAACTTAATGGAACGGCGATCACTGCGAGAAACACGAGAGTTGCAACCGCGATCGCAATATCTGGAATAATCAAAGGCAAATATGCTGCACCTTGGAAGAGTTTCCTACCAAAGAATTGGTATCTTGCAAGCCCGATCGCCATCAGCGTTCCAATCACCGCAGCAATTCCGGTCGCTAAACTGGCAACGAGTAAACTATCCCAGAGCGCGGATAAAATTCGGCTGTCTTGAAAAAATCTGACGTACCAAGAGAAAGTAAAGCCTTTCCATTGAGCGCTGTTTGGAGCTTCGTTGAAACTGTAGAACGTTAGAACTGCGATCGGCAAATACATAAAGCCAAACATCAACGCAGTAAAAAAAGCTGAAGCGTTCAGTTTAGATTGACTTTGCATTTTTATCTCCGTATTTGATGAGAAGCGCGATCGCAATACTGACCACCAAAATTAAGATCATACTTAGCGCAGAGCCGTATCCCCAATTCTGTGTTGCGCCGAGAAACTGATCGTAAACTAATCGTGCTGCGGTTCGGCTCGAAGTTCCACCGAGCAATTCTGGATTAATAAAGTCGCCTAATCCGGTGATAAAGACTAACAAACAAGCTGCGGTAATTCCTGGTAAGCATTGAGGAACCGTGACTTTCCAAAACGCTTGGGTCGGTGTTGCTCCTAGATCTGAGGCGGCTTCTAGCAATTGTCGATCGAGCTTTTCCAAGGACGCATACAGAATCAAGACCATATAAGGTAATAGGCTGTAAGTCATTCCGATTAATACTGCAATCGGTTGATTTAATAAATCGAGAGCAGGTAAACCAACGCTGGTAAGAATACTATTGAGAACGCCTGTTCTGCGTAAAATACTAATCCAGGCATACGATCGTAACAATGTTGAAGTCCACAGCGGCAACGTGAATCCGATGAGCAATAAATTACGCCAGCGTTTTGGAGAAGATAATGCGATCCAATATGCAACTGGAAATCCTAGAAGCAAGCATGAGAGCATCGATCCGCCTGCGAAAAAGAGCGATCGTAGAATCACCGGAAAACTTTCAGGCTGAAAAATTCGCCAATAGTTATCGAGTCCGGATGGATTGACGATATCGCCGGGTCTGATGTTTGGAACGAGGCTGAGTTGGAAAATGATCAGCGTCGGGACAATCAGCAGCAGTAATAACCAAAGTCCCGCTGGAGCCAGCATCAAAATGGGCTGCAACCAACGCGGGGGACTTGGAGTGGCGGATTCTGAAATTGAGGGCGCTTTCATGAAGAAATCAAAACGGGAATGACTCTTCTATGAAGAATACCCACGAATTTTGAACGTGGCACGAATTTTGAGTTATTGGCTCGATCGAGAAAGTCGATCGCGAATCTTCTGAAGCGAATTCGGAGTGCTGACGGGCGATCGGGGTTGTGGCGCTTCGGAATCGGGCCAAAACGACAGATCTGCACAAGGGCACTCATTCGGCGGCATTCCCAACAATCGAGTGGGAACGGGCATCGCACATCGCGCACAAGGGCTAATTTCCCATTCGGGCGACAGGAGTTCTTGGATCGTTTGGGTTGTACCTTCGATATAGCAATCACCGGATTCTGGAGAGCGCACCAAACTCCAGCAGGCTTCAAATTCGTCACTGTAGCGATCGCCTGCGATGATCGAACTTGGCTTGATCGCTTGTCTGCCATTGTGCGTCATCAACCGCTTACCGAGTTGAAACCAGTAGGCGAGATATTGTCTAACTTGCTGTTCTGATGCCATAGGAAGTTCGCGATCGAATTGGGTCACAAATTTGTCCCTTAAAATTAAAACAAGGCACGAAGCGAATACCTCAATCCCGCGATAGGAACTGGAATAGACGAGGCGTATTTCTAGGGTAGCGCGTCCCTCTTTAGGCAAATGTGAACGAAATCTGTAGTTTCGCAGATTAGAGGGTGTTTGAGAAGTAAGGAGATTTATCGAAAACAAATTACCCGCTGTCTTCGGCTTCGCTCAGTCAGCTAGAGATCGCGCCCTGAGCGAAGCCGAAGGGCAGTCTTTCAAGCGGTAAGCTCTTTCGTAGAAATCTCCTAATCGTTTATCGCATTCACCCGCCCGGAAATGAATCTCCGGGCTAATCAGGGGAAGCCCACTCAACTGGGCTAAGAACTCCGTATTGCTCTCTTAGCCCGCTTCAGCGGGGTTTCCTCCATTAGCCCGGAGATTTATTTCCGGGCGGACTCGCAGCGCAGCCGCTTTCTATACTTCTCAAACACCCTCTTAGACTTGTAAAGCATTCACGGCAGCTTTTACCAAGTCATAATACGGAGCTTGCGAAACATCGATTTCTTGCATTGCTTGATTTAGTTTTCCAAGCGTTCCAATTCTCTGCCCTTTCTGAATCACTAAAGTTTCACCTTTCGTATTCTGGATTCTCAGTTCTTGAATTCCACGTTGTTCAAGCAATGTACAGCTATAGGGTCGATCGCTAAACAGAAATTCCGTCTTCTGAGCTTGCGGCATCCGAACCCCAATCACTTCAAGCTGAACAGAAACTTCGTTGTTCCATTCATTCGATTTCAACCGATACGCAATATCTAAATTGCTGGGAAGCGGGAAATATTCGCCCCAGCGCCACGCGATCGCATTAATTTTCTGATTTCCCGATCGCAATACAAATTTGATGTGCCCTTTGCCGATTCGTCGTTGCTCATCGATGCAAACATTCGGTGTCCAAAAGACTGGATCAGGGTTGTCCATGCCGCAAGGATGAAGGGCATCGAGTTGAGCATGAAGCGCTAAATCGAGTTGGGAAAGATCGGCTTGAGCATCGATCGTCACTAGAGGCTTCAAGTGTTCAGGTTTTAGTAATTTATGTGCAAAGGTTCTGAGTCTCGATCGAATTTCATCTAATCGATCGGCTTCAAATGAAAATCCGCCTGCTGCTTTGTGTCCTCCAGCTTTCAGCATCAGATCTTTGCAAAACTCTAAAGCTTCAAACACATTAAATTCTGGAATGCTCCGAGCAGAACCGCGAATGTGATTCTCATCTTCGTAAGTCCCGATAAAGACTGGAACTCCGTAACGTTCAACTAATCGAGAAGCAACAATCCCGATTACGCCATGATGCCAACCTTTTTGGACAAGCAATAAAACACGATCGTCTTTTGCATCAAGCGGACTGTTTTCGTAAGCTTCGATCGCTTCTTTCTCGATCTGTTCACACAATTGTTGGCGTTGTTTATTGACCTGTTCGCATTTCATCGCACATTCTAATGCGACTCCATCATCATCAGTCACGAGTAGTTCGATCACAACTTGAGGATCACCCAAACGCCCGATCGCATTAATTCTCGGACCCAATCGAAAGCCGATCGCTTCTGGTTTCAGATTTTTCTCATTGCTCAAACCTGCAATTTGAATCAGAGCTTGAATGCCTGCCATTTTGGATTTTGGCAGGAGATGTAAGCCGCGTTTAACCCAGCGGCGATTGACTCCGGTGAGGGGAGCTAAATCAGCGATCGTGCCTAATGTGAATAGCTCTAACAAAGATTTTTGTAAGTCTCTCGTTTGTCCAAAACTCTGAGCTAAATAGACCGCTAGAACATACGCAACACCGACTCCAGCCATTCCACGATAAGGAGAGGATTCTGCGATTAACTTCGGATTGAGAATCGCATTGGCATTTGGAAGCGTGGGAGGTAAATCATGGTGATCCGTGATGATCACAGTTAAACCGAGTTCTCTGGCTCGTGCGATCGGATCATGGGCTGCGATGCCATTATCCACGGTGAGAATTAGCCCAACGCCTTCCTCGTGAAACTCTTCGATGATGCGGCGATTGATTCCATAGCCTTCACTCATTCGACTGGGAATTGCATAATCTACTCTTGCGCCCAAGTAGCGTAAGGCTCTGAGCAATAGTGCAGTACTCGTCATTCCATCCGCATCGTAATCACCACAAATTGCGATTCGAGTTTTATCATTGATCGCATTGATCAAGAGTTCTAAACTGAGTGCGAGATCGGGGAAATCTTCGAGTGGTGAAGGAAGCTCTTGGCGATCGGGATCGAGAAATTCTTGGATCGATTCGAGTGAGTCAAAGCCGCGATTGATCAAAATCTGTGTTAGAAGCGGCGATCGATGAGTGTCTGTGGCAAGTTGAATCGCACGATCGGGCTGTTGAGGATGAATATACCACCGTTGATCCGGAATGCTCGATCGTACAGACATAGCGCATCTCTTTAAGAAGTCGGAAACGATTGTACTCCTGAACGCTGCGATCGCGGATCAAACTCTACGGTGTTCTTAACAGTTTCGGCAAATCGTTGAGCTAATAATGAATTTGTGTAATTGCTCAAAACCGATTGTTTTCCAGTTTCGGCATAGTTCGATCGCAGTTCTGCATTTTGAATCAATTCGCTCAATCGTTGAGAAAGCGCGATCGCGTCTCCTTCAGGAAAAACCAATCCGCCTTCTGTGCCATTGATTAAATGCGGAATTTCACCGGAATCTGAACCAATCACCGGAGTTCCACACGCCATTGCTTCGATGATCACTCGTCCGAATTGTTCTTTCCAATTGGCGCGAGTTTCTGACGGCAACACTAAAACATCAAACGCAGAAAGATAGTTCGGAGTGTCTGTGAAGGGAACAAAACCGAGCTTCTCAATCCGATCGCTTAAATTCAACTCTCGCGCGATCAAGTCAAATTCCGCATCAAATTCGCCAGTTCCAACCATTACCAATCGCCAAGGTAATTCGCGAATTTCATTCAAAGCAGTGAGCAAGGTTTTGAGTCCTTTTTGTTCAACAACACGCCCGACATATCCGATCAGAACTTCGTGATCTTTTGCGCCTAATTCGGGCTTTAAATTGTTCGATCGGGGATAGTAAATCGTTGGATCAATTCCTGACGGCATCAACACACTGCGCCCGGTGTAACCTTTTTCTCGCATCACAGCTTCAGCACTATAAGATCCTGGAAACATCACATCAGTGTGATCCAAAATCCAGCGTTCCATCTGTCGAAAAGGAATCGGATAACGCTTAAAGATATTTTGCCAAGTGAAAAAGCTAATTGGTTTCCGAATTGTGAAATAGTTCGCGAGATACACTTGCAAAGTGACTAACGCATACGGTTCTTGATGCAGATAGATAAAGTCAGGATTGAACTCGCGCAAGAGATTGACAAACAGCGATCGATAACTATGCAGTGGAATACTTCCAGATTGCCAAACTGGAATACTAATGAGTTGCCCACGAAAATCTTTCCAGCGTTTCACTTCGCGCTGAATGCCATACTCATCTTTCCAATTTTCAGGAACCACGATCGTGATTTCCCATCCAGTCTGTCGCTCAATTTCTGCATAAAACTGTTGAGCAACAGAAACCGTACAAGAATGATTCACGATTAAAAGCTTCATAAATTGCACCAGGTGAAGAAACTACTCTGCAAGTTGGTAAGCGGGTGCTTGTTTGATCTTATGCCACTTGTAATAAGTACTCCACTTTAAGGCTCGTCGATCGCGCCACAAAGTTGGAAAGTTCTGCTGAATTTCTCGAATGATCCAATCCGCTCCAAACTCACTCTCGATCTTGTGTTTGCGACAGTACGCCCAATGTTTATAGGTATAGAGTAAAACTCTCATTGGAATGCTCAAAACCATCATTGGCAGTGGCTCATTGTAAATCGCAGCAAAACATTTATTTCGGCAACCATTTTTAAGAGCAACTAGATTGTTTCGACCGATCGGAGATTGATAATGAATGACTCGCGCATCTGGCAAATAGACCACATAAAATCCTCGATCGAGCATTCGTTTGCAAAATTCTGGCTCTTCATAGTACGCCGCAAACATCTCTCGATAACCACCCAGTTCAACAAACAATTCGCGCCGTAATAGATGCCCATATCCAATAAAAGTTGCAGTGTAGCACCGATATTCCGCTGGCGTAGGTTGCCCAGGTAACAACTTTCCAGTTTCGTCGCTCTGAGACAGTGCCACGGCTCCCACATCAGAGCTAGTTTTCAGCACATCCAGACCTGCGTAAACGCTGTCCGCACTTAGAAGTTGAGCATCATCATCCAGAATCAGCATATAAGGAGCTTTCGCAAGTTTAGCTAATTCATTTCGGGTTGCAGGAACGCCCTTATTTTTCTCATGCCGAAAGACCTGAATGCGATCGACGAGTGAACGATCGACTTCCTGAAGCACTCGATCCGCGATCGGCACTTCTGACGCATCATCAATCACCAGAATCTCAAACTCAATTTGCTCCAGCAAGGTCAGCGAATTGAGACAGCGAATGAGATCATCGGGTCGATTTCGAGTCGCAACACAAACCGAAAGGATGGGAGACGTAGAATTCATCATCGGGCGAAGGTTTTAACTCCTTAAAATTTGAAGTTCTGAGTCTAATTTGTCATCATCCGAAAGGTAGGATGATTCCCTTTGATTAAACCAAAAATCGATTGCGTCAATTGAACGATACGATCGCACTCGGCAAACCGTATACTAGGGAAGCAATTTACAATCGTTTACTCTTGGGCATCGATCTTCGCAGTTACGTTTATATCGATCGCTTACAGCCGCAACACGCTGCGTATCTTGGAACTGAGGCACTTGGATTTCTGCCGCTTCCTGGAGATGCGTCGCTATGGATTGAAATTACCCCCGGCATTGAGATCAATCGCATCATGGATATCGCACTAAAGGCGGCTGTGGTGCGTCCGGCTGTGCAAATGGTCGAACGATTGTACGGAGTCCTGGAAATTCACGCCAGCAATCAAGGAGAAGTGAATGCCGCAGGACGGGCAATTTTAGCCGCGTTAGATGTGCGAAAACAGGATTGTCTACGTCCGCGTGTGATTTCGAGCCAGATTATTCGGAATATCGATGCTCATCACACGCAACTGATTAATCGAACTCGGCGCGGAAATATGATTTTGTCGGGTCAAACCCTCTACGTATTTGAAGTGGAACCCGCCGCGTATGCAGCCTTAGCCGCCAATGAAGCCGAGAAAGCGGCATTAATTAACATTCTGCAAATTAGTGCGATCGGGAGTTTTGGACGGTTGTATCTGGGCGGAGAAGAGCGCGATATTATTGCCGCATCGAAGGCAGTGATCGAGACGATGGAAAATCTGCCGGGACGCGAACACTATAGCGATCGTAAGGAGTGATCGATCGTGGCTGTGATGGCGCATTTGATGACTCTGCACCAGGGATCGATCGTATGGTCGAATTGGCGATCGCGCTATCCCACGATCGAACCGGATCTCAGCGATGCGGATTTGGATGAATTAGAACTGCGGGGAGCTAACTTACAGAAAGCGAATTTTTGTCGATCGAGTCTTTGTTGGGCGGTTCTGAACGAGTCAGATTTAAGCTTGGCGAAGTTCAATAAAGCGATGCTACACAGAACGGAATTCATGCACGCTCAACTTCAAGGAGCACAGTTTATCGATGCGAATTTAGTGGGTGCAGATTTTCGTAAATCGAATTTGAACGATGCGAATTTCATCGGCGCAGACCTGAAAGGGGCGAATTTCAGCGATGCTGATTTGATTGGCGCAAATTTGATTGGGACAGAGTTGCGGGGAGCGAAATTTAAGCGATCGGATCTGACTCGTGCGGATTTACGTCGATCGGATCTCAGCAATGCAATTTTGATTCAGGCGAATTTAGCCGAGGCGAATTTGAGCGATGCGAATCTAGTTGAGGCGGAATTGAGCCAGACGCATTTTTATCGATCGAGCTTCCATAAAGCCAATCTGAAGTTCGCGCATTTCAGCGGGGCGTATTTGTTTGGGGTTGATTTTACTGGAGCGGATTTGGCAGGAGCCGATTTGTCCTGGGCAAATTTGGGAAAAGCGAATCTTAGCGGAGCGAATTTGTCGGGTGCGAATTTGCGAGGGGCGAATTTGGCAGGTGCAATTTTGCCTAGTGGATAATTGTCGATCGGACTAGGAAATCACTGAGATCCAGGCATCTTTGAAAGTTGAGCAAAATGCTTAATCAGGGTTGTGAATTTTGGTGTGTTCGTTCACCCGGTATCCCGCCCGGCGCTAAACCGTCCGGGCTAATTGAGGGAACCCCTCTGAAGAGGGCTGAAGCTGCGTTCTTAGGGGGCTTCAGCCTCCTTTCTCCTATTAGCCCGGACGGTTTAGCGCCGGGCGGACTGAATCGCAGCGACAAACCCTCATCTACCCAAAATTTTTGGCAACTTCCACTTCGCATCCCTACCAAATTTTTTGCTCCATCCGTCCCACATCCGCAGAAATTGGCTTTCCAGTTCCACGCAATTTCTCATGCAGTTCATTCGCCTGCAACACAGGAAAACGAACCGTAAACGTCGCACCCTTCCCAACCCCCGGACTCGTTGCCTCGATCGATCCCCCATGCAGTTCAACCAAATGCCGCACGATCGCTAAACCGAGTCCTAACCCATTGTGCGATCGCGTTGTTGTACTATCCGCTTGTCGGAATCGATCGAACACATGCGGCAAAAATTCTGGCTCGATCCCGATCCCCGTATCTTTCACTGAGATTTTTACCGTTTTCGTATCTTCGGCTTGGAGTTGAATCTTGACCTCTCCAGACTCCGGAGTGAACTTCACTGCATTCGTAAGCAAATTCCAGACAATCTGCTGAAGTCGCGTTGAATCTCCCCAGACGTGACTGACACCGGGATCAAAATAAGTGATCAATCGAATCGATTTGGCTTCAAGTTGGGGACGAACCGCATCGATCGCAGCTTGAATTACGGCGATCGGTTGGATCGATCGATAGTTCAAGCGCAACTTACCCCGAATAATTTTCGAGACATCAAGAATATCTTCGATTAATTGCGATTGAGTTTCGGCATTTCGCTCGATCGTTTCAAGTGCTCGATCGACCATGCTTTTCTCATAGTGCTTGGTTCGCAACAGTCGCACCCAGCCCAACATCGAATTCAAAGGCGTTCTCAATTCGTGCGAGAGAACTGCCAGAAATTCATCTTTCATTCGATTCGCAGCTTCGGCTTCTTGTCGGGCAAGCTGTTCGCGCATCACTTGGGCACGAGTGGCTTCGGCTTCTTTGCGCTCGGTGATGTCCTCGATCGTACCTACATGTCCCATCGGTTCCCCGGTTTGTGCCAGCATCGGACACGATCGCACATGCACCCAGCGAGTACTGTCGTCTCTAGTGAGAAATCGCAATTCTTCGGAAAATTCGCCGCCGTGTTCGAGATACGTTTTCCATTGAGAATGAGCACGATCGCGATCGTCAGGATGGACACATTGTTGCCAACTACGATCGGAAATCAAATCAGGCACAATGCCACAAATCAACTGAAATCTAGGATTGGTATAGGTGCAGTGTCCGCTGGGATCAATCACAAAGATTCCAGACGGGGACGAGGCAGAGAGCGATCGAAATCGTTCTTCGCTCTGCCGTAGTTCTGCGTTAATCGCGGTTAACTGTGCCGCCTGTTGTTTCACTTCTGCGGTTTTCTTGAACAGATCCACGAACACCGAAACTTTAGAAACGAGAATGTCTGAATTAATCGGCTTGATTAAATAATCGACTGCACCGAGTGAATAGCCTCGAAAAATTCCTTGATCGCTGGCATCGAACGCAGTGAGAAAAATAATCGGGGTATGTTGCGATCGCGCTCGGCTACGAATCAGACTTGCTGTTTCAAATCCATCCATTCCCGGCATTTGAACATCAAGCAGAATCACCGCAAAGTCTCGATTCAGCAGACAGCGTAATGCTTCTTCCCCAGAGGATGCCTGAACTAGATTCTCGCCGAGCTTTCCCAAAACCGCTTCTAATGCCAGCAGATTTTCGGGTTGGTCATCAACGAGCAAAATGTTAACAGGAGTGTTCAACGGCATGAGGCGCGATCCTAAAACGTTAAAAAGACTGAGCTAACACAGGGAACATAACTTGACGAGTAGCGGTGGAATTTGTTCTAAAGGTAAAACGCGATCGACAACACTTTTCGCGATCGCGGCTTCAGGCATTGAGGGACATTCAGCCGTTCGTGGATCTTGCACGATCGTGTAGCCTCCTCTTGCTTTAATTTTCGCCAATCCTGCTGCTCCATCGTGGTTTGCTCCGGTCAGGACAATTCCTATCGTGTTGGCTCGATAGGACTCTGCGGCGGACTCGAAGAGAACATCGATCGAGGGTTTGGCAAAGGAAACTGGAGGATCAATCGAGAGCGAGAACTGTCCACGTTCTACCAAAAGATGGTAGTCAGCGGGAGCTAGATACACGCATCCGGGGCGAATCGGTTGTTTATCTTCGACATCCAGAATTGGCAAGCGGCTCTCCTGTTGTAGCATTCGACTGAGGGCTTCTCCGGAGTTGCGATCGCGATGTTGCACAACTGCAATCCCGGCTCGGAAGTCTCCTGGTAATGCTTGTAACATAATTCGTAAGGCGGACAATCCCCCCAGAGATGTACCCACAACGACGATCTCAAACGCCACTAACTCAACCTCCGATAGAGTTTTTCGGATCTTGAGAGTTCTTCGTATCGATCGCTTTTTGTTGTAAATCGTAGTGTTTCCTGTCGTCCCAGTGCCAAGATTCCAAATGGACAAAGGCTTTGATAGAACAGGTCATGGACTCGATTTTGAAGTGTACGATCGAAGTAAATCAAAACGTTCCGACAGATAATCACATTGAATTCATTAAATGATCCATCTGTGACTAGATTATGCTGTGAGAAAACAATGTTTTCGCGTAACGACGATCGAAAAATTGCATTCTCATAAGCGGCAGTATAGTATTCTGAAAATGATTTTTTTCCGCCTGCTTTAAGATATTGATGCGTGTATTCCTGCATTGATGAAAGTGGAAAAATTCCTTTTCTTGCCGATTGCAAAACTTTTTCATTCGTATCTGTAGCGTATAATCGGCAGCGGTGATAGATTCCTTCTTCTTGCAGTAAGATTGCCATTGAATAGACTTCTTCTCCGGTCGAACAGCCAGCGTGCCAAATCCGAATAAACGGATAGGTTTTCAGAATTGGAACGACAAGATTTCTGAAGGTGAGATAGAAGCTAGGATCACGAAACATCGTCGTGACGTTGACCGTTAAGCTCAGGAGAAATCGATCTAAACATTGTCGATCGTGCAATACCCGATTTTGCAGTTCGGAAATGGTGTGAATCCCTTCTGACTGCATGAAATTTTGAACCCGACGACCCCGCGAAGAGGGTGCATAGTTGCGAAAGTCGTATCCGTAATAACGATAAATTCCTTCAAACAGCAGTTGGGCTTCGATCGTTTCGAGTGTGAGTTCCAGAGCGAGCATGATGGGAAGCGCAATAGACTATTTTGTTATCGCATGATTTCCTTGGTGCTGGAATCCCCCTTGCGCGTCATTCAGTGGGGTGAACTAAGGATCGCGGATTAAATAAACCCGAACTTTTGCCCTAGCGAATAGAATTCGCGGCTAGACAAACGAAGTCCGCCGAACGCGGACTAACAGCCAGTTTCTTAACCCGCAACGGCGGGTTTTGTCTGTGTAGCTGCGAATTCGATTCGCCAAGCAAACGGAGTTATTAAATTCACATTCCTAATGTCAAGATCGCAAAAAAAATCAGGGCGATAAAACCCTGACCTAACGTGAAGCGTTTATCAACGGAAACTTTATAAAAACATCCGAGAAGCGAACTTTTCAAACTGCGCCTGCGTTTGGTGCAGCAATTGTTCGCGACTGTCAGGCGTATTCGTTAGATTTGGAACTAAATTACGCGCCTGAAGTGCCATGTGCAATTGCAGGTGAGCCACGTACTCGCTGAAGTCTTCTTGAGGAGCCGAAGTAGTTTGCGAGGATTGTAGAATCGTTTGTGAAGTGCGCGAATCCAAAATGTTCTCTCCTAGTTGCGATCGACAAGTTTCTTTGGGTGGCTGTCGAATCATCCGACAGATTGATTATTCCAGTAAACTCATGCCTTGCGCCACACTTCTTTAAACTTGTTTACGTTATTCATTAAATTTCCTGATCAAACCTTCTACTCCTTCAACAATGAAAATTTGAGTGTTTAATTTCTGCTCAAGATCTTCGACTCGCATATCGTCTAAAAACACTGCTTCACCTTGTTTCAGCATCACCGAAGGCAACAGAACTCCATCACCTAAATCTTGTCCTTGTAACGTATTCAAAATATCTTGTCCAGTCAGCAATCCGGTCACTGTAATACTTTGCCCCCAATAGTCACTGTTGAGCGCGACCATGCGAACGGTTAAACCTTCGACTTGATTAAATCGATCGAGCAATGGCGTAAAGGCTTTTTCAACCGCATTACCCAAAATCCAAACATAGTTGCGATCCGGAGTTACTGCTTTCGGCAGTCGTTTTGCCGCTTTACTAAATTCTTTTAAGAACAATCGAATCGATCCGACTCCATTACCAATTTGTGGATAGTCTCCGTAGTGCGATTCAGGTGGCAGATCTTCGCCCGCAATCAAGAACCATTCATCAGCTAACCAAACGATCGTTGATCCGCGTTCTTTCCGAAACTTGTTTTGAAGTGCTTGAACTTGCGTAATCACTTCTCGCGCTTTTTCGGGTGAAACTGGAATTAATTCATCTTCAGTTGGACGAAACCTTGTTAATCCAACTGGAACAACCGCGATCGAGGCAACAGTCGGAATATCTCCTGTGTGAAACTGGGCGAGATCTTCGATCGTTCGGGTCAAATGCTCCCCGTCATTAATTCCTGGACAGAGAACGACCTGAGCGTGAATCTGTAGCTGTCGCTCTTGGAACCAGCGCATCTGATCGAGAATTTGCCCTGCGCGGGGATTTTTTAACAATCGCGATCGCACATCCGCTTCAGTTGCATGAACCGAAACATACAGCGGAGAGAGCCGCATTTGCTCGATCCGATTCCATTCCCGCGCTGTCAGGTTCGTTAACGTGAGATAACTTCCGTAAAGAAAGCTCAACCGATAGTCATCATCCTTGAAGTAAAGACTATCGCGCTTTCCGGGTGGCTGTTGGTCAATAAAGCAAAATGGACAGCGATTTGTACACTGAATCAATCCATCAAACAAAGCGCTGTCAAACTCTAAACCTAAATCCTCGTCGTAATCCTTTTCAATTTCGATGTGATGCGTCTTCCCTTTCTTGTCAATCACTTCGAGTTCTAGAACTTCATCCGCACACAAAAATTGGTAATCGATCAAATCACGAGGCTTTTCCCCGTTGATCGACACAACGCGATCGCCTTTTTCAAAGCCAATTTCTTCTGCGATCGACCCTGATAAAACACTCGTCACTAATGCTGGACGGATAGAAAGCTCGCTCATGACCAGAAACTACACAACTTATCTAGCTTAAACGCCCCATTGCGATCGCAGCAAACAAGGTTGCACCCAAAGCCAATCGATACCAGACGAATACCCAGGTACTTTGACGCTGTAAAAATTTCAGCAACCAAGCGATCGATAAATACGAAAACACAAATGCGGACACGATCCCGACTAAGAGCGGCAATCCCATATCCGCCTCTTTCAGAACATCGCCCGTTTGAACTAGAGTCGCGATCGCCAAAGTCGGAATTCCAAGTAGAAAAGAAAATCGTGCTGCGGTTTCCCGACGCAATCCTAGAAACAATGCTGCGGTCAACGTAGAACCAGATCGCGAAGCTCCCGGCAACAATGCGATCATTTGCCCCAAACCTACGAGAATTCCGTCTTTAATCTCCAGTTCATCGAATCCGCGTTTGCGAGTTCCGATCTGTTCTGCCAGTCCTAATAAAAGCGACATCACGATCGACATCGTGGCAATAATCAGCGCACTCTCCGGTAGCATGTTCAATTCTTTTAGAACAAAGCCCATTCCCAGCGCGGGAATTGTTCCGATCACAATTCCGACTAAAATCTTCCACTCCTCGCGATACCATTCCTTTCGGACGAATGCTGCTAAGGCTCCAGATAGAATCGATCGAATATCCTTCCAGAAGTACATCACCACCGCGATCACACTGCCGAACTGAATCCCATCCAGTGCAGCCTTCGTCCATTGAGTCTGCCAGCCAAAAATATCCGTAAAAATGATCAAATGGGCAGTACTACTAATCGGCAGAAATTCGGTAATTCCTTGAACCAAGCCGAGCACAATGCCTTGGAACACAGCAAAAAGACTATTAACCTGATTTGCAACGAGAAGAACTGGCATTATGCGCTTCCTTAATCTATGGAGCAAAACTCTCGCTGTGAGTGTACAGCCTTTCTGAGAGTTTCTGGTTTCCCATTCCAAAATTTTTCAGCGATTTCAGGAAATTTCCAGTACGATTAGAGCTATGCCCCCAGGGGGTATTTATCAAAAGGAGCAATTCAAGATCCCCGATCGCTTCTCTGAAAGTTTCCTATGGTAATGTTAAGTTAAGTTAATAAAATAAGTAGGCTTAAGAAAAATCCTTGATTTCCTATCCGTCCGGCTCCAATACGTCTTACTCCCCAGAGGCTGAAGTGATTGCGGTTTCAGAATCTTCATATATAGAGCGCTCTGCTCCTCCTCGCGCTCTTCTCATTTTCGGTGCATCGGTCTTTCTAGTGTCAGTGCCTGTTTTCTTTGAGGCTCCGCTAGTTCGCTCCATGCCGCTCCTCTGCCTCTTGCTCACTTCAGTCTGGGTCTGGGCATCGATCGCGCTTTCCGCCAAACCGCAAACGAAACACTGGGGCGAATTGCTCACAGGCTTTACCTGGACATGGTTAGCGGGATCACTGTATTGGGGCTGGTTCCGCTGGGAGCCGACGTTACATTTACCGATCGAAGCCATTGGATTACCGATCGCGCTCTGGGGCTTAAGAAAAAACTGGTGCAAACTGGGAAACTTTTTCTATCTTGGATCGCTCTTTGGAACTGCGGTCACAGATCTTTACTTTTATTTGACGGATTTAATTCCACACTGGCGTAAGTTAATGCAGGTCGAACCCGATGCGGTCGCGCCGATTTTTCAACAAGCGCTTATGCAAATGTACACCCCAAACGGAATCTTCTGGGTAATTTCACTAGCCGCTATTCTACTAAGCGTCGGTACATTCGCGCTACGAGCGAAAACCTCCTACTGGGTTGCGTTCGGTGGTGCCGTGCTGAGTACAATTTTGGTTGACAGCTTATTTTGGGTCGCAGCAGTGTTAGCATAATTGCGGAGGCGGCAGGAGCATCTCGGATTTTTGCCTCTGAAACACTGCGGAGATTACAGTCAAAAGTAATTCGTTTCGGTCTTACATTCCGGGCGCTACTACTGAAACATTTAGAACTCAGGCGTTGCATCATAAGAAAGAATGCGTTCCTTTCCTTGTTGAGCCTGTGGTTACTCTCCAACCTACTCCCCATCTTGTGCTGCACAGCAGCGATTTCAGCAACCGTCGCCTCCCGCTGGTGGGCAATAATTGCTGGACGATCGGACGAAGTGAAGATAATACGTTTGTGATTCGCGATCGCTGGATTTCGCGAAATCATGCCATGCTGCAATGGATGGAAACCGGGGAATTTTACCTAATCGATTTAGGTAGCCGAAATGGAACCTTCGTGAATGGGCGACGAGTCAGCATTCCGGTGACACTTCAAAATGGCGATCGTTTAACGTTCGGGCAAACCGAGGTCGATTTCTTCTGTCCCTTAATTCGCCCTGTTTCCAATTCCGAAGAGCCGGATTCCAAAGAGTTCACTGCCACTGCAACGCTGCACGTTCGCCGTTTAATTTCGGTGCTGGTGGTCGATATTCGCGATTTCACAATTCTGACTCGCCAACTCGATGAAAAGCTGCTCTCAGAAGTGATTGGAACCTGGTTTCGACAAGCAGGCGACATTATTCGTGAGTATGGAAGCTGGGTGGATAAATATATTGGCGATGCGGTGATGGCAGTTTGGACGCATGGCGCGAATGGAGTCGATCGAGATGAAGCGCTGCGAATCTGTCAGGCGATTAATGCTTTACACCGGATGACGAATAATCTTTATCACCAATACCCGCTACCGTTTCCGATTCGGATTGGAGCAGGGGTGAATACCGGATTTGCAATGGTGGGAAATACCGGAAGCGGCGATCGACCGGATTACACCGCGTTAGGGGACACCGTGAACGCAGCCTTTCGCTTAGAATCCGCGACGAAGCAGCTTGGACTCGATATTGCTTTAGGAGAAAGAACCTACCAGCATTTAGCAGAACAGGTTGGAAACGCGAACTTTCTAGAGCGCTACGTCGTTGAACTCAAGGGATACGACAGCCCGACTCCGACTCATGCTTGCTCATTTGCCGATCTTGATGGCTTTCTCAAAACAACTTTAGGCACTCTGCACTAATTTCGATCCCGCAAAATGATAGGCTCTAATAAAGGCTGTGTATTGCGTTTGCTCGATCCAGTGGGAGGGATTAACAATGAAACGTTTGATTCGCTTTTTGGCGGCTTTGAGTTTGGTAGTGGGCTGTCTGGGCTGGTTGCCCCAAGCAGCGATCGCAGCTAATTTCAATGGTGTCACCGTGTTAGCAGCGGACTACCGCAACGTGGTCGAAGATAAAATGGCGACCGAGTACGGGAAAAAGCTCGATCTGAATAACACGAACGTTCGTGCGTTCCGTCAATTGCCGGGATTGTATCCGACTTTGGCGGGTCTAATTGTAAAAAATGCGCCTTACGAATCGATTGAAGATGTGCTGAACATTCCTGGCTTGTCTGACAAGCAAAAGGAAATTCTGCAAGCGAATATGGATAATTTCGTTGCGACGGAAGTATCTAAGGAACTGGTCGAAGGTGGAGACCGCTATAACAACGGAATTTACCGCTAAGAGGATGTTTGAAAAGTATCGTTGATTGCATTACCCGCCCCCGGACTGGAAGTCGGGGCTAACCGAACGAAGTCCACTGAAGGGGACTAATCTCCAGATTAGGTAAGGTCTTCAGTCCGGTTTACTGGACTTCGCACCGTCAGCCCCGACTTCCAGTCCGGGGCGAGATAGAACGAAGCGAGGAAGCTTTTTATACTTTTCAAACGTGCTCTAAGATTGTTCTCACTTTGTAGAGTTGCGCTCTCCGCAGATTAATCCAGTCTGCGCGGAGCGATTTTTTTATCCAAGGGACAGCAATGTTGCAATCTGCGTATGATGTGCTGGTTGTTGGGGCGGGAGCAGCGGGACTCTATACAGCGCTCTCATTGCCCGATCGATATCGAGTGGGTTTGATTACGAAAGATAGTGTGGCTCGGTCTGCGAGTGATTGGGCGCAGGGTGGAATTGCAGCCGTGATCGATCCGCAGGATTCGACTTCGCTTCATGTCGCAGATACACTTTCAGCGGGTGCGGGATTGTGTGATGGGGATGCGGTTGAATTTTTGGTGGAGAATGCGGCTGAGTGTATTCATCACCTAGTGGATTTGGGGGTGGCATTCGATCGACATCAAAATCAGCTTGCTTTGACGCTAGAAGCGGCTCATTCTCGTCGTCGAGTGCTTCATGCAGCGGACACAACGGGAAGAGCGGTTGTCAGTGTTTTAGCTGAGAGAGTGTTAGAGCGCAAAAATATTCAGGTTTTAGATCAAACCTTTGTGCTGGATTTGTGGCTTGATTCTGAGAATCGCTGTCAAGGCGTTTGCCTGATTCACCAATCTGAAGTGCATTGGATTCGCGCTCAGGCGGTGATTTTGGCAACCGGGGGAGGGGGACAGGTTTTTGCTCAGACGACGAATCCGGCGGTGAGTACGGGAGACGGAGTTGCGATCGCACACAGAGCCGGAGCAATTTTACGAGATCTCGAATTCGTACAGTTCCACCCAACTGCTTTAACTAAACCGGGTGCGCCAAAGTTCCTAATTAGCGAAGCAGTTCGGGGAGAAGGAGCGCATTTAGTCGATCGACAAGGACACCGTTTTGCCTTCGATTATCATCCGTCAGGCGAACTGGCTCCCCGTGATGTTGTGAGCCGCGCTATTTTTAATCACATTCAAAAAACCGAATCTGATCCAGCGATCGCAACCGTTTGGTTAGATTTGCGCCCGATTCCAGCAGAAACAATTCAATATCGATTCCCGAATATTATTCAGGTTTGCCAGAAGTGGGGCGTGGATGTGTTCAAAGAACCGATTCCGGTGGCTCCCGCTGCTCATTATTGGATGGGTGGAATTGGTGCGGGATTGGGGAATGAAACGTCGATCGAGCATCTTTACGCGGTCGGTGAAACTGCCAGTACCGGAGTTCACGGAGCGAATCGACTCGCAAGTAATTCACTGTTGGAATGTTTAGTTTTTGGCGCACAGTTTCGAGAGTTAGAAATCGAATCGATCGCGGCAACTTCTTTGAAAGCCGTTGCGACCGTTTCTGTTTCGTTTGAACCGATCGATCATTTTCGTTCAGCACTTCCTCGATTAGTTTGGCAAGGTGCGGGAATTTCAAGGGAGCAGAAAAGTTTAGAAAGTGCGATCGCTCAAATTCAATCCTGGCGGCAAGACTTTCTCCAACTGCCTTTGAGCCAACTTCTCTGCAATCTCAAACCTGAACAATCGTTCAAACTTGATCTCGCTGCTGAAGAAATCCGCGATTGGGGAGAGTTGTACAACTTGTTTGAGGTTGCAGAGTTAATTCTAAAAAGTGCCCATTTTAGAACGGAAAGTCGAGGCGGACATTATCGATCGGACTTTCCTAAAACGTCTGAAGCTTGGCGCGTTCATACGATCGTTCAAGGCGATCGATGGTCAACTGCACCCGTTAAAGATATTTCTGTACCACTTCCCAACCTGTGATCGACACCCAAACGAGTCCCAAACAGAGAAGGAAATTCACGCCAATGTGAACCGATCGCGCCCAAGGCTGACTCGGAATCTGTACCGCACTCCAAGCCGAGAGAAAGACGAGTTCGACCACAGCAAGCCCTGACCACAAATGATTTGAGTGTCCGAGACTGCCGTAATGTCCGATCGTGCCGACTAACCCGATTCCGAGTAAAACCAGAACGAAGATTGCGATCGCAATTCCCGTTCCGATATGAAGCGAGCGCGTTCTTTTCGCACCAAACAGTAACTCAGAACCCGTTACTACTTGGATTAGATAAGCCGCGATCGTCAAGCCCATCGCCCAAGCCGCGATCTTCCACAACCAAAGAAAAGAAGGTAAATCCAAAGCGTTCACCGAAACCTGTCTTCTCAATTGTGCAAAAAAAGAGCCACAGTTGCGGCTCTAAGCATTGAAATAGTTATTAAACAAACAATCCGAAACCATTTTTTAAGAAAGGTAAAGACTTTACACGACTTTATGAGAAGTCATTGCCACTTCTAGCGACTGAGGAAACGGTTCACCACCGCCCTCCTCGCTCACCATTAAAGTCGAACAAGGAATCGTATCGGACAAAATCGCGCTTGCCATCATCCCGGTATGAATCTCAAGTTGAGCAGTCGAAACGGCTTCAAATAACAATCGCTGACCCGGAAAAACCACGCGCTCAAAATACCAATTTGGCACATTTGTAATCCGGGCAACTTGAATTTGGCTAGTCGCATTTACGTAGCAACACACAATCGGATCAGATCCACCTGATGACGGTAGAGGATCAAGAATTTGAGGCATGGCGGTTAAGATCCTACACTAGAAAAATAGGCTATTTGAACACTAACACTGGGCGATCCCTGACGACTGTAAAAGCGATTACCAACGATTTCTTTTTGCGACAATTTATGGCATGAAATTAAGCGATGTCAAACGATCGAGAAAAAGTTAAATCTACTTAATCTATGGATACTCGATGCAACAAAAATGCACCTAAAAAATAATCTCTCGCTCTTTTCGCGATCAACCTCGATCGATTTCAATCTAAAATTTGCCGTTATCCATGCAGAGAACGGAAAGTCAGTGATATCGTAAAGTTATATGAAACAATTTCAGGAACGCTATGGAAACTCGGATTCTCTACGTTCGGCTCCCTTGTAATCCCATTTTCCCGATCGGCGTGGTCTACCTCGCTGATCATGTTCATAAGCAGTTTCCAGAGATTACCCAGAAAATCTTCGATCTGGGCACAGTTCCGCCTCTCGATTACGCTTCTGCGCTGGATGCCTGCATTGATGAATTCAAGCCAACCCTGCTGGTTTACTCTTGGCGTGATATCCAAATTTATGCGCCTGTCGGCGGACGCGGCGGAAACCCGCTGCAATACACGTTTGAATACTACTACGCGAAGAATCCCCTTCTCAAAACACGTGGCGCACTCGGATTGCTCAGAATTGCATCGGGCTATTACGGTGAACTGTGGCGCAACTCGAATTTGATTCATCGAGGCGTAAAACGCGCTAGAAAATATAATCCTGATGCCAAAATCATTGTTGGTGGCGGCGCGGTGAGCGTGTTCTATGAACAAGTCGCGAAAAATTTACCCAAAGGCACGATCGTATCTGTGGGTGAAGGCGAAGCGCTCTTGGAAAAATTGCTGCGGGGTCAAGATTTTCTAGATGAGCGCTGTTACATCGTGGGGGAGACGAAAGCCCGCGATCGCATGATCCACGAATTTCCAACCCCGATCGAGAAAACTGCCTGCAACTACGACTACATTGCTCAAATCTGGAAAGAATTCGAGTACTATTTCCAATCTCAGGATTTCTACATCGGGGTTCAAACCAAGCGCGGCTGTCCTCACAACTGCTGTTACTGCGTCTATACGGTGATTGAAGGCAAACAAGTCCGAATCAATCCCGCTGATGAAGTCGTCGAAGAAATGCAGCAACTTTATAAAAAAGGAGTTCGCAATTTCTGGTTTACCGATGCTCAATTCATTCCAGCCCGGAAGTTTATTGATGATGCCGTTGAACTGCTGCAAAAGATCCTGGATGCAGGCATGACCGATATTCACTGGGCGGCATACATTCGCGCTGACAATCTCACGCCGCAATTGGCTGAATTGATGGTGAAGACCGGAATGAACTATTTCGAGATTGGCATCACCAGCGGTTCTCAGGAACTCGTTCGCAAAATGAGAATGGGTTACAACCTCAGAACGGTTCTGGAAAACTGTCGCGATCTCAAAGCCGCAGGATTTAATGATTTAGTTTCAGTCAATTATTCGTTTAATGTAATTGATGAGCGCCCCGAAACGATTCGACAAACGATCGCGTATCACCGCGAACTCGAACGGATTTTCGGAGCCGACAAAGTTGAGCCTGCAATCTTCTTCATTGGTCTGCAACCGCACACCCATTTAGAAGATTACGCTTTCAAAAATGACATTCTCAAACCCGGATATGATCCCATGAATGTCAAACCGTGGACGGTTCGGAAATTGCTTTGGAATCCAGAACCCCTCGGATCTTTCTTCGGTGAAGTCTGTTTACAAGCCTGGAAACGCAATCCCAATGATTTCGGGCGCGAAGTGATGGATATTCTAGAAGAGCGGTTGGGACGAGCAGAACTTGAAGAAGCTTTGTCCGCCCCGATCGACAAACCCAATCCCCGACTTGTTACCGCCCCCTAATTTCTCTCGCTTATGTTGGAAGGTTCGATTCTCAACGATCTCAGAGTGGCTCACCAACCCGGAGCCGTCGGCAAACGTCCGCTCAATTTTGGTGTGTACTACAAAAACACCTTGGTTTCACTCTGTCATGCGCTCGAAGACTGTATTCTAAGCTGTTCTAGTGCGCCCCTGGTGGTGACTGCCTTCCAACGGGGAAAATGGTATCTCCAAGAAGCCGATCGCTATGCTGAAATTGCCGATCATGCAAATCAAATCGTGATCATGGCTTCATCTGACACGGGATTTCAAGAACATCCAACAAGTCAGCGATCGAATGTTGCCTTGGTCGAATTGGATCAATCTGATCCAGTTTCTCAAGAGTGGCACTTAATGATTTTGGCTCCGTCTTACACGGCGATGGTTCTCTGCCAAGAACTTTCGGAGGAAGACTATGGTGTTCAAGGCGTTCCAACTGAAGATCTTGAGCGGAAATTCTACGGTTTTTGGACATTCGAGGCGGGATTAGTTGAAGAGACCATTCACTTCGCGATCGGACATATCGATCGATACAATCCTGACCTAGCAAATCAACTTCGAGCTAAAGTCGCTGAAATCAAAGCTCAACCTAGCGATCAAGACGAGATTTATCAAGCAGTTTCGATGGTTGTGAACTATCTGCAAAGCGAGCAGGAAGAATTACGATCGCGCTCTAAACACGAAGCATTAGATAACAATCTCACCTCCAACGAACTTCAAGCTTTCCTCCGTCTCGCTCAATTGATTGATCAAACCGATATCAGTAATCCAAACGCCGCTGCTGAAGTGGCATCACTCTCGGAAGCAATGGCACAACTGCTCGATCTTCCAGCTTGGCAGCTAAACCGCTTACGTCTCTCTGCCTTGCTGCATCGATTAGCTTTCTTGCAGCAAGCAGATAGTGTTCTCAGTCCTGGAAGCTTCGGGCGTACTTCAGATTATCCAACCGAAGCGCCTTGCTGTCCGATCGTTCCTGGATCGCAAATTCTCCGCAATATGGGACGGTTAAATGCGATCGCAACGATCATCACGCATCAATCCGAACAATGGAATGGACAAGGACAACCTGCTGGACTCGCAGGCGATGAGATTCCTTTAGAGTCTAGAATTCTTGGACTGTTAGCAGAGTTTCAACAACGAGTCGTACATCATCGATCGAGCAATCCTGAAACGGCATTTTCGATCGCGCTTTCTGAATGTCAGGCTGAAGCGGGCGATCGCTGGGATAGTAAACTCGTCGAAGCCTTGAGTCTTCTAGCCAACGCAATGCAACAAGGACTCAGCTTACCGATTCAAATGCCAAAGATTGCGGCTGGAATGTGGTTGCTTGATTCACATTCGGATGAAGCTCTGCTAGATTTGTCTGACAAAGTGACGGAGCAAGTATAAATGGACATTCAGGCAATTCGATCGGGAAAAGTGAAGCAGCTTGCAGGTGCAGATCTACAAGACGAAGATTTCTCAAAATCAGAACTTAGCGGGGTGAATCTTGCAGGCGCAAAGCTCTCTGGTGCAGATTTTACCAATGCAAAGCTATCCGGTGCAGTTCTAGATGGTGCGAACTTAGTCGGCTGTCAGTTAATTGGTGCAGATCTCAGAGCATCTTTAACAGGTGCGAACTTGATGCAGGCAGATTTGACTGAGGCGGATCTGAGAGGAAGTAACTTGCGGGGAGCGAATCTGATGCGATCGCGCCTCACTCGCGCTAACCTATCCGGTGCATTCCTCAGCGGTACAAACCTGATGGGAGTTAGCTTACAGGGCGTTGATCTTCGGGGAGCAGATCTTCGGGGAGCGAATCTAAACGGTGTAAATCTCCACGGTGCAAACCTTAGCCAAGCAGACTTACAAGGCGCACAATTCAACGAGGCAAATTTAGAGGAAGCCGATTTACAAGGTGCAAACCTAGCAGGTGCAAACCTAGCAGGTGCAAATCTGCTTTGTGCTGAACTACAAGATGCAAATCTTGAAGGTGCGAACTTAGTTGGGGCTTGCACGATTGGTACAGTTCTCGATCAGTCTGCCAATGTGACTCTCCAATAATTTACAAGCTTTCGGAACGCTCTGGTAAATTTCGGTGTTGTAGACAGTTTCATTCGTCGTTATCGAGAGACTGGCGCAATTCTGTAATGATCTCTTCTAAAGGCTTGGGTTTCACTTTGCCTTCACGAAATAGCTGAAGTGATTCTTTCGCATCTCTCGCAATTTCTTCTCGACGCTGCTCAGTATGACGATGCCGCAAAATCTCAATGAGCATTTCTTGCTGCTCTAAGGATAGCTGCATCGCTGTTTCAAGAACTTGGTTAAGCGTAGGCATAGTCTAGAAGTTAAAAATTATAAGTGTTGATCATAGCTTGATGTTTGAATTAAGCCGATCGACAAAGCAAACCGCAGCTAGAATGTCTTCGCGCTCTAAGTCGTCGTAGTCTGCCAAGATTTCTTCGATCGTCATTCCCGCGCTCAACAGTTCCAAAAGGAATTCCACCGGATAGCGTAATCCTCGGATGCAGGGCTTACCGTGACAGATGTTGATATCGTGTGTGATTCGTTGGAGTAAGTTGGTTTCCATAAGATTTGCGATCGCAGTTCTCCCATTATTCGCGATTTATTCTAGACCTAGCGGCTGTTTTAGAGCGATCGTTCTTAAAATACAGCTTTGTTTGTGTTTGTCTGTTGAGATGTTTCTGGTTGAATATCTGAATGGGTCAATGTCAGAAGCGCGATCGTGTGACCTTCTGCATTCACAAATTCAACCTCAAAAGCTTGCCCATCACTGTAACAATGTACGATCGCTCCTCGATCTCCCGTTTTCAAACCTTCCTTCTGAATATCATGCGTGAGAACGACTGTATCTAGTTCTTGAATCATTGCCAACCTCGTGAGTGTCTTTAGAATGGATGTGCAGTGACAAATCGCGGGTTTTCTTGCCCTAGATCAATGATCCAAGATATCCGAGCAGTTTTTGAGGTTGAATGAATGCGTTTTCTCGGTTCAGTAAGTCCATATCATGTGATCGCGGAATCTGTCATATCATCCCAGATTCTCTGAGCGCGATCGCAGTTCTCCCATTATCCGCGATCCACTTTAGTAGCTGCTGTCTTAGAGCGATCGAACTTCTCTGATTATTTAGATTTGCGGCGAATAGCGCGAGAGATAGCACGACGGGGTTCTAGGTTTGTAATTGCCCCAAGAAGGGATTCGGGTAGGCGATTCGCAATCAAGTCGAGAACTTTATCATTAACAGTTTTTGCTGGAGTGTCGCTGGGTAAATTCACGAAAATCGCCCCGGCTGTGAAGTCTTCAGACCAGCCTCTCGGATCTGCGAGTCCTCTATCGCGGGTGATGATAATTGCATCATTCGCGATCGCAGCTTCCATGACTTCGGTATCAGGATGACCGCATAAACCAATATCGCGAACGTCCTGAGCAGAGAAACCAAGTTCAACGATCTCAGCCGCAAGATTACGAGGCATATTTTCATCAACTAAGAAGTTCACAGACTAGACTCCGATCGGGAAGATTTCGGCTTGCTTGATGAGATCGGTTGCATAAGCAAGTGCGCCTTCGATTTGGGATTTGGTCAGTCCGTAAGCTTCCATCACTTCTTCTTTGCTCATGCCGCCAGCAAGAGAGCCGACCACGATCGAGACTTGAATGCGGGTTCCAGTGATGACGGGTGTGCTGCTACAGATTGCAGGATCTACATTGATGTGAGGCGCAATTTCCATGAGTTTGTTCTTTGTGAGAAGTGTTTTAATTCTAGCTGGATGAAGCGCGATCGCAGTTCTCCCATTATCCGCGATCGCACAGTTGGCATCGGATAGAACCTGAGCAAGTAAGCCCAGTCATTCATCTTGAAGATGAATCAATTGAGCAACAAGGCTCAAACAAGAGCGCTAAGAACACGATCGATTGACCTTCAAGCGGAAGTGGTCGGGCAACAAAGCACGATCGTTTGTGCTTTGAGAGGAATCAATTGAGGGAGAAGGCTTAAACAAGTCCAGTAGAAGATCATACGATCGTGCTTTGAGAGGAATCGATCGAGGAACATGGCTTAAACAAGTCCAGTAGAAGATCATACGATCGTGCTTTGAGAGGAATCGATCGAGGAACATGGCTTAATCTCTGCAAACTTTCTCTCATCCAAAGGCGATCGAGCGTGGCTTTACTCCAGACCTAACTGCTGTTTTAGAGCGATCGGGATTTTGCTTCCTGGTTTAAGCCTTAATCGTCTCTATTCTCTAAATCTTCATCTTCAGGGTTAACTGCGTCGAGAACTTGCCTCACAATCTTTGGATGCAGAATTTTGCTTCCATGAAAAGGCACGACGACTCGAATACCATCTTTGAAATAAATTCGATGACTACCGCTTGTCCGAATGAGTGTAAAGCCAGCATTGGAAAGTAGTTTTTCTGCTTCTTGAGCAGTTAAACGCGGCGCTTTAGGCAACTTGCACCTCTAGCGTCATTGTTAAAACTTCTTGTTTCTGGAGCGCTTGTTTCTCTTCTTCTGAAAGAGTAGAAAGATACAACCCGATCGCTTCTTTGATGTTGGCTTGCACTTCCTCTAAATTGTCGCCTTGAGTTTGACAGCCTTTCAGTGCTGGACAGTAAGCGTAATAGCCGTCCGCATCTTTTTCAATTACTACATCAATTTTGTACGACATAATTCCTCTTTTGATAGCAGTTCTCCCATTATCCGCGATTCACTCTAGACCTAACTGCTGTTTTAGAGCGATCGGAACATCGATCGCTGTCTCTAAACCTTTTACATTTTCCCACTTAGTGTATTTGTTCCAAACAATATTGCTAAGAATTGAATTTGTTAGATCTGCACTACTTAAGTTAACGCTGCTGAGATCTGCACCAATTAAACTTGCATTGATTAAGCTGGCATTGGAAAAATCTGAGTGGGAAAAACTACCCCGATCAAGCTTTGCATCATTTAACAGCGCAAATCTAAAATCACAAGAGCCACAAAATGCACGAAAGAAATTTGCATTCCTCAGATCAGCGTTACTGAAGTCTACTTCTTCAAAACCTAAGCCACAGAACTCTAAGCCAGATAAGTTGGAACACCTCAGAAATCTGCCTGCAACTGAAGAAAAGAAGCTTTGAAAATCTAGAGGACGGCGAAATGAGCAGTCACAGTAGTTGATGAGATCAAATAGAGTAGTTTCATCCAGGTCGCCTTCTTGTGATATGCCAGGATGAAAAGCAAATTCTGTCCCTACAAAAGTCTGGGCGTGGCGATTTAACTCTAATAAAAGAATCAATACATTTATTCCTGCATAAACATCAACTTGTTTTATTCCAAGCAGTTTTTCTTGATCTGGTATCTGTTCTCGCAACATCCGCATTTTTTCCTGCGGCAAGTTCTCTGGTGGGGCATCAATAAAATATCCTTCACGCCAAAGCTCATAGAACGTATTCAACCGCTCAAATAGTTCTACGGGCTTAAACTCATCGCCACTTCTAATCAGCAAAGCCATCAAAAATTCTACAATTTCCACACTCAGAACAGGCGAACCGAGTAAATCGTAAATCTCTCGGTAAAGTTGGTCATTTTTAACATAAAACGGATCGGGTTTCATACCGGGAGCAGTCCAACGCACAATCGCATCTCTCAACCGTTCCGCACACAAAAACTCACCAAAACTCTTATGTGTAAACTCAACCGAGCCACCCTTATCTCCCGATGCAGGCTTAATGTAAAACGCTGTTAACAGGCTATTCAGTGCTTTTGCCTCATCGGTTTCTGTGTTTTGTCTTGCCTTCTGAATCAATTTCGCGATCGCGTTATTCGCATCCTTCACACACCGCATCTCCAGCATTCTAATCGGTGCATACTCATTCCCCGCCTGCACCACACACAACGCCGCCTCAGTCAAAAACCGCCGTAACTCGTCTGGCTCCAATCCAGTCAGCCTAAAATTCTCATCTTCCCGCTGCTTATCCAGCACCCATTTCACCGCTTCATCATAAATCAGCACCTTCGCATCGATCTTGTTCTCGGTTTGCAGCATTCCCGCATTCAATCGCTGTTCCCGATGCAACCTTGCCAGCAAATACAGCAATAAAGGTTCTCGCGCCAAATCATTCTTGACTTCTTCTGGGCAGTTGTCGAGAAACTGAGAAAATCGATGCGTTTCCTCACTGCCAAACTGCTGCGCCCACTGAGCGATCCACCGCTGCCGAATCTCATCATTCATTGGCTGAATCGCCACCCGCGCTAAACTTTTCGTCTGAGTGATTAAGCGATCGATTCCCTGCAAAGAAAGCGGTCTTCCGGTAATCACAAATCGATGATGCGAATTGCGCTGAAAGTCTTCAATCTGTTGCAAAAACTCTTTCAGTCCTCCACTGGCGCGACCTTCGAGCAACAATTCATCAAAGCCATCGAGCAAAAACAAAAACCGAGTATTGCGATCGGTCAACCAACTCGAATCACTCGTGACAAAATCCCAAGTTTCCAAAGAGTTCTCTAGCGTCTGCGTGAGATTGCTCGCCAATCTTCTCAAATGTCGCAGCCGAATCACGATCGGCATAAAACTCGGATGCAGTTTTCGCCGCACTCGATCGCTAAACATTCGACAAAACACACTTTTTCCCCGTCCCGCTTCGCCTTGAATGAACAACACCCGATTTTGTTCTCGCGGATCTAACAATTGTTGCTCTACCCAAGTTTCTAAGTCGATCGGTTGTTCGTCGATCTCTTTCCCATCTTGATTGAGCAATTGCACTTTCAATCGAACATAGAGATCCTGAAAGGTTAGATGTTCTTCATCAAATACCTTTTCTTGCGGCTTCGATGCGATCTCTTTGGCTAAATAATCTTCTAAGCTCTGAGTCCGTTCTAAAACTGCTTGTCCACCTAATCGATAGAGTTCTGCTAAAGGTTTCAATTGATCGGCAGCCTTCGCAAGTTCTTCGCTCAAAATCCGAGGAACTGTTCGAGAAACGCGATCGCACAACAATGCCGCTTCGTTGATTGCAAGTCCCGCATCTTCTAACCGCGCTTGCAACGCCCGATTTAACTCGATTGCTAACTCCGATTCTTGAAAGCTGACGATCGCCCGTCTTGCTTCTCGATCGCTAATTTCCAAATCTGCCAGTCTATGCACTTGTTGAGCAACCGATTGTGAAACTTGCTTTTCTCCAATTCTTGAGAGAAGCTTCTCATCCGCTGCAATTTGCATCTTAAAGCTTTCTAAATAAGCTCCCTGAACGACCAATGCCATGCACTCTTCAAGCGTTGGATCTCTCTTCGTGGTCTCATAAACCAATTTCAGCAACGAAACCGCGATCGACGCAAACGGAATCACTTCTTTTGCCATCAATCCCAATGGCGAATTGAGCGCATCGAGCAACGAAGAAAACTGCCCCACATAAGGCTGCACCGTTTTAAGCAAATCTCCTGTCAGTGGCTTCTCTTGGATTGTTTTTGCCAATCCAAAAACGGCTTGTGCTGATGCAGTTGCCTGCTGAGTGAAATCAACCGCTTGCTGACTTGCGATAGTTGCCAGAACTGATCCAATCTTGGTCGCCATTGGAAATTTGCTCGATCGTCAACAAATTAAAGTTAACGCAGAAGAAGCGAGATTGACGTGAACTACAATAACGAGTAAAGCGATCGCGAACCTTGTATGAGCCAGTTAAAAACACCAGCACAAACTGATACCTGGATTCCCGCTACCTGGGATGAATTTGTCCAAGCCTCCAACGATCCTGACTCTGGACAGATCAAGGCTTACTATCACAACGGACAGATGAGGATTGAATCAATGGCAGCACTGGGAAACCCGCATTCACGCGATCATTTTATTCTGATTTTCGCGGTTTCCTTGTATGCAAGCTTGCGAGACATTGACATTGATGGGCATGACAATTGCACCTATCGCAAAACGGGTTATCTGGAAGTTCAGCCTGATACCTCTCTTTACATTGGTGCAAATGTGGATGCAATTCCTTGGGAAGCGAAGATTATTGATCTTGATCTCTATCCAGCACCGGATCTGGTGATTGAGGTGGCGGATTCGTCGCTGTCAGATGATAAAGGGGATAAGCGGTTGCTGTATGAAACTTTAGGAGTGCGAGAGTATTGGATTGTGGATGTGCAGAAGATGAGCGTATTGGCATTTGCGATCGCGAATCAAGGCTCCTACAAAATCACTCAATCTCAAGTCCTTGCAGGTCTAGAAATCTCTGTGTTAGAAGAAGCCTTTCGATTGAGTCGTGAAATGAATCACGGCAAAGTTAGCACTTGGTTGCTCAAACAGTTTCAATCGCGTTGATTTTTCTGTGGAGCACGTCCGAAGAGATGCGTGAAGCTTGCAAATCGATCGCGAATTTCATCACTCAACATCTCAGAGCGATAGCGCCAACCCCAGTTCCCTTCAGGTTTTCCGGGTGCGTTCATTCGTGCATCTGTCCCTAATCCCATCAAGTCTTGAAGCGGAACGATCGACAACACTGCAACAGAACTCATTGCAACTCGAATCAAGTCCCAATGGATACCATGCCGACTCACACAGCCCAGATAGTTTAATAGATTGTTGCGCTCATGGTCTGAAAGCGACTCGTACCAGCCGATCGTTGTATCGTTATCGTGAGTTCCAGTGTAAACCAGGCAGTTGCGCGGATAGTTAAACGGGAGATAAGGATTGCCCGGATCAGAGCCAAAAGCAAAGTGAATGATCTTCATTCCGGGAAACTCAAATTTATCTCTGAGTTCTTCGACTTCGGGAGTAATCACACCTAAGTCTTCAGCCAGAATTGGAAGCTTACCAAGCTTACGATCGAGCATTTCAAAAAACAATTCTCCCGGAGCTTCGACCCAGTTGCCATTGATCGCAGTCTCTTCACCTTGTGGTACTGCCCAGTAAGCTTGGAAGCCTCGGAAATGGTCAATCCGAATCCAATCTACCAAATCCAACATTGCTTCAAAGCGTTGTATCCACCACTTGAAATCAGTCTTTTGGAGATAGTCCCAATCATAGATAGGATTGCCCCAAAGCTGACCCGTTGCACTAAAGTAATCCGGTGGAACTCCTGCCATTAGTTCGGGATGTCCGGTTTCAGGATCAAGCTTAAAGTTCTGTGAGTTCGCCCACACATCAGCACTATCATGCGCGACATAGATTGGAATGTCCCCAATGATTTGAACACCATTGTCGTTTGCATGTTGTTTTAGCTTCAACCATTGGCGAAAGAACTGATATTGCAGGAATTTTTGATAGTTAATCTTATCTTGTAGGCGAACATGGGCTTGCTCGATCGCACTCGGTTTGAACTGCATCAATTCCGGTTCCCACTCGTACCAGCTTTTCCCACCGTTTTCGTCTTTCAATGCCATGAACAGCGCATAGTCTTCGAGCCAGAATGCTTTCTCAGTGCAAAACTCAGCAAACTTTCGCTGCTCAGAAGCTTGATGTTTGAATGCTTCATACGCTTTTCGCCACAGTGGAGCTTTCGTGGCATAAACGCGATCGTAGTCCACACCATTCAGCCAAAAATCGGGCAGATTGTAGAAATCAGAGTCTTCCAGTAAACCGCGATCGCGCAATTCTTCTAAGCTAATTAACAATGGATTCCCTGCCATCGAAGAATACGACGCATACGGGGAATTTCCGTAGCCTGTTGGACCTAGAGGTAAAACTTGCCAATACTGCTGACCACTTTGCACCAAAAACTCAATAAACCGATGCGCCTCGGCTCCGAGTTCACCAATCCCAAACTGACCGGGAAAAGAGGTAGGATGCAGCAAAACGCCGCTCGATCGCTTCAAAGACATAGAATTAAACACGAGGAAAAGGCACTTTGAACTGTAACACAAGACCCAAAGCCCAATCTCTGTCGAAAGAAGAATCAAGAATAGTTCTGAAAACGTAATTTTCTATGGCTTATCGCAATCCCGCTCCCACCGTTGACATCATCATCGAACTGATCGATCGACCCAATCGCCCGATCGTGTTAATCGAACGCTTGAACCCGCCCCACGGTTGGGCAATTCCCGGCGGCTTCATCGATTACGGCAACTCAGCAGAAAAGACCGCACACCTTGAAGCACAGGAAGAAACTGGACTCGAAATCGAACTGGTAGATTTGCTCGGCGTATATTCTGATCCCAATCGAGACGAGCGCAAACACACGATGAGTGTGGTTTATGTTGCCACGGCAAAAGGGGAACCAAAAGCGGGCGACGATGCGAAAAACGTCCGCGTGATCCACACTTGGGAGATTCCTGAGAATTTATGTTTTGATCACGATCGCGTTTTGCACGATTATTTACAGTACAGAAATTATGGAATGCGACCCAAGCCCCTATGAACAAACCAGTGAAACAAGTGATTCGGACTGATGCGGCTCCTGCTCCAGTGGGACCTTACAATCAAGCGATCGTGGCTCAAGGTTTAGTCTTTGTTGCGGGACAGATTTCGCTTGATCCGGCAACAGGTGAGATTGTTGGGGCAGGCGATGTTGTGGCTCAAACGGAACGAGCATTGACCAGCATGAAAGCGATTTTGGCAGCGGCTGGATCATCAATGTCGAATGTGGTGAAGACGACTGTGTTTTTGAAAGATATCAATGATTTTGCGGCGATGAATGCGGTTTATGCGAAGTACTTTGAGGAAGAGACTGCGCCTGCTCGGATTTGTGTGGAGGTGGCACGATTGCCGAAGGATTTGTTAGTTGAGATTGATTGTATTGCGACGGTGGAATGAGTATCTGCAAATTTTTGGGTCGATGATAGTCTATCGCTGCGATTTAGTCCGCCCGGTGCTAAACCACCGGGCTAATGGGAGAAAGGAGGCTGAAGCCCCCTAAAACTGAGGTTTCAGCCCACTTCAGTGGGGTTCCCTCGATTAGCCCGGTGGTTTAACACCGGGCGAGACAGCGGGTAAACAAACACCCCATCATTCGCAATCCCAGTGAAATCGTTCTCGTACCTCTCTTCTTTAGTTCCTGCTCAAAAATTGAACAAAAACTGAACATTGATTGAACTGGCAGGTGAACAATCCCATCGGACAAACTATGCACAGTTGGAAAAACAAACCAACGCAAACACACAAAACCAATGAGGAAGATCATTATGAACCGTGTAGCTGTGCAATCCGAATTGTTCGTTGAACTGTCTGATGAACAACAAGAAATCGTCTCTGGTGGAATCAGCCTGAAAGATTTGATCAGCACGGACTTCAACTTTAAGAACGAATCGCTTGGATTCAAAGCGGATGCTCAATCGGGTCCGGGTGGCAGCACCGTCAGCCAAATCGTCACGGCTGAGAAAAGCGCGATCGACACCAGCGCTCTCAAAGACTTTCAATTGAACTTCGATCCGAAGGGCTTGATCGTCTACTAAATCGGCACAGTTGGAAAAACAACGCAAACACACAAAACAAATGAGGAAAATGATTATGAACCGTGTAGCTGTACAGTCTGAATTGTTCGTTGAACTGTCTGATGAACAACAAGAAGTCGTCTCTGGTGGAATCAGTCTGAAGGATTTGATCAGCACGAGCTTTAACTTCAACAATGAATCGCTTGGATTCAAAGCGGATGCTCAATCGGGTCCGGGTGGTAGCGCCGTGAGCCAACTCGTGACCGCCGAGAAAAACGCGATCGACACCAGCGCTCTCAAAGACTTTCAGTTGAACTTCGATCCGAAGGGCTTGATCGTCTCTTAAGTTGGTTTGATCGACGCATCGTGAAGATCTCCGATCGCAGCCTATCGGAGATCTTTCCTTAATACACTCAGGAGCCTGACATGGAAGAAACCCCCATTCAAGTTCCAACCCTCAGCCAGAACGAGTTTCTACCGCGTCTTAGTCCTTGGGCGATCGTAGGTGGTGGTGTGATGCTGACGGTGTTTGGAGCAGCAATTTTGTTGTCTACAGTGCTGAAGTATAACGTGACCGTGAAAGCACCTGGGACGGTGCGACCTGCGGGAGATTTGCGACTGGTGCAATCTGCGATCGAGGGAACGGTGAAAGAGATCACTGTGAAGGAGAATCAGAAAGTGAAAGCGGGTGACATTGTTGCTCGGATGGATGATTCTCGTTTGATGACCACGAAAAGCCAGCTTGAAGGCGATTTACGACAGGGAAGATTGCAATTGAATCAGGTGAACGCTCAGATTCAAGCACTTGATAGTCAGATTGCAGCCGAATCGAATGTGGTCGATCGCAGTGTTCAAGCGGCAGAAGCTCAATTGAGAAGCCAACAAAGAGTGTTCCAGGATCAGCAAGCAACTGCGACATCGAATGTAGAAGAAGCGAGAGCCGCACTGAATTTGGCACAGGATGAACTGAGACGATTTCGACAGTTAGCAGCAGAGGGGGCAGTTCCAGCACTGACCTTGAAGGAAAAAGAAGCAGCGGTTCAAGTGGCACAAGCGAAAGTCGATCGAGCGAGTACCGCTTTGAATCCAACCGATGCTGAGATTGCAAGAGCGCAGGAAGAAATTGCTCAAACTCAAGCACGAGGCGCTTCAACACTCGCAACATTGAGACAGCAGCGAGAGCAGCTATTGCAAAATCGGATTGAACTTCAGCGACAACTCGATCGTACTTCAAAGGAATTGCAGCAGGTTGAACGCAGCTTTGATCAAAGTGTGGTTCGCGCACCGATTTCGGGAACTGTTCTGCAATTGAACTTACGAAATGCGGATCAAGTGGTGCGATCGGGAGAAGCGATCGCGTTTATTGCACCTCAAAATGCTCCGTTCGTTCTGAAAGGTCAAATCGCGGCACAGGACATCGATAAAGTGAAACCGGGGCAAACCATTCAAATGCGCGTTTCAGCTTGTCCGTTTCCCGATTATGGAACCTTGAACGGTGTGATCAAAACGGTTGCTCCAGATGCTCGACCTGCATCAGAGAATGCACCCGCGACCTATGAGATCACAATGGAGCCTGCTCAATCGTTTGTCGGAGATGAACGGCGGCAGTGTCCATTACAAGCAGGCATGGAAGGAACAGTTGATGTGATTTCACGCCAAGAAACAGTAGTGCAATTTTTGCTGAGAAAGACGCGATTGATCTCAAATCTCTAAACACTATGGTGGCTGCAATCAAACAAGGATATGTCTGTGTTGCTCAACTGAGTGAAGAAGACTGTGGAGCGGCTTGCCTCGCTTCAATTAGCAAACATTACGGACGAGTCATCAGTATTGCACGATGTCGAGAAGCCGTTGGAACGGGACAACTCGGAACTACGCTGTTAGGACTGAGACGCGGATTTGAAACATTAGGATTCAAAACGCGATCGGTAAAAGTTTCAGAACAAGTTCTCGATCGATTAAATGAACTACCCTTGCCTGGTGTGATTCATTGGCAGGGTTATCACTGGGTGGTGTTCTACGGCAAACGGGGACGAAAGTTCGTGATTGCTGATCCGGCTTTGGGATTGCGCTATGTCGATCGACAAGAACTGATGTCGGCTTGGAATGGCATTATGTTGCTGTTAGAGCTTGACACAGAGACTTTTTCGCAGACGAAACCGGATGAAAAGAGCGGGTTTGGGCGATTTTTTGCGCGGATTCTGCCTTATCGATCGCTGATACTCAGTGCATTGCTCATCAACGTCGTGTTGGGAGTACTTTCGTTAGCAAGTCCGTTCTTGATTCAAATTCTTACAGACGATGTTTTAGTTAGACAAGATGCTCAACTGCTAACGGTCGTTGTTGTGAGTGTGATTGTTCTAAGTTTATTTAGTGGAAGTTTACAGCTATTACAATCGACTTTAATTGCTCACTTTAGTCAACGATTGCAGCTAGGATTCGTACTAGAATTCGGGTATAAGATTCTTCGGTTGCCGTTGAGCTACTACGAAACTCGTCGAAGTGGGGAGATTATCAGTCGATTACGCGATATCAATGAGATTAATCAATTGCTGTCTCAAGTCGTCGTGGCTTTACCTAGTCAGTTTTTTATCGCGCTGATTTCACTCGCTTTTATGTTGTTTTATAGCTGGAAGCTAACGAGCGCAGTGATTGTGATTGGACTTCTGATGACGGTTTCTGTAGTTCCATTTCTTCCCACTTTGCAGAAAGCAACTCGCAATCTCTTAGTCCTGTCTTCTGAGAATCAAGGCGTGCTAGTTGAAACCTTTAAGGGCGCTTTGGTGATGAAATCGACGAATGCTGCTCCTCAGTTTTGGGAAGAGTTGCAAAGTCGATTCGGACGATTAGCTAATCTCAGCTTTAGTACGACTCAGATTGGAATTCTAACCAGCACCTTTACTCAGCAAGTCAGCAAAATTGGAAGTGTTTTACTGTTGGGATTGGGGAGCTATCTAGTCATTAATAAAGAACTGAGTATTGGTCAATTGTTAGCGTTTAATGGACTGCAAGGCAATGTTCTTGCATTTATGAGTGCGATTCTGGGATTGGTGGATGAATACTATCGATCGCAAACCGCAGTTAGTCGCGTCTCTGAGGTAATTGATGCGACTCCAGAAGTTCACAACCAGACACAGAAACCGTTTGCTCATCTTTCTAGTGAGGCGGATGTTATCTGTCATCGATTGAATTTCCATCATGCAGGACGAGTCGATTTGATGGAAGACTTCTCTCTGAGCTTGCCAGGTGGAAATGCGATCGCATTAATCGGTACTTCCGGCTGCGGAAAAAGCACTCTAGCTAAATTAATCGCAGGATTGTACGAACCCAATTCTGGCAACATTCGAGTTGGGTACTACAACTTACAAGATCTCTCACTCGATTGTTTACGCCAACAAGTGGTTTATGTCCCCCAAGATGCTCATTTCTGGAGTCGAACGATCGTTGAAAACTTCCGTTTAGGAACGCCTTACATTTCATTTGAACAGATTGTTAAAGCTTGTCAAATTGCTGGAGCCGATGACTTTATTAGCCAGCTACCAAACCAATATCAAACCGTACTGGGTGAGTTTGGTGCGAATCTTTCTGGAGGACAACGGCAACGACTCGCGATCGCTCGCGGAATTGTGACTGATCCGCCTGTATTAATCCTGGACGAATCGACAGCAGGGCTTGATCCGGTGAGTGAAGCTCAAGTCCTCGATCGCTTACTCAAATCGAGACGAGGCAAAACGACCATCATGATTACGCACCGTCCAAGTGTGATTGAGCGATCGGATTGGGTGGTATTGCTCGATCGAGGTCAAGTGATAATTCAGGGATCTCCGAACGAGTTAAAAGCGCAGTCTGGTGAACATTTGAAGTTTTTATCGTACTAGGAATCAAAACAATGTCTGAACCCATTCACGAACTCTCAGCAGAACAAGAAGAAACGGTTACAGGTGGATTTAGAAGACAGCCAGGAGGCTTTTCTCAACAACCTGGATTCTTCTTTCAGGACACCGCGATCGATACATTCGGTGAAGGTCAAACAAGCCTTGACACTGGAGCAGGGAAACTTAACTCCTTCTCGCGAACCGGATATCGACTTCGACAAACAACGTTTGCATTCTTTGGTGATTTTAGTGACTTGTCTCAATTGTTCAGTTTCTTTCGTCGCTTTTTCTAATCATTATGGTTGCTAAAACTTTCAATCTGCTCAGCATCGGTGAACGTGGGGTTGGTAAAACAGTCTTCTTGGCTGGAAGTTATACGGAATTGCAGGGAGAGTATTCTTCTGAACATCCGAAAGCGGCTTGGTTTGAATGTCAAGATCAAGAAGTTCGATCGAACATTGAAAAAATTCTGTTCCATGTTCAAAACACAGGGCTGTATCCACCTGCAACGATCAAAATTACGAACTTTAACTTTGATTTGAAGTATCAAGGCTGGTGGGGAGTAAAAACCCGCTGTAAGTTCCGCTGGTGGGACATTCCGGGCGAATCATGTCACATTCGTAACCCTGATTTTCAAGAGCTTGTGCTGAAATCACAGGGTTGCTGTGTGTTTATTAGCGCTCCTGGATTACTTCACGATCCAGACTACGCCCAAACTCTAGCAGACTTATTTGATCAAGTTGTAGCGATCGCATCTCTCGTTCAACAACAACGATTAAACTATTCCTTCGCGCTAGTTCTCACAAAGTGCGATTTGCTCGAATCTGGAACAGTTACACAGCTTCAAATCGAGCAGAATCTACAGCCACTAATCACTCGACTCGATGCACTTAAAGCCAGCTACCAAAGATTCTATTCCGCGATTCCAGTCGTCTCAATGCAAGGCACTTCGACTTTAAATGCACGAGGAGCCGCAGACCCGTTACTTTGGTTACTTGCACAGTTAAACAAACACCATCATTTTCAACCCAACCACAATCTAGCAACAGGTTTAGCTCAAACCGCACTGACACAACAGATGTTCCCATCGAATCTCCGTAAGTCAGTCGCTTTACTTGCGATCGCAAGTATTAGCATTTTGGGAATTGCGATCGCGTTGTTATTTTCGCTGGGATTGTTTACGATAACTCCAGATCAAGTGCCCGTTAATGAACAAAAAATACATTTCTAATGTCTCTTCTTTTAGGTCAACTGGTCTATACCAGCTTTGCGAAAGTTGGATTTAGAGCACTCAGCAGTGCTGCGATTTCGCCTGAGATTCAGCAGGCATTCATTGATCAGATTGTTCATCAACATTGGGATGCCTATAACCCGCCTGAATCGAGCTATCGGGCTGTTTACTTGTATCGAATTTCTGAAAATCAAACGCTGTTCGGTTGGCTCTACAACGATGGAGCCGATGATTTAGGACGAAATCACATTCCGTATTTTGTCTGCTACTACTACGCAGGAGAACTACAGCCAGAGCATTTGGATGTCATTTTCACCTGTTTAGCCAGAGGAGCAGCAACTTATGTCGATCGACAAGTCCTTCCAGAGCAAATCGAAAGCGTAGTGATTGCCAATTACGAAACCTACGAGTCTGCCCAAATGGGGGTTTCGATTCCCCAAGAACTACGAGATCAAACCCGTCGATCGCTCAATCAAAACAAGCTATTTAAACTATTTGTCTCAGGTACGTTTGCAACCTCGATCGATTCTTACCTCGAAGAACTTTCGCTCAAAGTGATAGCAAATACTTCCGGTGGTCGGGGAACTCAAGTCAGCGTATTAGAGCCAGCAACTTACGAACAGATTTTGCTATCTAAAGCAAAACTACTTGCACCTCCGAAACAAGCTGCTCCGATTAAGTTAGGACTGGCACTGAGTTTGTTTTTGCTGTTAAGTGCGGCGGCTGGCGGAGCTTTTATCTCTCGAAATGTTCCGAAACAGACAGAGCAACAACCTACAGTCACTCAGCCTGTTGCAACCGAGCAGCCTGTTGCTCGATCGAATCCTTTCAACGTATCCAAAACGCTGAATTCTTCCGCTGCTTGGTCGGTGCTTCTAGATGGACAAACTATCATTAGTACTACTGAGGATTGTTCGATTAAATTTTGGAATGCAGATACTGGAACCGTTACGAATACGATATCGTATGCCCACTACGATACAATTCGATCGCTGACAATAACGCCTGATCGGATTCTAGTGAGTGGAAGTGCCGATCGATCAATCAAGCTTTGGAATCTGCAAAACAATCAACCAATTCAAACCCTCGATCACGGTAGTCCAGTTTGGTCTGTCGCAACCAACAAAGATACACTCTTTAGTGTTGGCGAAGATGGCAATCTAAAACTTTGGTCACTGTCAAAGCGAACCTTGTTCAAGGCGATTCCTGCTCATGACGGTCGAATCTTCTCGGTTGTCGTTAGTCCTGATGGGAAAACGATCGCAACGGGAGGACTCGATCGCACCATCAAACTCTGGAATGCTCAAACTGGGGACTTGATCAGAACCATTACCGGACACAAAGATGCGATTCGCGCTCTAGCATTCAGTCCCGATGGGCAAACATTGGTGAGTGGAAGTTGGGATAAAACGATCAAGCAATGGAACTGGCAAACAGGTGAACTGATTCAGACGCTTGAAGGACATACTTCGCGAGTCGTTGCGATCGCATTTACTCCAGATGGTCAGAGATTAATCAGTGGCAGTGTTGATAACACGGTCAAGCTCTGGTCGCTTCAAGATCGAAAAGAGCTTCAAACCTTAAGCAGTCACAAAGACTGGGTGTTAGCAGTTGCAACTGATGGCGATCGTATTGTGAGTGGTAGTAAAGATCAAACCGTTCGGATTTGGAAGAACTAAGTTTCCTATAATTCAGAGTGTGGATTCTAAGGACTGCTCTGATGCCGAATACGATCGCGTTTATTGCTCACAACACTCGTAAAGATGAAATGGTGCGGTTTGTTTCAGCCCATCAGCCTACATTCGCACGCTATCATCTCATCGGCACAGCCAGAACCGCAGAACAAATTCAAACCGCAACCGGATTATCGATCGAGCAACGACTTGCCCATTCCCTCGGCGGAACCGTTCAGATTGCAGGTGAGGTTGCAAGCGGTAACATTCTCGCCGTGATTGTTTTACTTGATCCAGATGCCGAAACTGAGCCGAATTTTCTCGCACTCTTTCGGCTCTGTAACTTGTACAATGTTGCGATCGCGACGAATCTATCCACCGCAGAAGCGATCGTCACTCGACTCGCAAAAACTCGCGTTGCTCACTTAATTTTCAATCCCGTTGCTGGACAAAGAGATGCGAATCAAGACCTAGCTCTGATTCAAGAACTCTTAGATCCGCATTTAAGCTTACACATTCATCACACGACACCAGACATACAACCCGAAGAACTCGTTAAAGCTGCTCTCTCGAATAATGCTGATCTCGTGATTGCTTCTGGCGGAGATGGAACTGTTTCTGCGGTCGCAGGGGCATTGATTGGAACAGGAATTCCACTTGGTATTATTCCTAGAGGAACTGCGAATGCGTTTGCAATGGCACTCGGCATTCCAGGATTGTTACCTGTTCGGAATGCGTGTCAAGTGATTTTAGCTGAACAAACTCGAAAGATTGATGCGGCTTACTGTGATGGCATTCCGATGATTCTATTAACAGGAATTGGTTACGAAGCGAATGTGGTTGAAACTGCCGATCGAGCCTTAAAAAAACAATGGGGAACATTGGCTTATTTGATGGCAGGTTGGCGCGTGATGGATCAACAACAGCCGTTTCAAATTGAGATCGAAGCAGAAGGGAAGACTTATGAATTTGAAGCGCGAGCAATGACGATCGCGAATGCGGCTCCACCGACTTCAATTTTGGCTCAGGGTGCAGGAGAAGTTTTGGTCGATGATGGATTGTTAGATGTGACGATCGCGACCGCAGAAAACAAAGTTCAAGCCGTAACAACAATGCTAAGACTGTTGGGAGCGGCGATTACACGAACTGAACTGAATCAAGAAAATGTGATTCATGGTCGCACTCGACGGCTGAAAGTGAGTACGAATCCGGCTCAAAAAGTCGTGGTAGATGGTGAAGTTGTGGGCACAACCCCGATCGAGGTCGAATGTATTCCAGATGGTTTAACAGTGTTTGTGCCTTAAGCATTTTGTAGGAAGTTTGAAACGCATACAGAGGCTTCTCGCTGCGTTCGATTTCGCCCCGGAATGAATTCGGGGCTATCAGGCGAAAGTCCTTTGAAAAGGACTGAAGACGTGAGTTTTGTCGGCTGGTAGTCCCTTCAGTGGACTTCGTTCAATTAGCCCCGAATTCATTCCGGGGCGGGTGGATGCAATGAACGACACGCTTCAAACATCCTCTCAACTCGCTAACCTTTCTCGTTGCCAAAGAATCTCTGCAACTCGCGAAATTCCTGTTTTTAAGTAACGTCGATAGGTACTAAATGGTAAATCTAAACATTCCGCTGCTTGTTCCTGCGTTGGTGCTGGATTCAAATAAGTTCGATGTAAGGTTCGATAAAGCTTCTCATCACGAGGAGACATTTGTAAAAGTTCAGCCGCTTCTTGTAAACGCGATCGCAAAACTTCAATTCGAGTATCAGGAGTTGTCGATTGTTCAATCACTAAGCGCGATCGCAATAATGGATTCTGATGCAATACATCCGGGCGAACAAAGTGACGAAACGCATCCCAAACCGCTTGATTAAATTCGGTTTGGCTCAAAGCAATTGAAGCTTCCTGATCCGGTTCTGAAGGAGTGCGATAGTTCTGAACTCGTTGATGAAACCGACTCCACAAATCATAGTTTCGCCAACGTAAATCGGAAACAATCGCTTCTCGTGCAACGGGATTGAGAACTAATCCAAAGCGTTCTGATTGCACAAACGAAAGTCCCCGTAACCATTCAAATAGTTCATGAACATCATCTTGCTGTAATAGTTCAGATAACAATGTTTCCGTGGTTGAATCTGCGATCGCACAAGCTCCCAAAGCAATTCGATGTGTAGAACTCGGAACCTCTTCTAAAAATGTTTCTAGCAAAATTTGAGTCACACTAAAAGTTGCATTTGAGATCAGACCTGCATCCTGAATATAGAGATCTGCCATCAGTGATAAAGCTAATGGATGCCCGGATGTAAAGTTAAGAATTTCTGGTAGAGGCGGAATTGATCGTTTTTTAAGATAAAGCTGACTATCTTCAACACTTAGATTTTGAAGCGCGATCGCATAAAACAAAGCTTGCCATCCTGGATCAGTTCGCCAAGCAGAATTCGGAGCCGTTCGACTGGATAGAACAATCAATGTCTGCTCTGGTAACTGAGGCAGAAATTCTTCTCGTAGCCAAGTTTCGATCGGTAACAATCGCTCGTAACTATCAATGAATAAAACTTGTCGAGCCGAACCAATTGGGTGATAAGCCCTCAGAAAAGCTTGGGGTGTAGGTTCAAGCGTTCTCCCATCGATATAGGTTGTCGGAATGTTCAGAGTTCGACAGATTTGAGCAAATTGCCGAACTAACATGGTTTTGCCAATACCACCCATTCCTGAGAGATGCAGCACAGAAAAAGGCAGAGTGCGGGACGCGATCGCGGCTTGAAACAATCCACATTCGGATTCACGCCCCACAAAGTTTTGGTGTCTGACAGCATTGAGCCGTTCGACTAAACGCAAGGTCATACTTTTTACGCCTCCAGGTTAAATCGATCCGTCATCGTGTTTGGATTACGAATCCCCGCAAGCATCGGATTCACTTCTCTGGTAAATTTCTTGCGGGTGTTCGATCTCCTGTATGAAATTTACGCTCAAAGTGATGCAGGATAAGCCACATGGAGCCTGAGATTAAAGGCACAATCGCAGCCAGAATCGCAATGCTCAAAGACGACGGTTGAAAGACGATCGAGATCAATGGCAAAGTTGCCCAAGTCAGAATTCCGAGAATTGCGATCGCAAATTTAAGCTTCTGAATTCGAGCTAACGCGGTTCGACAACTCGAACAATGAATCGTGTGGGAAGAATATCGATCAAGCAATTCATCGATCGATCGTAGGGGCGGCAATGCTTCCCCCGGAAAAGGTTCAGCGTCAAACTCATTCACCCATTTCCGCAAGCCCGAAACAAACGAATCTGCACGAGTTGGCAAGTAGAACGCTTTGGCAAAATTCGGACTACCGCCCTTTTGATCTAAGTAACGTTCTTGATAGTGCAGAAAGATCTGATCATCTTCTAGAACTGTATTGTTACTTAAATGCGAGTACCAACGAGGTGTAAGTTTAATAAAAAAGCTTGGTAGCTTCGATGCAAACTTGAACGGGAATCGAGCAAATACGCGACATTCACCTTTTCTAATCGGTGTCGCATAGACGACCGTCATCGTTCTTCCAAACTGCTTTGAGGTCAGATCATGCCACATCAATCCGGGAGCAATAAAGCGACTGTGTTGTGATCCTAATGTCCCTTTGCGCGGACCTTCTTGCCAAAATCCTGTAAAGCCTTGTTTTCCAGATTCCAGAACTTCTAACTCAACCGGAGAAGCATTCGATCGATTTCCCACCGATTTATGATGTGTAAACGGGACATGACTCGCATCCAAAACATTTTCTAACAGAGTCAACGCATCATAAGGCAAATCGCGAAACGTATTCAAACAAACCCATTCATCGGGCGATTCTTCCATCGGTTCAATAATTGGAATCTTCACCTGCTCAGGATTTTGCTTTCCTGGATAGACAAAGAGTAATCCTTGCCGTTCTGCGGTAGCGTAAGAGCTTACACAAGCGCGTTTCGATTCATTTGCGCTCAATCCTTCGGGTTGTTGTGGAATACGATCGCATTTCCCATCTCCTTCAAATGCCCACCCATGATACGGACATTCAAGCAGTCCATCTTCTGCGATTCTGCCTTCTGAGAGCGGCGCTAACCGATGCGGGCACTGATCTTCAAAGGCTCTCCAACTCTGAGCCTTCCCATCCCACCAAATGACCAAATCTTGCCCTAATAGTGTGAACTTCGTGGGCTTGGTTTTGTCTAAATCCTGAACATAGTGAACGGGATACCAAGCTTCTTTCCAATCAAATCGAGTCGGATCGGTTCCACCTGCGGGAAGTTCAATCGTTTCAGTCAATACAGGACGTTGATCGATCAGCATGAGATAGCCCTTGAAGAGTCTCTTTACATTTCTTCATTATAGATTGGCAAGTTTCAATCGATTCACGCTGTCGTTTAGATTGCGAGCGAGCGTTAGTGCAAGGTGAAATTAGGTTTTGATTACGTAACGCTTCCGTAACAGGTTTTTCTTTATTAAACTAAAGTATAAATTTTGGCGCAGAGGGATATGACTGAAGCGGCGATCAGGGTCTTCTTTTCCTACTCACATCAGGATGAAGAGTTCAAAGACGAACTGGTAAAACATTTGAGTATTTTGCAGCGCCAAGGTGTCATATCGGGCTGGCACGATCGGATGCTCGCGCCGGGATATGAATGGAATCGAGAGATTGATGAGCAATTGAAAAAAGCGGATATCGTTTTGTTGATGGTGAGTTCTGATTTCCTCGCATCGGACTATTGCTGGGATGTGGAAATGCAGAAAGCGTTAAAGCGGCACGAGGAAGGAGAGGCTTGCGTCATTCCAATTCTGTTGCGACAGGTGGACTGGGAGAATGCGCCATTTGCAAAACTACAAGCCTTACCAAAGAACGCAAAGCCAATTAAAAGTTGGTCGGATCAGGATGAAGCCTTCAAAGATGTAGCTAAAGGAATACGAATGGCAGTAAGCATTATCCGAGAACGACAGAGAGAACCGCAAAAATCACAAATACATACAGCTAACAATCATCTCAACGAAGCGCAGTTTGAGAATGCAAGTTTGAAAAAAGAGCGCTCATTTAAGGTCGCACTCGCGATAAAAGTGATTCTGGGCATAATACTCTCGATTGGTCTTACGCTTTCTTTGAGTCAGAGTTGGCGAAACACCCCTGATGTTAGGTCTTCCACGCCATCTGAACCGTCGGCTTCAAGTCCAAGAATAGACCCTCAAACAGAACTACAATCTAAAACATTCTTCAACGAAGCTGTGAAGAAGCAGGAACAAGGAGATACTACTGGCGCGATCGCAGATTATGACCAAGCGATCAAACTCAACCCTGAGTTTGCAAAAGCTTACTATTTCCGAGGCGAACTACTTAGACATCTAGGCAATAATCAAGGCGCGATCGACAATTTTCAGAAAGCCGCAGAGCTATACATGAAGCAGGGTAATTATCAGGGCTATCAAGATGTTACGGAACTGCTTAAAGGGCTGCGGTAGATAACATGAGATCGTTATCTTGAAAGCATTTCCTGTTAGCCCTACTGCTCGTTCAGCCAATCGGTGAGGTCGTCGATCGACGTGAAGTTTAGAAGTGCGATCGCTAATCTTCCCATTTGATCGAGTGTGAGCGTAGAAATTCGATCGACGACTTCGTTTGGCAAAGTTCCAATCTTCTGTTCAAGCAGGAGAAAAATCAGCGATCGACGCTCTGCGTTTTGTACTTCCTGTCGCACTTCCTGTTCAACTCTCTGTCGCACTTCCTGTTCAGCCTTGCGCTGGAGTCGGGCTTCAGCTTCTTGCTCCCAAAGTAAAAATGCTTCAGACAGTGCCATTATTGTCTCCTGCTCAGTGCTATCAATGATTTCACCTAAATCAATTCTAACCTTCCAACTAACCAGCAATCGTAAAATATTGCTGCGTCTCGGATGGTCTACAGGTAAAGCGAGAACTTCCCGAATTGCCCGCTCCTGTGTTCGATCGCGTCCTAAAATTCTTAGCCACAAAGTTTCTTCAGTCTCAGGAAGTTGATCGATCGCAACGATCGCAGTTTTCAAAATCCCAGACATGAAATAAACCCCAGGCATCCAATCCGCTTTAATTTTGCCTTCTGCCTCTTCCAGCAAAGGTCTAGAAGTAGTCGCTGCGAGAATCCAAAGTTGAGGAATTTCGTTGTCTGGTAATTCTTCACACTGTGCTTTGCGGCGTTCGTCTTCCTGTACCCAAACCAGTTTCATCACTGAAACCCTTACCTCAGTTCGAGTCGGGACATTTCGATAAGGTTCGAGCAGACAAGGTTGCTGCACCATCCGCCCCAAAAGACCTAAATCAGTCGCTTGAACTGCATCAGGATTTGGAACAAACCAAACATCGACAAATTTAGCCTCGCCTGGGATTTCGTATTGTCGCTGAACAGTGCCGATGGGAGCTAGAAACTCTTCTAAATACTGCTTGGACAATTGATCAAATGGATTTTGCGCCATGAAAATATTTGCAGAAGTCAAGCGTGAATTATACGGCTTGGTCAGACTTCACTGCATATTCTCGAAATCGATCGAGGTCTGCCCGAATATTCGATTGCACAAATCGATCGACCATTCCGTTATTCATCATCTGCGCCAACAGTTCAGGAACCGAGTATGCGATCGTCATTTTGACAATGCTGCCTTCAGATCCGCGATCGTAAAATCGAATGGCTCCCCGATTGGGTAATCCACTAATCGATTCCCATTGAATGATCTGATTTGGAACGATTTTAGTCAAACGCGATTGCCAACTAAATTGCAATCCAACCGCGTTCAGTGTCCAGCGCGAGAGTTCTGGCTGTTCTTCAGATACTTTCACCGAAGAAATCCAGTTCATCCAATTCGGCATTTGTTCAAGATCCGACCAAAACCCCCAGACTTTCTCGATCGAGGCTTCGACTTCAACTTGCGCCGTATGTTCTAACCATTGAGACATTTAAACAAATCCAGCAACTTTGCCTACTTAAGACAAAATGATAAAGCTGAATTGCATGGAAGTTAGGGTTATGGTTCAAAGTTTGATGGCGATCGCTGCATTTGTAGCAGTGGTTGGTGGAATTATTTTCGGAGTGTCGCGGTATGAAAAATCCAACACCAAGGAAGATTCGATCGAACGCCTGATCCCAACACCACCCCAAGAACCTGCGATCGCAGAAATACCTGTAGCAGCAATTGATGAAACCTCAGAGATTTCAATCACAGAACCTGAATTAACAAAGAAAATCGAGGCGATTCTAAATCCGCAGGCTGAAGAGTCAGAAGCGATCGACGAAACGCCAGAACCCAGAGAAGAACCCGCAGAAGTGATTCTGCCACCCGCGATTCAAGATCCAAAGCAAGTCACAGAAGAAGAACCGAGAGCGCAAACGATCGCGTTTACAATTCCGCCCACGATTCAAGATCCGAAGCGTCCCAACGATGGCGCGATCGAAGATTTAACCCAGGATATTCTCGTTTGGGGACAATCAAAAGATTTGAAGCACGTCTCGAAATTGATGCAGTACACGACTCATGCTGATCCAATGGTGCGGGGAAATGTTGCGATCGCACTCGGTCAAATCGCTCGGCAAAATTCAGGACGCAGTGAAGTTGAGCGATCGATTCCAGTCCTCGGAAAGTTAACGCAGGATTCGGATCTCAAGGTTCGACAGTATGCGGTTCAAGCATTAGGAGAGATTCGATCGGAGAAAGTTTTACCGTATTTGCAAAAGGCATTGCAGAGTCCATCGGGTAGTGTGATGAAAGCGGCAAATGGAGCAATTCAGAATTTGAAATTGCAATATGGAAAAACGCCAGCAATGCAAATTGCACAGCAAATGTTGAAAAAGGCTGAGAAAACCTCTGTATAAAAAAATGCTTTGAAAGTTGGCGTTCATTGCCGAAACCGCTTTAATCTCAAAGTTACTCTTAGAGGGTGTTTGAAAAGCATAAAAAGCGGCTTTGCTGCGTTGCCAGTCCGCCCGGAAATGAATCTCCGGGCTAATGGAGGAAACCCCGCTGAAGCGGGCTGGGAGCGTAATTCGGAGTTCTTAGCCCAGTTTAGTGGGCTTCCCCCGATCAGCCCGGAGATTCATTTCCGGGCGGGTGAATGCGATCAACGATTACTGCTCAAACACCCTCTTAGCAAAAAGCCCATCGGAAAATAGAACCTCCGGTGGGCTTTGTTTTATCCATACAAAATTAAGCGCTAATCGTTGCTGCTTCCTCTTTGTACATCAGTTCACGCACCTTCACCATTCCCGCCACAAGACAATCCATCTCTTCACGAGTATGCAATGCGTTCACCGTGATCCGAATCCGAGGCTTGGCAATAAACCAAATCGGAGACACCCAAATCCCCAATTCCATTAGCTCACGTGCAAACACCTTGGGATTCATATCAGTTGGAAGCAAGACTGGAACGACATTCGTTTCCCCGATCGCTTCAAATCCCTGAGCGGCTAACCGCGATCGCAGATATCGTGTACTTTCCTGCAACCGTGACACCAATTCTGGATGCTCTTGCACAGTACGAAAACTCTGTAACGCCGCAGCCGTTAGAGGGGGAGCGAGTGAACAAGTTCCGATCGAGGTTGGCGAACAGTTCAGTAACGGCTTCAATTCCGCCACATGAGTACTAATTGCCGCTCCTACCGATGCACCAAATTTTGCAAACGTTGAAAGAATCAAAGGATTAATTCCTCGATCGATGGCATCTTGCGGCTTCAATCCGAAATGCTCGTAAATGCCTCGTCCCGTCGCACCCAACGCACCTGTCGCATGGGCTTCATCCATGACCAACGTGCTATCCGGATAGTTCGACAAAATCTCGATCATCTCAGGCAGCGGTGCAATATCGCCATCCATTGAGAACACCGCATCAGAAACAACCATGACACGATCGCCCGGTCGCACATAGCGCTTCAGCTTCCGCGCCAAATCTTCCGTATTGCAGTGACGATACGCCTTCACGCGAACTCTGGGACTATAGCCGAAAAGTTTTCCCGATCGAGTTCCTGCATGAGCCAGTGCCGACACAATACAACCGTGATTTAGCACATCGGTCATAATCAACGTTTCGCGGGTATGGTCAAATCCTGGAACCGGAATCGCCAAATGGCAAAACGCATCCATCAACGCCTGCATGCCCATCCAAGCATTGAGAAACAGTTGGGTATGGGGTAAATGCTTAAAATTCGATACTTCGTCCTCAAGCTGGCGATGCAGGTCAATCCGACCACTCAAAACCGAGGTCGAACTATTCGAGGTTCCGTACTGGAAAATGGCATCGATCGCGGCTTGTTTCACCGATTCGTTTTGGGTCAAGCCCAGCACATCATTTGTACAAAAAGTAAGAACAGTGCGCCGATGTCCCGTTTCTGCCTCCTCAATTTCCACCATGTTCCCCTGGCGTTGATGGCAGAGATACTCATCCGGGTCGAGTTCACTTTCATACCAACGCCGCACGTATTCCTTAACAACTTGCACAGTTTACTCCTCTCACCTGCTTGACGTTCGCGATTTTGCTTCTGACTCAACAGTATATTTGCCGATGATGAATTTCGCGCAACAGAGCGCAATTTCCGATCGACAAGTCTCGAAAAAAGACGTGATAACAGCTTATCAGGACTCTTTCAAATCGAAAAAAAAGAGCGATCGCACCCTGAAGCACGATCGCCTTTTTCTGAGAGTTTAACCCTCTTAGATTTCTGCGACTGCCCGCTCTACAAGACGACGAGCCAGGGTTTGCGTTCCCGTGTGAGTGTAGTACTTGACTGCGACATCCAGGAATGCGCCCACGTAATCGAGCTTGTCAGCGGAAACATCGACGACTCCGCGAACTCGATCGAGTAACGTTTGCTGAGTCAAATTCCGCGAAGAGACGAAATCTCCCATCCAGCCTTTGACCGAATCAAAGCTCTGTCCGATAAAGTTCAACTGTCCAGCCGAATCGCCTCCCGGAATTAACGGTTTGACGCTCTTAAACGATTGGTTTTTCTCCAATTCCTGCGGAGTCGTTTGGCTAATCGTGGACAAGCCTTTCTGAATGAAATCGCCACCAAGCGGGATTAAACCGTCGAAGCTAACTAAAGCTGCCATCCGCATTAAAGATTCGCCGCCGTAGTCGCCCAAAGCCCCAAGAAAGTCTCCGATACTGTCTCCAGGAATGCCGTTAATTTGACAAAAGGCGACAAGTTCCACAACGAGCTTGACACAGAGATCTAAACTTTGCAGTTTTTCCGGTTTTGGAGTCAGATTGCTCAAGAATCCGAGAAATGAGATGTCTTGTCCGACTTTGTTGGCGAGAGCGGCAGTTCCAAGGGCACTCGCAGCATTATCCACGGTTTGATAAAGCCACATAGCGCGTTGATAGCCTTGAGATTCGTCGTTGTAGAGAAAAACGGCGCGTTCTCCGATCGCTTGAATCAAACTTTCATCGGTTTCACCAGTCACAGTACGAATCGTGTTGGTAAATCCGGTGAGATTTTGCCACTGTCCAGGAACGAGAAAATCAAGCGTGTTCAGGGCTTTAACTGTAGTACCACCCGTAGGAAGTTCGTCTACCAGTTCAAAAATGGGTTTACTCATGAAAAATCCTCTTATGAAGCGTTCAAATTCGGCAGTTAGGACTGAGAGAAATTGTCGATCGTAGATTCAGCGTTCTCTCACCAAAACTGCTCGATGTACACAAATGGTTTTGAGTTCGGATGGCTTGGGGGTCGCCCCCTAAATCCCCCATTCTGGGGGACTTTGAAATTTGGAAAATCACCTGGAGGCAAGAGAATCTCTTTCTACTCAAAGTCCCCCAATTTTGGGGGATTTAGGGGGCACGATCCGCCCCAAACGAAGCGCGAATCCCTCATGCCCAACCGTCACCGATCTACCCTTTAAGCTGTGACAATCCCTTGAGATCAAACCTAGAAAGCCACTGCTCCCGGTCTTCCTTGGTAAAAGACGGATCTCGCGACAGCACTTTCACCTGATACTTCCCAACCAAAACTCCGGTCTGTGTATTGCCCATTGTCATGGCTGGAAACCCGTTGATCTTCTCAGTCGTGTTCTGATATTTCGCTGCTGCGGCTGGCAAACTCGACGTATCCGAAATCGACAACATCGCGAGATCTTTGCCGTTCTGCTTTAATTTCGCTTCGGCAAACCCTTTTTTCTCTTGAGTGAAAACGCGCTCATATCCGGTTCCAGCTTTCGGGAAGTACTTGTTAAACTGGCTGCCCTGAGTTGCATCTTTCGCAACTGCAACGACTCCAGGTTTGTTACTTTCCTTCTGAGCTTCTGCGAAACGAGAGGGTTCTTGCTGCTGACAGCCAGAGATAAAGAGCGCGATCGCTAACATGACGGCAACCACCGCTCGCCGCCAACTTGGTAAGGTCAATGCTTGGTGTCTCATAGGTGTACTGAAAATAAATCTTCTCGATCGAGATGTACGATGACATCTGATCGGCAACAACTGACTTAAGTTAGAAATTGCGAAATTCAGATGTCCCGTTTGTCACTGTAATTCGATTTTTCTCGGATCGCTCCGGTTTGCAATGAAAAAAGAAAATTCGTTACTGACGGATCATTTCAGACCGTTGAAGGGATTGCTGATATCGATCGAACTGTTTCACAATCAATCGCTGCACTGCAATAATCGCTGGATTGACTTCAACATATCGCCGCGATGGGTTTTTCAAATAGTTCTCTTGTTCGCTCTCGATCATTTCAATGTCTTGATGCAGGAACGGTAAGAATAACAAATGCAAGATCACAGGCTGCAACGGTCGGCGCACTAGATTGATTAACCAAACTGGAATCGGAAGCCGTAAAAATAACATCGCAAACGATCGACTTTCCGTTTCAGAAATCGGTAATCGCATCAAATATAAGGCAGATATGCCTTCCAGCTTATTAATGTAATTCGGATATTGATAGTCTACAGAGATCGTTTTGGTCGTGATCCCGCCCGATTCACTGAGTCCGATAAACTTCGTTAAAACGCCCTTATACGACACTTGATATTCTGCTTTTACCGAGTCTTCCGTTTCCCGCAGTTTCGTCAAAACCGGATCAAACCAGCCTTGTAGATTCTGGTGCAAATATCCGTGAAACACATCCATCGTGTTTTCGTTGCAAATCGAGAAATGAGCTTTGAATTTAGCTGCGATCGGAACCATAAAACACGTCGGATCATCATATTCAGGAATGTCGGGCACTGAAGCTAATTCTGCAAAATCTCGATCGCCTGGAAATAGCCAGATCAAGCCATATTTCTCTTGAACCGGATAGCTCTGAATCTTTGCACAGGGTAATTTCTGCCCTTCATTCCAGTAGGGAATTCCAACACATTCGCCTTGTCCGTTGAATTCCCAACCGTGATAGCCACACACGATCGCATCGCCTTGAACTTTGCCTTTATCCATCGCGACCCCTTTATGCGGGCAGACGTTTTCAACCGCTTGAACTTGATTTTGGGAATCGCGGTAGAGTGCAATTTGCTGACTCCAGATCCGAATGGGGAGAATTTTTCCCGGTTTCAGGTCGTGCGCCCATGCGACTGCATACCAGTGATTAGGATTAATTCCTACTTCGCGCACTCGATTTTGAATCGTTTGACCTTGTAGAGTAGTCGCCAATTCGAGCATCACTGCTTGTTCCTTTTTTGGAATACGTGTGACTCATACTAGCAACAAAAAAAAGGGCGCAAAGCAACCCTTTCAGAAACTATTAGATTTCAAAACCATTCACTTCGGTGTACTTTGCAAATCGGGACGCTCTTCAGGCACGATCGCACCTTCCACCGGACAGACTTGCAGACAAATGCCGCAATCAATACAGGTCGAAAAATCAATCCAGTACCAATCCGTTCCTTTCGTATTTTTTCCAGGACCTTCGTGAATGCAGGCGACCGGACACGCATCAACGCAATCCGCGACTCCTTCACAAGTATTTGTAACGATCGTATGAGACACAGCGTTCTTCTCTCTGAGCAACTCGACAGGTCGGACAGATCTATTCTCGTACATTTCTGAATGGATTACGTCTGAATTGAGGCTTCTGATTCGAGTACCCAAATCGCCCAAGCTTGTTCGTGTTTCGTAATTCGAGCCGCGTGTCCTTTGCTCGATAATCGTTCTACAAGCTCGATCGCTTGTTGTTGCTCTCGAACGGTTCTGAGATGACTGTAATATTGTCCATCGTTGTAAATCGCGGTCATTGGTTTTGCCACGTCGGGAACGCGAATTTGACAGGGACGATACTCGTGATCCGAAGCGAGAAATTTCCACAGCCCTGAACTCATCAGAGGCATTTGAGCGGCAGTCGATCGAGATTTCGCAATCGCTTTCGGTTTGTCTTCTTCGGCTTCTGATTCATAAATCCAAATCACGTCGCCTTTGATGGTGCGAGTCATTGCCACTTCATCGCCTCGATAGACTAATTTGGCGGCAATTTGCAGGGCTTTTTGCGAATCTTTTACCAGTCGGAAAAAACTGTAATAGCGATCGCCCAATACGATCGCTGCCATCCGCTCTTCGGAATCGGGAACGCGAATATGACACGATCGATATTGATCGCGGGACTCTAGAATCTTGCAGCGAGACAAATCAGCAGATGGAGCACCAGAAGGGAAGGGCATAGGATTGTGACGATTTCGATATAAATATTCTGCAAAGTTTAAGATCGGCTTAGAACCGTATATTTCCCGAAAATCTCGATCGACACGCAAACCGGACGAGCGACAGCTTATGCTAAGGGTGGTCTTGAGAGCGAAAATTCTTATGCCTACTCCCTGTCACATCGTCGTCGAAGGAAATCCCGCGATCGTGTATGCCAGTCGTAACGGCGCACCGGAAAAAATGTTGCCAATTCTAGAATCGTTTCTTGATACGTTTTGGCAGGAACGGGATGCCCTGGGTGAAACGCAAGATACGCCAGAATGTTTGGTCGCTCAAGTTGTTGTCCGATTCGGGTTTGAGAGTTGTGAGGATGATTTCTCGAATTTGAAAGTCGGGCTGAAATACGATCCAACTGCTGCTTATCTTTATTTCATTTCAGCGGAGCGGCAATTGAGCGTTTGGAGTTCGACCGACGAGTATCGATCGAATCCCTCTTTAGGATTGAAAGCCTGCCAACAATTGCAAACCGTTTCGATCGGATAATTGAAGAGATGCAACCGCGCTAAATTATGCCAACGATTTGGGAACTTGATTATTATTCACGTCCAATTTTGGATGAGCAAAATAAAAAGATTTGGGAAGTGCTGATTTGCGAAAGTCCAACCGCGATCGAGACTCAGCCAGAGAAACTATTTCGGTTTTCCAAATATTGTCCGAGTACAGAAGTGAATTCGGGCTGGTTAAAAGATGCGATCGAGTCCGCGATCTCCGAGGCTCCGAATCCTCCAGATAAAGTCCGCTTCTTCCGCCAAGCCATGAACAATATGATCACTACCGCTTGCAAAGGGTTAGATCTGCCTGCTGTTCTGAGTCGTCGGACTCTTGCTTTAAGCGCTTGGATGCAAGATCGCTCTCAAAACGTTTACCCAAAAGAATCTGGATATCAGCCTTCTCTAAATCCTTCGGTCGTCTTTCCAGTGCTTCCACCCCAAGTCCTACCCGAAGCGCTAGAAGGTCAGAAATGGGCGTTTGCGACTTTGCCCCTAGAGGCATTTCAGGACATGGGCGAATGGTCGATCGACTTCGGGGAAGCATTCCCGTTAAGTTTGACCGAGCTTGAACTGGATGCGCCTGTTCCAGGTTTGATCATTTTCTCGAAACGTGCGACTGCGATGGCGGCTTGGATGTCGGGACTAGAAATTGCCGCGGTGAAATACGATCCAACGATTCCGAATCGGTTACTACTTGAAACGGGAGTCAACGATCGATGGTTTCTCACCACGTTGGATAAGAAAGCAATTCCAGAAGCGCAACAATTTGAAGAGGCGAAAGCTCGATCGAACCAGGTGCATTTTCTAGCCATCCAAGAAAGCCCAGAAGTCGAGGCGTTCGCGGGATTCTGGTTAATGCAGGACATTGCTCTCTAATTTTTCGTATCCTGAATCGCATCCTCAGTCCGGCGATACGGATTCGTCTTGGGTTGCCGATTCGGGACAATATTCACCAACAATTGATCGATCGAGCTTCGCGCCTGAAAACTATACCGTCCAATCTGGGGCGGTAAAAACTGATCGCCAAAACCAATAAACACAATACTAATCAGGAACAAAAATCCGACTGGAAGTTTAGAGCGCATAAAAGCTAAAACTGCGGGAAACTATCATGGTCTACAGTTAGTTAGCCCAGATCTTCAAATGCGTCATCTTTATCCAGCGATCGAGCCTTACCAGTCGGGTATGTTCCCAGTTTCCGATTTGCATACAATCTACTACGAGCAAAGCGGCAATCCAAACGGAAAACCTGTCGTCTTTCTGCATGGTGGACCTGGTGGCGGTACGATTTCAACCTATCGGCAGTATTTCGATCCTGAGAAATGGCGAATTATTCTATTCGATCAGCGGGGAGCCGGGAAAAGTACACCTCACGCAGAACTGAGAGAAAATACGACTTGGGATTTGGTTAGCGATATTGAAAAACTCCGATCGCATCTCCAAATCGATCGCTGGGTTGTCTTTGGAGGCAGTTGGGGCAGCACTTTATCGCTCTCTTATAGTCAAACGCATCCCGATCGCTGTTTAGGTCTAATTCTGCGTGGAATCTTCCTATTACGACGCAAGGAAATTCTCTGGTTCTATCAAGAAGGGGCAAGCTGGATTTTTCCCGATGCTTGGGAGCAATATTTAGAACCAATCCCGGTAGAAGAACGCGACGATTTAGTTTCAGCTTATTACCGACGATTGACCAGTGACGATGCCGAAACCCGATCGAAGGCTGCAAAAGCTTGGTCAGTTTGGGAAGGTAGCACCAGTCGATTGGTCGTTGACCCAGATTTGCAAAGTAAATTTTCTCAGGATGAATTCGCGGATGCGTTCGCCAGAATCGAATGCCACTACTTTATGAATCGGGGCTTTTTTGAAACCGATAATCAGCTTTTAAGAAACTGCGATCGTATTCGCCACATTCCGACCGTAATTGTGCAAGGGCGATACGATGTCGTTTGTCCGATGACTTCGGCTTGGGACTTACACAAAGCCTTGCCGGACGCTGAATTTATTGTGATTCCTGATGCCGGACACTCGATGATGGAAATCGGAATTTTGAGTGCTTTGATCGATGCTACCGATAGATTCGCAGCCGAAACCGATTAAAAGTAATTAGGGTAACGAATTGTAACTCTCGATTGTGCCCAATCGATCGTCCTATAAGTATAAGTAGATTAAATGATGCTGATTTATTAGGAATCGCGTTCATCGATCCAGGCAAATGGCGCGTTTAACGCTTGAGTTTTCCCGTAGTATCAGAATTGAAAACAACTTAAGCGACTCAGGACTGATTGAGAAAACTTAAGTCACAACTTTTCCGGCAATCCTGCCGCTCCTAATTACTAGAGAGGATCACCGAATGCCTACTTTTAAGGTCACGTTAATCAACGAAGCTGAAGGACTGAACACCACGATCGAAGTCCCCGACGATGAGTACATCTTGGACGCGGCTGAAGAGCAAGGTTTGGATCTGCCTTACTCCTGCCGTGCAGGTGCTTGCTCCACTTGTGCAGGCAAGATCACGGACGGAGAAATTGATCAATCTGATCAGTCTTTCTTGGATGATGATCAAATCGAAAAAGGATATGTCCTCACTTGTGTGGCGTATCCGAAGTCAGATTGCACCATCATGACTCACCAGGAAGAAGATCTCTATTAGTTTTTCAACAGAGAGGCATTCGCGATTCACGATCGTTCTCTCTGTGCTAAACCACTCTTGCAGCAGGAATCTTTCGAGGTTCCTGCTTTGTTTTTTCCAGTCCATTAACAGTTGAATTGATCGATCGTTTACACTACCGTTTCGATATGGTGCTTGTTGCTTGACTCATGAAACGATCGCTGTCCCGGCAACTAAATTTCGGTTTTGCTGCAACTCTAGTCTTGTTATTGCTAAATGCGGTGATCTCTTATCGCAATATTCTAAGACTCGCTGAAAACGAGCAGTCTATCAATCAGAGCCATCAAACGATCGCGAATTTGGAAGCAACACTTTCGACGCTAAAAGACGCAGAAACCGGACAACGTGGCTACTTACTGACTGGACAAGATCGATATTTAGAACCTTACAATCGTGCGATCGCATCGATCAATCAGCGCGTTCAAACTCTCAAACAATCTGAAGCGATCGCGCCGCAACAACTCCAAAAACTCGAACAATTAATCACAGAGAAATTCGCAGAATTAGATCAAACCATTCAAGTACGACGAACCGAGGGATCGAATGCCGCGCTACAAATTGTACGGCTCGATCGTGGTGAGCAAATTATGGATGAGATTCGACAACAGGTTGGCGCGATCGCATCTCAGAAAAACCAACAGCTACAACGGCGAACCCTCGAATCCCAACGCAATTTGAACGCAACCTTACTCACATTCGCCTTAGCTACAGGAACAAGCTTTGCGTTACTTGGACTGATTGCCAGCGGCTTCAAACGCTACGAAGTCGAGCAAAATCAATCAGGACGAGCCTTAAAAGAACGAGAAGAGAGACTGCAACTCTTTGTAAGATATGCGCCTGTGAGCGTAGCAATGTTCGATCGATCAATGCGCTACATTGCCGTCAGTCAGCGCTGGATCGAGGACTATCATTTATCGTCGATCGAATCAGTTCTGGGAAAATCTCACTATGATCTATTTCCAAATCTTTCAGAGCATTGGAAAGCGATTCATCGGCAAGGACTGAGCGGAAAAAGTGCGAAATGTGAAAGCGATCGCTATGTATTGCCAGATGGAACCGAACAATTTTTGCGATGGGAGGTGCAACCGTGGCACGATGCAACCGGAACTGTTAGCGGGATTCTGATTTTTGTTGAAAATATTACGGTTCAAAAACAGATTGAAGCTGAACTGCGCGAAAGTGAAGAACAATTTCGATCGACCTTCAATCAAGCCGCTGTGGGAATTGCTCACGTTTCCCCAAAAGGCATTTGGTTACGTACAAATCGAAAGCTCTGTGAACTTGTGGGCTATCCCTGCGAGGAATTACATCAACTGACGTTTCAGGACATTACTCATCCAGAGGATTTAGACCTTGATTTGAACCATGTCCAGCAAATGTTAGCAGGTGAGATTCAAACCTATTCGATGGAGAAACGCTACATTCGCAAAGATCGATCAATTGTTTGGATCAATCTCACGGCATCATTGATACGCGAACCCGATGGCAGCCCAAAATACTTTATTTCAGTGATTGAGGATATTCGCGATCGCAAAAAAACCGAATTCGCTCTACAACAACTCAACGAAACTTTAGAACAGCGCATTGAACAACGAACCGCCCAGCTTACAGAGATTAACCAAGAGCTAGAAGCTTTTACCTATTCGGTTTCCCACGATTTACGTGCGCCGTTGCGCATCATGCAGGGATTCTCTCAAGCCTTAGAAGAAGACTACAGCGATCGACTCGATCCAGTCGCAACTTCATACATTCAAAACATCTCTGAAAGTGCGGTGCAAATGGATAGTCTCATTCATGATTTGCTGTCTTACAGTCGTCTAAGCCGCACACAAATTCAACTTCAACCAATCGATCTCAATGATGCGATCGCAGCCGCACTTCAACAATTAAGCGCCACGATTCAGGAACGAAATGCGATCGTCGATGTTTCCCCAAATCTGCCGTATGTTATGGCACATCGCTTCACCCTGCTTCAAGTGATGGTGAACTTGATCAGCAATGCAATTAAATTCGTTGAACCCGGTATCCAGCCGATCGTAAAAATTTCTGCTCACGTTCAAGAGAATTCGGTACGCTTATCGTTTAGAGACAATGGAATCGGCATTGCTGACCAATACCACGATCGTATCTTCGGTGTATTTGAGCGATTGCACGGAATTGAATCGTTTCCTGGAACGGGCATTGGGCTTGCCATTGTTCGCAAAGGCATCGATCGTATGGGCGGAACCATCGGGTTAGAATCAAAACCTGGTGAGGGCAGCCACTTCTGGATTTCATTGCCGCTTGCTAAATCCCTCTAACCCAACGCATGACACCGCTTCGCATTCTTCTGATTGATGACAATCCAGGCGATCGCGCTTTAGCTCTCCGCGCCCTCAGACCTGCATTCCCATCGCTCCAAGCGATCGAAATTCTCAATCAAGGCAGTTTAAATCGAGCCATCCGCGAAAAAAACTTCGACCTGGTGATTACCGATTTCCAGATTCGTTGGACGACCGGAATTGATGTGTTGCTGGCAGTAAAAGAACGCGATCCGAACATGCCCGTGATTATGTTTACCGATACAGGAACCGAGGAGATTGCGGTTGAAGCGATGAAACTCGGACTGAATGACTATATTCTCAAACGTCAAAATCGTTATACTCAGCTACCGGGAGCCGTCATTCGCGCTATCAACGAAGCTAAAACCCGGACTGAACTCGCCCAATATCGCAGTTTTCGCTTCGATGAATTGCACAACGCTTTGCAGCAGATTGAATCGATCAGTTCTCGTCTGCTTCAGGATCAATCCCAGTCCAATTCGCTTCAGCCTGACTTGCAGCAAATCTACGAAAACGCTCGACAAGCCACTCAGCTATTACAAACGCTGGCTACTCTATCCTCCGAGTCAATTTCTTAACTTATGGACACGCCCTCGATTCTGCTAGTCGAAGATAACCCAAAAGATGTCATTCTCATTCACCGCGCCTTTCGCAAAGCACAAATTACGGCTCCGGTACAAGCGGTGAATGATGGCGAAAAAGCGATCGCTTATTTATCAGGTGAGTCCCCGTATGACGATCGTGCTCAGTATCCGCTTCCTGCGTTAATTTTGCTGGATTTGAAATTGCCACGTCGATCGGGCACTGAAGTTCTCGCTTGGTTACGTCAACAACCCGGATTAAAACGAATTCCAGTCGTCATTTTCACAACTTCAAGAGAAGAAATCGACGTGAATCAAAGCTACGATTTAGGCGTGAATGCTTACATGGTCAAGCCCGTAAATTTTGATCATTTAGTCAGCATTTTAGAGACGTTAAATGTGCATTGGTTAATGTTGAATGAAAAACCTCAGATTGTGCTGTGATTGTCTGAGTTAGCGATCGTTCCAAAGCTTTACAATAGACCCGCTTTGGAAATTCACAAAAAAACTCCCGAATCTCACGATCCAGGAGCCAATTGATCTAGTAACGTAATCTATCGAGCAAGCGTTCTCCGCTTCGTCACCATCTTGTAAGCTTCGATCGTGTCGCCTTCGACCCAATCTTTGAAGTCATCCAAGCCGATACCGCACTCGTAACCCGAATTCACTTCTCGTGCATCTTCTCGCATCCGCTTCAGCGAATCCAAGTTGCCGGAGTGAATCAGCTTACCGCCACGGTGAATCCGTACTTTGCAGTTCCGGATGAGCTTACCAGACTGCACATAACAGCCCGCAACCGCTCCCCGTCCCACTGGGAACACCGCTCGAACTTCCGCCTGTCCGAGTGCTTCCTCGACCAGTTCCGGTTCCAGCAGACCTTCCATCGCGCCTTCGATATCATCCAACAGGTTATAGATGATGTTGTAATCCCGCACATCTACGCCTGCTCGATCGGCAGCTTGTCGCGCACCTGGAGCCAACGTCGTGTTGAATCCGATAATTACCGCATCACTCGCCGCCGCAAGATCGACATCTGTTTCAGAAATCTCACCCGGAGCCGAGAACAAGACGCGCACTTGGACTTCGTTCTGCGGCAACTGGCTCAATGCACCCAGAATTGCCTCGATCGAACCCTGCACATCCGCTTTCAGCACGAGATTCAATTCCTTGAGTTCGCCTTCTTGCGCCTTCGCAGACAAGGTATTCAAGCTCACCCGACGCGAAGACATCGCTGCCAACAGTCGAGAAGTCCGCTGTTCATCTGCTCGATCCGAAGCCACCGATCGCGCTTCTTTCTCTTCGGTAAAGACTTGGAACTCGTCCCCGGCTGCCGGAACATCCGCCAAACCAAGCACCTCGACCGCAAACGACGGACTTGCGATTTGAACGCGCTGTCCTCGATCGTCTACCATCGCCCGCACTTTACCGAGCGCCGATCCTGCAACCAGAACATCTCCTACTTTCAGCGTTCCATTCTGAATCAGCAAGGTTGCGACAGGTCCCTTCGCCTTATCCAAATGCGCTTCAATTACGGTTCCGCGTGCAGGTCGATCCGGATTCGCATTCAGATCTTCAACTTCCGAAACCAGCAGAATCATCTCTAGCAGCGTATCGAGATTGTCACCCGTCAACGCGCTCACCGGAACCATGATCGTGTCGCCACCCCATTCTTCCGGTACGAGGTTGTACTCGGTCAATTCTTGCTTGACTCGATCGGGTTGTGCCCCTTCTTTATCAACCTTGTTGATTGCCACAATAATTGGCACTTCCGCCGCTTTCGCGTGGCTGATCGCCTCAACCGTTTGAGGTCGAACACCATCATCCGCTGCGACGACCAAGATCGCAACGTCGGTAACTCGCGCTCCACGTGCTCTCATCGCAGTAAACGCTTCGTGACCTGGAGTATCCAAGAACACGACTTGCTGCATTTCACCGTTATGTTCCACATCGACGTGGTATGCCCCGATGTGCTGAGTGATTCCACCCGCTTCTCCGGCTGCCACCTTCGTCTTACGAATCGAGTCAAGCAGCGTTGTTTTACCGTGGTCAACGTGACCCATGATGGTTACAACCGGAGGACGACGAATCAGGTAATCCAGATCATCTGCATCCACCATTTCTGTGACTTTCCTGGCAGCGGCTTCTTTCCGACCGACTTCCACCAGAATGCCGTACTCTTCTGCAACCATCGTCGCTGTCTCGACATCGAGCATTTGCGTGATGGTGGCAGCAATGCCCTTCATGAAGAGCTTCGTGATGATTTCGGTCGGAGAAACGACGAGCAAATTTGACAACTCTTGAACGGTGAGTCCGCCTGTGAGTGTGATGATTTCTGGACGTTCTGCTTTCTCAGAATCATTGCGATTATTGCGTCGATCGCGGTAATTATTCCGCTTGCGCTGAGTCGGAGCCGAAGTTGCCACAGGTCGAACTTGCTGCTGTCCAGGTAAACCCTTCGGTTTCGCAGGACGAGCGAGTGACAAGCTGACTTGAGCCTGACTCACTGCTCCTTCTTCGTCTTCATTGAGCAGATCCAGATCGTCATCATCATCTTCCTGAATCCGAGGACCGCGACGCTTGCCTTTGCCGAGCTTCGCTGCCTTTTCAGAGGATTCTTGCACTTCGTCTTCTTCGTCTTCCCAAACTTTGGTGCGACGTTTTGGCGGAGTGGGCTTGTTCAGCGTCAGATCGGGAACTGAAGTCTCGATCGCATCAGGCAGGGTCGGTTTGACGGGGCGCGATCGCAGTACGGGAGTTGTCCCGTCTTCGGAGGTCGCATCATCTGTCGCTGCTTTCGGTCGCCGTAGTTCGACGATTTGTTGAGGTCTGGAAGCCGCTTCTCCAGGTCTTCCAGGTGCGCCAGGACGCTTGTTAATCGAAGGGCGCTGCGGTCGATCGGGTCTAGCATCGGACGACGGTTGCCGATTGTCAGTCTGCTCTGGAGTTGCAGGCTTGTCGCGCTTCAGAACAGGCTTACTCACTGTGGAGGAAGGACGTACTGGCGGCGATGGACGCGAAGGAGAGGATTGCAGCGTCGGTTCAGGCTTGGGAGCAGCCTCGACCTTTGCCACTTTCGGAGTCGCGATCGATTCGACTGGCTGTGGAGCGGGTTCGACGGCAGGTTGAGATTCAGCCTCAACGGGAGTCGATCGTTCTGGAGTCGGAGTCGGACGCGATGGGCGCGGAGGCTCAGGAGATTTTGCCGCCGGAGACTGAGCTGCCGGGGAAGACTGAGGTGGCTGAGGAGTGCGAAGTTCGGATGATTCCTTTTCGGCAGTCGATCGCGTAATCGGACGACGAATTTCTAAGATTTGCTGTTTCTTCTGAATATTCAAGGGCGTTTTCTTTCTTGATTCAACAGATTGGGGGGCAGTTGGGCGGGCAGAGGCACTGCGAGTCGGCTGACTGGCAGCGTATTTTTCAGCAGTAGCGCGAATTTGTTGCGCTTCAGTTTCCGTAATGGTGCTGCTGTGACTCTTGACCGCGATATTAAGTTGTTCGCAAATTGCGAGAATGTCTCGATTGTCTAGGTTCAATTCTTTGGATAGCTCGTAAATTCTGACTTTGCCGTTGTTCATCCACTCTTCCCTCGTGCGATTCTGGTGTTACATAGTGACCTTCTGTTTTGACTAAAACGACAGGTTAGTTGGGTTATGGCAGGATTTTTGCCTCGGTAATCTCGAAGAAGATGTTACCCCCTTGGTTGAATGGTAGCTTAGAAATGCAGTTGTCGATGTCTCGATCGACAATTTTGCTCGAAAAATAGCGCCGCAAACTGTTCGCGGTGGGTGTGAAATCGTGGCTGTTGCGTTACTCTCCCTCGATATCATGCCTGAGTTGCTCTGGAACAATAGAACTGAAGAGAGGATACAGATAACATCTCAGAGCAAGGGATGGAACATCTCCTACGACAGTACGGGATTGAGTAAACGGAAACTAGAGCGATCGACGGCGTTTAACTGAAGGTCGCTCGACCCAATTGACACTGCATCTAGTATAGCTCAGGTTGGGTGAGCGAAGAAATCTCTGCCTGCTTTTGCTTCAAGGTTTGATAAATACTGGGTGGAACGGGCGCTTTCAGGGCGCGACTGAGGCGATCTTTTTTCTGGGCGGTTTGAATGCAGTTGGGGGTGGGGCAAAGGTAGGCGGATCGACCCATGCCGTGTTCGATCGAGATTTCATGAGATGGAGAAAGCCGCACCACTCGAAGGAATTCTTCTTTGGGTGCGACTTTACGACAACTGAGACAGCGACGAATGTTTGAGGGCATAGGGTAGAAGAATTTTTGTTAAGTCTACCCTATCGTCTTAAACCTCTTGTTCTTCGAGTTCTGGCTCTGGAGCCGTTACGGGTTCCTCGTCTTCGTACTCTTCCTCGTCTTCGTATTCATCGACTGGCGGTTGAGATTGGCGACGAGCTTCGATCGCGTCTGAGATTTTCTGCATTTCGGCATCGGCATCGTATTTTCGGCTGTCTTTGATGTCGATTTTCCATCCGGTGAGGCGGGCAGCGAGTCGGACGTTTTGACCTTCTTTGCCGATCGCTAAACTCAGTTGATCTTCTCCAACCAGAACGTGCGCTTGACGACCTTCGGGATCAACCAGGCGAACTTCATCGACTCGCGCAGGACTGAGGGCATTCGCGATATAGGTTGCGGGATCGGGCGACCAGCGAATTACGTCGATTTTTTCTCCACGTAGTTCGTTTACGACCGCTTGAATCCGAGAGCCACGCGCACCGATACAAGCTCCAACGGGATCAACATCGCGCTCTAGGGTATCGACCGCGATCTTGGTTCGAGGTCCAACGTGACGAGAAGGCGGATTCGCTTCACGGGCGACCGCAACGATCCGCACAACATCATCCTGGATTTCAGGAACTTCGTTCTCGAATAAGTAAACAACTAAACCTGCATCGGCTCTCGACACGAGCAATTGAGGACCGCGATGAGAACCTTCGCTCACTTTCTTCAAATAAACGCGGAAGGTGGCATTCGCTCGATAGTTATCGTTTGGAAGTTGATCGCGTTTGAGCAATTCAGCTTCGACTTCGGGCTGACCGAATCCGCTCACGACTGCCATAATTACCGACTGCCGCTCGAATCGGAGAACTCGTGCTTGTAGAATTGTGCCTTCTAGATCTTGGAATTCTTCTTGAATCAGTTTCCGCTGTTGATCCCGAAGTTTCTGAGCCAGAACTTGCTTGGTTTGAATCGCTGCCATGCGCCCGAAATCGCCTTGATCGGGAGTCACATCTAAAACGACCGTATCGCCTGTTTGTGCTTCAGCGGCGACTTCTTGAACTTCAGTTAGAGAAATTTGGTGATCTAGGTTGCTGACTTCTTCGACGATCGTTTTTGTTGCCAACACTCGAAAGCCTTCTTCTTCGACATCCAGTTCCACTTCAAAATTGTCGAAATATTCTTCGTCGAAGCCGTCACCATCAATCTTTTGAGTCCGGCGGAATCGCTCGTAACCTTTCATTAAGGCTTCTTTGAGTGCCGCTTGGACTGCGTGTTTGGGCAAATTGCGTTCACGGCTGATGCCGTCGATCATGTCTTTGAGTCCGGGCAGAGCGACCATTGACATAGAGAAATCTCCGTAGTTATTGAGTTGTTAAGAAAATCAGTCTTCGCTTTCGGTCAGTTGAACGCTGGCAACGATCGATCTAGGCAACGCGATCGTGCGTCCTTTTTTGCTGATGTAGACGTTTTCTTCGTCTCGTCGAATCAGGTTTCCCTCCCAATAGATGTGACCTTGAAAGGGTTCAGAAGTCGTCACCATTGCAGGAAAGCCTCGGAACGAGATGAATTCTCGATCGCTCGTCAGATTCTTAGAAATACCAGGACTAGAGACTTCCAACACGTACTGATCTGGAAGCAATTCATCTAAAAGCGGCTCTAGGGCACGACTCATTCGTTCACAGTCATCGAGTCCTGTATCTTCCTGCTTGTTTCGCACATCGATCCGCAACACGGGCGGATTCTGGTTCGTTTGAAACACGGCATGAACGACTTCTAGATCGATCGACTCCGCCACCGGAGCCGCCACTTCTAAAATTTGAGGAATCAAAGGATGCGCCATCGAACAACTTCTCCAAATAAAAAAAGTGGGACAATCCGCCCACTTCTCATGAAACGACTGATTTCATGGAGTTCGGTCAAACAGAGAATGCTGTTCTTCCTTTGCCAATTTTAGCGAAAAATTTCAGGATGGCTCGGTTTTTTCACGAGCCACCCTTGAAATCTAGAATGTGAAGGTTGTACGGATAACAGGCGTGATTACCGTATCGTTGGCATCAAATCCTTCAGGGTTGAAGATCGCGAACACTCCAGGCGTAATGCTGAGATTGTCATTGACGCGGAAGTTCACGAATCCTTCAATTTGAAAGGGATCAGTGTCTTCAGGATTAAAGGCTCGCCCGCTGACACTGACACGATTGAGGGGTTGTCCAACAATGAATCCGGCTGAATTCCCTTTTCTAAGAAAATCGCTGAAATATAAGCCGACTTGCCAGCTTTGGAAGTTTGTAGAGGCATCAATATCAACGAGGTCGCTAAAAATGTAGCTGAAGGAACCTGCAAGACTGATATTCGGGCTGAATCGGAATGCAGCAGTTGCACCTACCGTATTCAACCGAATTCCTTGGTTTGCGATCGCGCCCAAAGGTCCTAAACCTGCACCGTCGGTTGCGACTTCAGCAGCGGTCGGAAGAAACAAGATTGAGCCAATGTCAGAGGTACTCAAGCCTGTTCCCAGAATGTTGATCTGGTGGTAGCTGTGAGCGTAGTTCAAGCCGATCGTGAAGGCTTGAGAAGGACGGACGGTGAGTTGAGCGGCAGCAACATAGCTACCCCCAAAAACGCCTGCGCCTAATGGCGTTCCGCCTGCTAAACCTTGGTTGCTTACGAGGTTCGCGTTGACGCTGCCGTAAAGGGCGCGTAAGTCGATCGAATCCGAAATATTAAAAATAAAGCCAGCAGCAGATGCTAATCCTGTTTGAGACGTGCCTCCAGAAACACGTTGAGCAGCGGGAAGGGTGGCGAATCGAGAGATTGCTCCTTGCCCTTCACTTGCCCAAGGCAGAATCGAAGGAAACGCATCCGAGACTTCAGCATTGGTTCCAGCAAATAACGAAAGGCGATCGGCAACGGGAAAGATATACAGCAGCTTATAGAGGTCTACATTGTTGTTGCCGCCACGAGCGGTCAAGGTTTGTGGATTGATCGTTGGAAACTGAGGTTCAAAGGACAAGCGCACGTTACTGGCATTGCCGAAAATCACGTCGCCGTAGCCTAAAGTTCCTGCAATGCTGCCAGCTCCCGCATTTGGAAGAATGTTGCTGGGTCCTCCACCGAAGTTGTAAGCCTGTAAGCCAGTGATGAGGAGGTCTCTTCCTGTGAAACTGGTGTTGAGGTTCAAGCGAACGCGATTATTGAACACAACGCCCGGATCGCGTCCAGGTAAAATGTTGGTATTCGCGACAAATTGAGGGAGACCGCCATCATAGGCTCCAAAGGCAGTCGCAAGACTGAAAATGGCTTCCCCTTGGAGTTTCGTGGTGGTGGAGAATTGCTGCCTCTCTAAGGTTGTGGTGCGAGCTTCCAACGCATCCACTCGTCCGCGAATCGTTGCCAACTCTGCTGCGAATTGTTCTTGCAGCTTTTGGAGGGTTGCGAGGTCTTCTTTCTTCACCAGGTCTGCGGTCGAAGCAGCGATCAGTTCGTTGACGCGATCGAGACAAGCATTGAGACCTGCTGCGAACTCAAAACGAGTGAGAGCGCGATTCCCGCGATAAGTACGATCGGGATAACCTGCGATACAGCCGTAGCGCTCAACCAGGGATTGGAGTGCTTGGAATGCCCAGTCAGTGGGGCGGACATCAGAAAGCTGAGACACCGAAGTGACTTGTCCCATAGAGTTCGTTGAGCCGTTACTCAACTGAGCCACCGACGGAATTTGGTTCATGGTGGGATTGGGTTGAGCGATCGCATCTGTTGGGTTTGTTGTCTGGGCGGGTTCTGAGGCGACAGCATTTGTCGCAATCAAGCTCAAAGAACCTGCGATCAGGCTAATTAATCCGAACTGTTCATTGAATTTGAATAGATTCACAGTCATTACCTCACCACGCGAATAGATCCGAACCATTAACCGTGCCCAAAGTGGACGATTTGCAGGCGCAGTTTATTCCTTTCAACGCTAAGGGTTTGGGGCATCGAACGGAATAGTTATGGCTTAGAAATTCTTCGAGAGAATAAATAGAGCAGAACTTATAGCTGGTAGTCTTCTAGTTCAGGTTAATTAATATTGCGGATTTAATTCGAGAGAATTTGCCCGAAATTTGAAAATCATAGTAAGATTGAAAGCTGTGTCGAATTAGAGCAAACCCATGCCGAAGCTGAAAACCCGTAAATCTGCACAAAAGCGTTTTAAAGCAACTGGTGGTGACAAGATCCAGCGCCGTCGCACTCATGGAAATCACTTGCTGTTTCACAAGAGTATGAGCCGTCGTCGTCGAATTGCAGGCGGAGACTTGGTGAACGAACGGGATGAAGCGAATGTTCGGCTGATGATGCCTTATCTCTAGATAATGTTTTATCTGGGGTTTAGACACGCTTTACAGCAAATTTAGTTAAGGATAGTTGAAACATGGCACGGGTGAAGCGCGGCAATGTGGCTCGGAAACGCCGCAAGAAGATTTTAAAACTCGCGAAGGGCTTTCGTGGCTCTCATTCTCGGTTGTTCCGCACAGCCAATCAGCAGGTGATGAAAGCGCTGCGGAATGCGTATCGCGATCGTCGTAAGAAGAAACGTGATTTTCGTCGTTTGTGGATCACTCGGATCAATGCGGCTGCACGTCAACAAGGAATCAGCTATAGCCAACTGATCGGCAAGCTGAAGAAAGCAGATATCGTGATTAATCGTAAGATGCTGGCTCAATTGGCAGTTCTCGATCCGGCTGGATTCGCGAAGGTTGTTGAGAAAGCAGTTCAAGCTTAAATGAAACAGCGATTCGTCGCATTTTTGATTCTGATGGGGATGCAATTGATTGTGTCCCCTTCTTTGTTTGCGGCAGATTTAAGAACGATCGCTCAACGCAATAAGCTAATCGTGGCGGTAAAAGATAACGTTCGACCGCTGGGATTTCGGGATGCTCAAGGCAAGCTACAAGGCTTTGAAATCGAGATCGCGCAACGGTTGGCACAAGAGCTATTTGGGCGATCGATTGCGATCGAGTTCCGACCTGTAAGTAATCGCGATCGTCTTTCTGTTGTGACCGATGAAGAAGTTGATTTCGCGATCGCTCGTGTCACGGTAAATTCTTCTCGCGCTCGAATCGTGGCATTCAGCGAACCGTATTATCTGGATAGAACGGGGATCATTACCAAGAGTTCAGCAATTCAAACTCAGCGAGATTTAACGAATCAGACGATCGCGGTTTTGAATAATTCCAGTACGATCGCGGCGCTTCGTTTTCAATTTCCCCAAGTCAAACTTGTTGGAATCGATTCTTATCAAGCTGGAAAGCAATTAATCGAATCAGGGCAAGCTGTTGGATTTGCTGGCGATGTGAGCGTTCTAACAGGCTGGACGCAGGAATTTCCAGAGTATCGAATTTTGCCATTCTGGATTGCAGCGGAACCGTTAGCGATCGTCTTTCCGAAGGGACTCGAATCGGATGAACTACGGAGAGCCGTCGATCGAATTTTGCTACGGTGGAAAGCTGAAGGATGGCTACAACAGCGGGCTACCTATTGGGGTCTTCCTTGAGATACGCTGGGACATGGACTTAAAATTCGCGATCGACAAAATCTTATGGACAGCGTAGCCTCCCCCATTCTTTACATCTCCCTTCTGCTGGTATTGCTTAGTAGCGCCGCCTTCTTCGTCGCTCGGCAAGTCCTGAAAACTCGTCGGGTCGAAAGTGCTCTGTCTCGCCTACAAAGCAAACTCAGCAAAGGGAAAGGAACCGCAGAAGAATATTATGAACTTGGTAGCATTCTGCTCGACAAGCGGCTATTTTCCCAATCGATCAACCAGTTCCAGAAAGCCATCAAGCTCGAAACGCTTGAAGGTCAGGATCTTGCAGCCGTGTACAACGCGATGGGATTTGCCTATTTTGCTCAAGAACAGTTCGATTTGGCGATTCGGCAGTACAAAGAAGCGATCAAACTGATGCCAGAGTATGTGACCGCGTTGAATAATTTGGGACATGCGTATGAGCGGAAGCAGTTAGCGGCTCAGGCTTTGGAGTTTTACGATCAAGCACTAGCGCTTGAACCTGCAAATCAGACCGCAAAACGACGGGCGGAAGCATTAAGGAAGCGGCTGGTTCCATCTGCGTAGAAGTGATTAGAAAAACAAAGAGGGCGATCGGGAATTTATCGATCGCCCTCTTTGTTTTATGCGCCCCTTACGGAGTATTAGGAACTGGAGGCACAGAGTTCCGAATTGGCACTGGGGGTTGAGGTGCGGGTGCTGGCGGTTGTTCCACTGGAGGAGCCGGAGTCGGTTGGGGGGGCTGAACTACCGGAGGGGTCGGTTGTGGGGGTTGCTCCACTGGAGGCGCGGGCTGCGGAGGCTGCTCCACAGGGGGAGCTGGTGCGGGTTGCACTGGAGGAGTTGGAGGCTGCTCCACAGGAGGGGGAGTCGGCTGGACTGGGGAAGCAGGCGGAGGCGCGATCGGTTGGATCGGGGGCTGGGTTGAATTATCGACGGGTGTAATGACAGGGGGTGCTGGGGCAGGGGGAGCAGGTTGCACGGGTGGAGCGGGCAACGGTTCTACCGGAGGCTGAGTAGCTTGTGCTGGAGGAGTAGAGACTGAACCTGGCTGATCTTGAACAGCAGGGCGCGTTGGATCAAGGTCAATGAGTTGACGTGTAGGAGCGGTTGGCGGTTGTTCCGTGTTGCGATTCGGTGCTGGAGTCGGAGATGGATTTGCAGAGGGAGTTGGGATGGTGGGTGTGGGAGCAGGAGAAGTGCTGGGCGTGGGAGTCGTAGGAGATGCGCTGGGTGTGGGGGCAACAGGAGTAGGCGTAACAGCGGGATTGACTGGGGTGTTGGTGGTGGGGTTGGGGTTGGGAGATGGGGCAACGATCGTGCCTGGAGCGGTAGAAGCGCCAGGGGCTGGAGTGGCTTCAATGGGGCTACCGCCTGGTCTGGTTGGGGCAGGGGCTGTTGTGCCGCTGGAAGGCGGGGGGACGGTAGGAGATGTGGAAGGAGTGGTCGTGCCTGAAGTGCTTGGCGTTGCATTACCACTTGGAGTTGTTACACCAGGCGTTGTAGGTGTTGTACCTGCTGGAGTTGAATTAGTTCCGGTGGAAGTGTTGGGAGTTGTTGGAGTTCCAGAGTTCGTTGTTGGGGTTCCAGAGTTCGTTGTCGGGGTTCCAGAGTTCGTTGTTGGGGTTCCAGAGTTCGTTGTTGGGGTTCCAGAGTTCGTTGTTGGGGTTCCAGAGTTCGTTGTTGGGGTTCCAGAGTTCGTTGTTGGGGTTCCAGAGTTCGTTGTTGGAGTTCCAGAGTTCGTATTCCTCCCAGTCGTACCTGTCGTGTCAGTTTTCACTGCGCCGTCCGGGGAATCGCGCTCATTGGCTTGCCTACCCCCTGTCGTTGAGCCACCAGAATTTGTGCTACCAGAAGTTGAACCGCCCGGTGTGGTTCCCCCAGTGGTGCTCGTTCCAGAATCAGGCTTAGTTTCAGCCGTCGTGGTGTTCGTTTGAGAAGTTGAATTCTGAGCGGGGGTTGCTACAGGAGTCTCCGTTGCAGGAGAAAGCTGCACCATTCTGGGATTTTCGATCACAGTTCCGGTGAGCGGTTTTTGTTCCCGCAGGGCTTGAGAGGTTTCAGCTTGTACGGCTGCGATTCCTGGTTCCGCACTGGGTTGGGCTTCTCGACGCTGCAAATCTAGACCGCGCACGATGTCACTGGTTTCGTAGAAGCGGTGCATGTCGAAATTAAATAGGCGGATTCCTAGAGGATCGACGATCGCCATTTGTCCCGCTTCTAGAGGCAGCTTGCGTCCCGTGGTGTTGTCGAGGATCTCCATCGGTCCATTGGGATTATTCGTTAATGCGCCAACGACAGTGGTTTCGGTCTGCTCATCGTAGCGGACAAACAGGGCTGATCCCCGGACTCCAGCGGAGGCGTTCGGAGTATCGATCGTCGTTCTGCCCTGTCCCGGTTTGATCAGTAATAGTACCGTTCCATTATTGAGGCGGAAATTTCGGGTTCCTGGCACAAATCGGAAAGTTGCCATTTCGCCCACTCGTGCCCAGGAGCCGTCGTTGAAGCGTAAACCGACTCGCGAGGATCTTGCAGTGACGAGGGCATCATCGGGGCGCATGATTTCTGACAGAATTGCATTGCGCTCGGCTTGTCCCCTCGGTACGAATCGAACCTGTCTCACAATTTCCCGGATTTCGGCGGAAGTGATGGGAGTAAGGGCATGAGCGGCACCAGCGATTAGGACGGCACTCACGCCTAGCGCCAGAGATGGGATTGCAAGAAACCAATTGCGGGACATAGACGCTCCAAGAACAAAAGGACAGAAAGCGCAGGGCGCGATCAGAGGGGGGTCAGCCTAGAAACAAGTTCAACCCAGTTCTACTCGTGTGAGATGATTAAGTGAAATTACAGAATTAAGTCTTCACGAATACTTTACACGCGAACGGAGAAGCTTAAGGGATTTCTGCTTCGGCTTTAACGAGACTTCATATAAATCTCAGTGAAGATACTAGCATCGTTCGTATATGCAACAGTTATTAAAGTTGTCCGGAATCTGTGCGTCAAAGTGCTGAAATTAGTTTGAAAGTGTGGATGCTGAGTGGTGAACGGGGAGATTGTGAAACGATTGGTTTTTGGAGATTTTAGTAGTGCGACAGCACGAATTTCGCCCTTAGTACATTTCCGTAGTGTAAGGCTACTGTGGATATTACATTACAAATTTTTAGGTCAGGTTGGCTGCTGGTTTATCCTGAGTTTTACAAGCAAGGCTCTGTGTATTCCTATACATGCCGAAACTTCATTTTCAGGAAAATCGGAGTCTGAAGTTCGATCGATAGAACCGCGATCGCAGACTGAAAAATCAGACAGGAAGTTCCTGATCCCGGAATCAAATTTGGAGAATTTCTCTCGTCAGGCAAAAGATTTGGCAGTCGATGAAGGAAATTTTGCGATCGAGTCCATTCCAAGTCCATCCGCTTTCTTATCAGAAGCACTCGATTCGTTAAGTACCACTCAAAAGCAGCTACCGAGTTCCGTTGAGTCTCCAGTTTTACCGCCTAGTCGATGTTGGCGATCGATTTCTACGGATTGTGCCTATCGTCCAGGCAGCATTCAGATCACACAGCAAACAGAGCCGACACCAGAATCAAGACGGGATTCTGAGCTTGGAGATTTGCGCCTGAGTCCGATCCCGGATTCTGAATTGGGGATTTTGAGTCTTCAACCGATTGAGACTGATCCGCCTGTTGGAGCCGCTGATCCCGAATTAGGAACGCTGAGGATTCAAGAGCGGACAACTCCACAACCGCCGCTCGTGCTGCCGCAACGTCCTCGTCAACCAACCGCTTATTTATTGGCGCGAACAGATTACTTTAAATCGTCGAATGTCTTTTCTGATGTTGATCCCGTCGATGATGGTTTGTTTAGAACGGGATTGACATTCTTCTATGCGCCACCGATCGGATCTCGAACATTTTTGATTACGTCGATCGACACGAATCTGATTCGATATACCCAGCTTGGGCGGTATCGGGATATTAATGGCGATATTCGATCGTTGAATTATGACGAGTTGCGGTTTCGGGCGGGCGTGTTTCATCGAATTACACCTCGCTTGTCGGCAGAACTCGGTTGGAGTAATCAGAAACTGTTTACGTCCAATCGCGGATTGACGCAAATTTTTGGAGGTCGAGAATTCTTTGGCGATAATTCGATCCGGTTTGAGTTGAGTCGCCAAGATAAGTTGTCGCCCAACCTTTCATTGAATACGTATTATCAATTTCGATGGAGTATTGCTAATCCGAACGATCGCAGTCGGATCTTGAATACCTTCATTGCAACACTGGCTTACAACATCTCACAAAGATTTCAAACCGCGATCGATTATCAGTTTTCTTGGTCGCATTTCACGCAGCAAGAACGGGATGATCTCTATCATCAATTGATCGGGCGGGTCAGTTATAATCTCACGCCGCGAACTCAAGCGAATATTTTTGCGGGCTATAGCTTTGGGAATTCCAGCGATCGACGAATCGATTTCAACAGTTTTATTTTTGGTGCGGGATTAGTCTTTAGTGTGCCACTGTTCTAAATCAGGTACGAACACCAATCACTCCAGCTTCCCGGATAGAGTTTGGCGTGATCGATCCCCGAATCGGCTAGTGACAATAAATTGACGCAAGCCGTTACTCCAGAGCCACAGTAGACGAGGATCTCATCTTTTGATTTGAGATTTGACCAGTCTTGGGATTTGAGAAAACCACGATCGTCAGTCGCAGCTTGCCAAGGATAATTCACTGCGCCTGGAATGTGACCTGCGATCGGATCAATTGGCTCTCGTTCTCCGCGATATCGTTCTGCTTCTCGCGAATCAATTAAGGCAACGTTGGATAAATCTTTATTGGCTTTCACTGCTTCGATATCGACAATCCAATCGGTGCGAATTTGAGGAGTGAAATTTCCAGATTTGGATGGAGGCTCGATCGTCGTGATCGGATAGTCCGAGTTCTTCCAATTCGTAAAGCCACCATCCAGAACTTTGACGCGATCGTGTCCCAAGTATCGAAGAAGCCACCAAAACCGCGCAGCAAATCCAAACCGCGAATCATCGTAAGCGATCACTAAAGTTGAAGAAGTGATCCCCATTGCGGAAAGTTTGGTAGAAAGTCGATCGGGATCGGGTAATGGATGCCGTCCGCCATGTTTTTGAACCGGACTGGAAAGATCTTGATTGAGATCGAAATAGTAAGCGCCTGGAAGATGTCCCGCTTCATATTGTTGTCGTCCGAGTTCGGGTTGCATTAGGGCAAAACGACAATCTGCGATCGCAATATCGGAATCATTTAAATGTGCAGCTAACCAAGCGGGATCGATTGCAACTTCGGACATAGTTCAACGTTTGAGCGATTTTCAGATCCTACCTTTGGAAAGACGGCGATCGCGATGAATTACAAGAGAATAATGGTGAACCGTTAAAACAACTGATAGAGAAATCCTATGAACTTTTTACGTTTAGTATTTGCGATCGTACTTCCGCCCGTAGCAGTGTTTATGGCTTCCGGAGTTAGCTCTGCATTATTCGTGAGCATTTTGTTAACGCTAATTGGTTGGGTTCCGGGTGTTATTCATGCCCTTTGGTATCTGCAAAAAACAGATGAGCGTCGCGGCGCTTATTAATTGAGATTTACAAAAAGAAACCGCTCGATCGTCATTACTCGATCGAGCGGTTTTTTTTTGCTAATGCTGTCCAGTGAATCTTAGTTATTCGGAGTCTTGACGGTTTTCGCCATTTCAAGATACGAATTCATATTTGCACCAGGGCGACGGCGAGTATTTGTGGGTTTCGGAACTAGATACTCAGTTGCAAAGCTCGTCGTTGGTTGAGGAAGATTCAGCGTGTCTGCTGGAACTGGCGGTTTTGCTCCGTTCGGTGAACCATTTGTTTCAGCCTTCTCAGCCGTAACAGATTCAACTTTTGTCGCTTTCGCTTTCACCGATTTCGCCGCAGTCTTCGCAGTTGCTTCGGTTGTTTCAGCGACTTCTTTGACCCCTTCAGTAACAGAATCAGCAGCAGAATTTACAGTTGCTTTGACAGTCGCAACCGCTGATTTGGCATCTTCCGTTTTAGATTCTTCGACTTTCGCGGCAGATTTTGCGGGCAAAGGTTCAGCTTCCATGTAGTAACCGGACTTATTACCACCGAGAATTCCTCCAATGAAGGAGAGAATACCGCTAAAGAGTTTTTTAATTAAATTAAAGACACCGCCCATTGACCAATACTCCTGGGTTTTGCTGAATCGTTATGCTCGATCGCTCATCAATACGGACAAGCTCGTGAAAAGTAGTCGTTAACACGATTATCCGCCCGCGATGGAACTAGATGCAAGCTGATCCCAGATCTTTTTATGGTGAATATCGCTGATCCCGATTTGAGAGCAGTCCGAGTAACGGTCCCAGAATCGCGCCAAAAACGAATCCGCCTGCATGTGCCCAGTATGCGACTCCGCCGCGTTCCATTCCGATATTGGCAGGAACGTTTAAGCTGGCAACTCCGTAGAATGCTTGCTGAATAAACCAAATTCCAAGATATGCCCAAGCTGGAATCCGGAAGGGAAAAAAGATAAAGGGCGGAATGATTGTCGTAACTGCGGCTCCAGGAAATTTCAGAATATACGCGCCCATTACTCCTGCGATCGCGCCACTGGCTCCAAGTGATGGAATATTCGAGTCAGCCGAGAAGAACCATTGGGTCAAGGCAGCTAACATTCCACAAGCAATGTAGAAAATGAAAAATCGGATATGTCCTAAGCGATCTTCAACGTTGTTACCGAAGATCCAGAGGAACAACATATTTCCCCCAATATGAGCGAATCCACCGTGTAGAAACTGAGAAGAAATTAGGGTGATCCATTCTGGAAAGGGATGATAGCGCAGAGATTCGCCTAAGAAGCTTGCGGTGAGTTCGCGCGGCACTACAGCCCAAGTGTAGAAAAAGTTTTCTAGCTCACTAGGGGTAAGCGAAAGTTGATAAACAAAAACTAAGACATTTGCCGCGATAATTCCGTATGTGACATAGGGAGTAATGCGAGTTGGATTGTCGTCGCTGACCGGAAACACAGTTTAGCCTCAACAATAATTTTAGTTTGAAGAATAACTGATTTTCTCGATCGATGTCTGTTGATCTGAAGACAGATCTGTGACTACGATTTGTTTGCTTTGTAAATGAGACAAACTGATGGAAGTGATACCCGCGATCGATCTGCTTGATGGTAAATGCGTTCGGCTGTATCAAGGTGACTACAATCAATCGCAAGTGTTTAATGATGATCCCGTTGCCGTCGCAAAACAGTGGGAAGCTCAAGGTGCAACTCGCTTGCATTTGGTGGATTTAGATGGCGCAAAAGTGGGACATCCGGTGAATTTGGATGCGATTCGATCGATTGTGGAAGCGCTGGAGATTCCGATCGAGGTTGGGGGAGGATTGCGCGATCGGGATTCAGTGGCGGCGTTACTTTCGACAGGTGTGAGGTGGGCAATTCTCGGAACGGTTGCAGTCGAAAAGCCTGAATTAGTGGCACAATTATGCGGGGAATTTCCAGGGCAGATTATTGTCGGAATTGATGCGCGAAATGGAAAAGTTGCGACGAAAGGTTGGCTTGAGACTTCGGAAGTGATGGCGACTGATTTGGCAGAACGGATGGCGCAACTCGGAGCAGCGGCGATCATTTACACGGATATTCATCGAGATGGCACGATGCAGGGTCCGAATCTGGAAGCATTGAGGAATTTAGCTTCGATCGCGGCAATTCCCGTGATTGCTTCGGGTGGTGTGAGTTCGCTTACAGATTTATTAAGCTTGTTAGCATTAGAGTCGCAAGGAGTGACGGGAGCGATCGTTGGAAAGGCACTGTATACCGGAGATGTTTCACTCACAGAAGCAGTTCGGGCAGTCGGTCAAGGACGATGGCAAGATATTCCGCCTGATTTTGGTTCATCTGCATTTGCATAGGAGAAAACAATGAGTAGTCACAAGAAAAAATTGGCAAAGAAAATCGCGAAAAAAGTTGTTCATAAGCTGAAGAAAAAACTTCCGAAGAAGCTTGCGAAACAGTTAGCCAAAGATTCTGCAAAGCGGCAAATTGCAGCGGTTCTCGATCGCTAGTTTTATGAGATTTTAAGAATACGATCTCTTGTCTTCGTGCCGTGGCAAATAGAATTTGTGACGGTGCAGGCGAAGTGTGACTACGTGCATTGAAAGAGTGTTTGAAAAGTATAAAAGCTGCTTTGCTTCGTTGCGAGTCCGCCCGGAAATGAATCTCCGGGCTAATGGAGGAAACTCCGCTGAAGCGGACTCAGAGAGCAATACGGAGTTCTTAGCCCAGTTTAGTGGGCTTCCCCCGATTAGCCCGGAGATCCATTTCCGGGCGGGTGAATGCAACAAATGATTACTTTTCAATCACTCTTCAAAAGCCTTTAAGCAAGTTCGCGTAGATGACTTAGTTTGTATCCCGGCAAGTTCTATTCCTGGGCATTCAAGGGGTTAACTGTCATTCTTAAAAATCGGGAGTTTCTGAATGAAGAAACAGGATGCTCGGAAACGGTTTCGCTGGTCTCTGCCAAGGTTCGTCGTCCTTTGTTGTGCCCTTTTGCTTCTCGTTCGTCCGATCGTATTCGCGATTTCTGTTTCTGCAACTTCGCCTCCTGTTGAAGCAAAACCGACAGAGGTTGCTAAACCGCCTGAACTATCAGAGCGTGAAAAGAAACTGATTGAAGCCGATCGATTATTCAAGGCAGGCAACAAAACGGAAGCTGAGAAGCTTTATCGTGAAGCGAAACCTGCATTTACAGGCGCGACTGAAGCAACGGTTCTAGAAGTCATCAATGATCCCGAAAAGCTCTCACCTGCGGGTCAAGTGTATTGGCGTGAATCGGAAGCGGGGTTAGCTCAGAATTTAGAAAGTCGAATTTTTGTGCCTTTAGAATTGCTCGTGAAGAACTATCCGCAGTTCATTCCGGGACAGTTGCGCTATGCGGAAGCGCTTGAGAAATATGGCAAGAATGAGCAAGCCTTAGCGGTTTTAGAAAAAGCTGCCACTCAGTTTGCGAATCAGCCCGATTTGATTAAAGCGAAAGTGGCGGCTTATGCGAAGAATGAGAAATGGATCGAAGCTTCGATCGCATCTCGACAATTCGCCTTACTCAATCCCGATCATCCTCAATCGGCTGAGTTTACGAAACTTGCCGAGAACTATCAAGACCGTTATCAAAGACAGTTACGCGGTCGATTGCGCGGAAATCTAATTGGTGGCATTCTTACAGGTGCGATCGGGTATGCGCTCACTGGAAGTTTATTTGGTCCACTCACCGCAGTTCAAAACACAGCATTGCTACTACGCGGAGAATCAGCAGTGGGCGATCGAGTGATGCGCCAAGCCCAACGACAGCTTGATCTCGTTGAAGATAAGGAAGTCAATGACTATGTGAACGGCTTAGGACAAAAGCTTGCAACTGCGGCAGGACGACAGGAATTTAAGTACGAATTCCACGTGATTCTCGATGATAAGTTGAATGCGTTTGCGCTTCCGGGTGGGAAAGTCTTTATTAATGCGGGCGCGATCGAGAAAGCCAATTCTGAAGCAGAACTGGCTGGACTTCTTGGACACGAAATCTCTCACGCCGTTCTATCTCACAGTTTCCAATTGATCACCGAAGGAACCTTAACCGCAAATCTAACCCAGTTTATTCCTTACGTGGGTGGACTGCTCACAGACATTTCAACTCTGAGCTATAGCCGCGAGATGGAACGTCAATCGGATGTTCTCGGAACTCGACTACTTGCATCGACGAACTATGCTTCAGATGGTTTGTACAATCTGATGGTTACATTGCAAAAGCAAGAAGAAAAAGAACAGCGAAATCGTCCTCCAGCTTGGCTCGCTTCACATCCGCTACCCAACGATCGAGTGAACTATCTACAAGAGCTGATCACAACAACCGGATACAATCGCTATGCGTTTGAAGGGATTGAACAGCATAAAGCGATTCAAACGAAGGTAAGTCAGTTGTTGAAAGAGCATAAAGCGCGGGAAGACAAGAAAGGCGATCGACAACACCGCAATGAGTAATCAAGCAAGTCGCATTGTTGCTTATCTGAGCGGAGGGATTGCGTTTGTTACCTCTGCTCTAATTTACCTAATCTATGTTTATCAGCTTGGATTCCCAGATGGATTTATTAGTGAATTAGGATATGCACAGAGAAATCTTGCCTATCTATTCATTGGAATCAGTGTTGGTTTAGGAACGTATTTTATCTATTTGGGAGCGATCGCGTCTCGAAAATGGATTGGAAGAAGATTAGCGATCGCGGTTTTCTTGTATGTGATTTCTGCGATCGTCATTTCGATGATTAATTACTACTATCGCTTACATCTACCAGGCAGTACAGGCGGCTGAAGTAGACTCTCTATTTTGGACTCTACGTAGTTCATACCGATAGACAACATGGAGAAGACACTGATTGATTATCTTGAAGCGGTTGAAGATCGAGAAACGTTTATCGAGTTTGTTCGGGCATTAATTCGCGATCGAGAAGCTTCCGTTTTGAGAGAACAGCAAGCCTCAGAATTCCAAAGAGGATATGGGGCGTTTGGCTGGCAGAATTGTTCGATCGAGTCTTATTTCGAGGCGGCGTTGGCTTGTGTTGAGGCTCATGCAGAGCGCGATGACATTTTGAAAGAAGCAACTTGTCGATCGTTTGCTGAGTTTCTTTATATTGGCAAGATTTACGAATAAGTTGAGAAACCAGCCGATTAGTAGAATAGCGATCGCTATCCATGTGGCAAGTTTTAGACCAGTAGCTTCTCAAATGCCCTGACTTGTTCCCGATATGGGAACAAGTTACACTGGACGCTATGCGTATTTTATCTCGCAGCACTCTACGAAATTTTTGGGAATCTCACTCAGATGCAGAAGAGCCGCTCAAAACTTGGTATTACGAGGCATCTCACGCCGATTGGCAAAGCCCTGTTGATGTCAAAGCTGCTCACGGTAATGCCAGCATCATTGCGGATAATCGAGTCGTTTTCAATATCAAAGGCAATACTTATCGACTAATTGTTGCGATTCGATATGACATTGGCATCATTTTTATTCGATTCATCGGAACTCATGCCGAATACGACAAAGTAGACGCAGAAACAATCTAAACCGAGGCTAATCTATGGAAATCCGACCGATTAAAACTGAAGCTGACTATCAAGAAGCTCTGCAAGAAATTGAATCACTCTTTGATGTGGCTCCAAATACTCCTGAATGCGATCGATTAGAGATTCTCAGCACCCTAGTCGATGCCTATGAGAAGACTCACTTTCCGATCGAGCTTCCTGATCCAATCGAAGCAATTCAATACTATATGGATTCTCGTGGATGGTCGCGACGCGACCTAGAGCCATGTTTGGGAAGTCGTGCAAGAGTCTCCGAGATTTTGTCACGCAAACGTTCTTTAACGCTGGAGATGATTCGGAAGCTGAATCAAGAGTTAGGAATTCCGGCTGAGATTCTAATTCAACCTTATGAGTCGATGCAAGCCTCTGCCTAGAAGTATGCTCTTCTAATAAGAATTCAACAGTTGAGATTAACTTAGAATATGCTTCATTCAAAAATTCTTGCTTTAAAGCAAGAGAATTCAAGGTTCTCTATCATAACTCCAGTCCTAGATGCTATTTCACTTGATACTTGTCAAGAAATTGATTGTTCAGCAACTGATAGCTTTCTTACGGAGAAGAAGAGAAATATTCTTAATTATCTGAAACGATATGACGTGGGATATGACTGCAAGCTCAAAGCAGCTTTAGACGAACATAATGAAGCTGCTCTCTACTTACTTTTTCAAAACAAATCAATTTCAATAGAAAGAGTCTGTGAAAGCAATCATCAAAAAACTCCCGATTTTAAGATTCTTCTGGAAGGGAAAAGCTTTTTTCTAGAGATGAAAACTTTAGGATTTGCTCAAGGAGATTTGAACTATATTGACGCTTTAGATAAGGGCTTAGATGCTAGAGTTTCTCTTGAGCAGCAGAGCAAGTCTGGCAAAAGAGTAGCAATCGCAGAAGTTGGTTTTGACCCACTCCAAAGCCAGAAACCGGACTATTTGCTTTGTTACGGAACATACTTCATTGACACAATAGTTCAGAAGATCAAACAGAATCTCAAGAAACAACAGTTTGAGCTTGGAGAGACTATACTCTTAATCGATTTATGCTTAATTGACACTCCCTTTGGACATAAGCTGAATTCCATTGCATTTTTTCATGAACCAATTCTCAAATCAGTAGTAAGTGGGTTACTGTGGCACACAGCTTTTGGAAGCTTAGGTGAACGAGTATTTACGCCCATTAGGTTTGAAGGGGCTAGTAATATTGAAGGGCAGCTCAAGACTGAGGGCATCTTGAGGGAGTTTGCTTGGATCAAAGCTTTGTGCTTTCAGACTTATAATGTAAGCCGAGAAAGAGCAATAGTGGGATTCTACAGATCGAGCGACGAAGACCTTATTCTTCCTCTTCTTAGTTATTTTTGTGATTTTACTAATGATGACCTTAATTCCAACGCATGGAGAATTCTTCAATCAATCTAGTCATGCTGGTTTTGCTCGTCCATATGTGATTGCAGTAAGTTATTAAACAATACGAAGAGTTAATCTCAACTCTCCGACCCCAACGAGAAATCCGAAAAGCTCAACTCATTAATCTTGTTCCACTGATAAACCTGATCGCGAAACTGCTTCCACTGTCCATACACCTGCTTAAACGTATTACTCTTCGCCGCATTCGCCTCGTACAGTTCAAACGAAGCCTTCTGTGCCGCCTGTAAAATCTCTTTGCTGTAAGGAGTTAACTGCGTTCCGCCTGCGATTAGTCGAGCGATCGCCTCTCGATTCAGCGCATCATACTGCGCCAACATATTCACATTCGCCTCAAACGCCGCCGTTTTAAGAACTTCTTGATACTCTTTCGGCAACTTCCGCCAAGCTGTTAAATTAATCTGCGTTTCCAAGGTCGGACCCGGTTCCCACCAGCCAGGGTAATAGTAAAACTTCGCGGCTTTATGCAAACCGAGCTTTTCATCGTCATACGGTCCCACCCATTCCGCCGCATCGATCGCGCCTCGATCCAACGCTAAATAAATCTCGCCGCCCGGAAGCACCTGCACATTCACGCCCAATCGCGACATTACTTCACCACCGAGACCGGGAATTCGCATCTTTAAGCCTTTGAGATCTGCGATCGTATTCACCCGCCGCTTAAACCAGCCGCCCATCTGTACCCCAGTATTACCCGATGGAAAGTTAATAATGTTGAAATCCGAATACAGCTTGTGCATCGTGTCGAGTCCGCCCCCGTGATACAGCCAAGCATTTTGCTGTTGAGCATTCAGCCCAAACGGAACCGCACAGCCAAACGCCAACGCCGGATTTTTCCCGGTGTAATAGTAACTCGCGGTATGCCCACACTCGACCGTTCCATTCTGCACCGCATCTAAAACCTGCAATCCCGGCACAATTTCCCCGGCTGCAAACGGCTGAATCACAAATCGTCCATCGGTCATCTCTGAAATCCGCCGACAAACCGTTTCCGCTCCGCCAAAAATTGTCTCCAAGGATTTGGGCCAACTGGTTGCCATGCGCCATCTGACCGACGGTAAAGCGGTTCCCGCCGTTGCCACACCTCGTTTGCGAATCGTACAAGCCGTTAAAGTACTTGATGCGATCGCGGCTCCCAATACAAATCTGCGCTTCATTCCTGTTGCCCAACTCGTATCGAAAATCTTACCGAGCAATGGGGACAGAAATTCAATCGCGCTTGTCTTTCCCAAATCGCAAATCTTCTAAGCGCTTCTGAGCATCGGGATCGATCGAGTGCATCAACAATCGTCCCGCTGATTTCTTCTTCGGTTTCAATTTGCTCTGAACTCGCCGCGCCGCAAACTCAACTTCGTTCGCCAATTTTTCCGCAGACATCCACTCTGCCCCGTATCCCACCACGGTTAATTGTTGAGCGCGATCGCTCGTCGCCACAATCAACCGCTGCTTAAACTTGCGAATGTCGTGCCGAAAATCTGCACAAGTTTTCTCAATATACGTATCTGCCGTCTGTCCAAAATCGGTGTAGCAGACAAATAAATACTTTGTAATTTCCTCACGATTCGTCGGACAATCCCGATACTGCGCGTCAAACACGACATGGGTTTCAAAATTTTGATAGGAGCTATACCCAATCAGCGTTTCGACTAATTTGCGTCGCGATTCTTCTAAACCGTCTCGATCGCGAATCACTTTCAACTCATGCCAAGCTCCGACTATGTTATAGCCGTCCACCAATAGAAGTGCCTGTGGTGCAGAACGTGGCATCACTCAACGCTGAAAGGACATTGCAAAGATTGATATACTTCACCCCTCAATAATATTGCATTTTCTTAATTTGTTGGGGAATGAACGGGCTAATCGTCATCCCCCTCATCATCGTTAGAAACCGTTCGGTTCGCCTTGCTTCTCTTTTGTGGCGATTGTTTTTGCCGCGCTTGAGCGCTACTTCGACCCAGCTTTCGATCAATCTGCTGCCGCAAACTCAACGCATCTGCATAATCGGGACGGAGTTGGATTGCTTTATTGATCGACGAAACCGCCTCATCCATGCGCCCCAAACTCCACAGCGCTGCACCCCGATTATTCCAAGCTTCGGCTAGCTCTGGTTTGAGGGCGATCGCTTTGTCAAATGCAGCGATCGACTCCTCTAATCGATTGAGCCGTAAGAGCAGCGTTGCTTTATTACTCCAAGCTTCAGCAAAATCGGGTTTGAGAGCGATCGCACGTTCATAAAGGGGTAAAGCTTGCTCATATCGTTGCTGCTGATCTAGGGCATAACCCTTGCTCCAAAGTGCTTCTGGATAATCTGAACGGAGTGCTAAAGCAGCATCACACGCCACGATCGCGTCTTGACTTCGCTGCAAATAGTTCAGGTTGTAGCACCGTCCCCAGTGCGCTTTTGCGGATTTGGAGTCGAGCGCGATCACCTTTTCATAAGTATCCAACGCGCTCTGATATTGCTTCGCGGTTTGTTGCTGTTCGGCTTGGGTGAGCAGTTGCGCTACTTGCTCGGCGGGATTCGGGGAAGGGGAAACAGCCGGAGCGTTTGACTGAGTGATCGGCTGAGTTTGGGGTGGGCGGGTCGCAGTCCAGCCGACAAAAGCAAGCACCGTTAGCCCGATCGCAGGCGGTAGAACGCGATGATGGGGGACTCTGGCAAGGGATTCACGCCATCGAATCGGGACAAGTTGCTTGAGCGTGTTGATCTGTGGCAAAGACGTATTTCTTGCAGGGTCTGGAGCTAAGGCGGTCGATTGAGACGGTGCGAAGAAAGGCAATTTACGCCGAGCAAGCGGGGCTGAATTTGGGACAGGATTAACAGCGATCGTTACTTCAGTCGGTGGAGACTGGGCAGGCGGCGGTGAAAGGGGGAACAGAACAGGCGGCGGGGTAATGCCTGCGGAAATGGCTTGAATTGCAGTCAAGGCTTCTACCGCAGTGGCATATCGATCGCGAAAATCAGGACAAATCATTTGCTCTAGAACGGTTGCGATCGCAGAATCGAGATGCGGCACATCGTCGCGCCATTGCAGCTTGCCTGTATTCGGGTCTTGATTCATTCGACGCGGACAAATTCCGGTCAGTGCCTCGATCGCGACTACGCCAATCGCATAGATATCACTACTGAAGCGGGGAGTGCCTGCAATTTGTTCGATGGGCATATAGCCGGGAGTGCCAATCCCGATCGTTTGAGTCGGAGCGGCATGAGGATGGCTCAATGCCGTACTCACTTGCTTCACGGCTCCGAAATCGATCAGCACAATTTTGTGATCCGATCGCCGCCGCATCAGATTCGAGGGTTTGATGTCGCGATGGATGACGTTCTGCTGATGCACAAAAGCCAGCACATCGAGCAGGCTTTGAAGCATGAAGATGACTTGCGCTTCTGTCCAACGCTGTCCAGCAATCAGTTCTTCGCTTAGGGGAGTGCCATCGATCCACTCCTGAACTAAATAAAATTCTGACCCCTCCTGAAAGTGAGCCAGCAGGCGCGGAATTTGATCGTGATGTCCTAATTGATAAAGAACTTGGGCTTCTGTATCAAACAGGCGAGCTGCAACCTGCAAGCTTGAAGGATGGGTGGATTGGGGCTTGAGTTGCTTAACGACGCAGTGAGGTTGTCCGGGTAGGTGTAGGTCTGTGGCGAGAAAGGTTTGCCCAAATCCACCCGCTCCTAACTCTTGAATGATTTGGTAGCGACCGCCCAACAGACTTTTGGGCGCATTGAATTGAAAGCGCTGTAAAAAACTCACGTATTCCCCTCACGCTATGTTGCCTTTCCCTTACTTCCGAAGCCCAATCCAATTTTCAGGCAACCTTTTTAATTTTGTTCACCGCCTAATTTGCTACGGACGAAGGCAATGTGCAATTTGTGCCTTGATCAAAAGAATTTTTGACAGGATCAAAACCCGAATCGCTCAAGCTTCTATCTCATGGAAACTTGAGCGATCGTGTTCGGTCATCCAGGGTTTGAGGTTTAACAATTGCTTAACGGGTAAGCAGGCTGAACAAATCTGTGGAACAAGCAAATTTTAGAGGAAGCGATTTGCTAAGGAGATTTCTACTGAAAGAGCTTACCGTTTGAGAGACTGCCCTTCGGCTTCGCTCAGGGCGCAATCTTTAGCTGACTGAGCGAAGCCGAAGACAGCGGGTAATTTGTTTTCGATAAGTCTCCTAATCTTGCATTGGGATAGAGAGATAGAAAGATTGATCTCTTGCTATCTCTCCACTTTGGCTGCCTAGCTATCCACCACATTCGTCAGCTTTGCCAGATTGCTTTTTGCCCGACCTTGAGAGCTTTTCCGAACCCGATCGCTCTTACGAATTCCGCCTGCCATTTCATACTCACGGCTATCGTTGCCGTATTTTCCACAAACCCCATTCATCAACTGATCGAGCAGGTTGCCCATCGTCTTTTCCATTTCATCAATTCTCAATTTTGCCGCATTGAGTTCTGCGATCGTGTTGTTGTAGTCAATTAAACTAGCGTTCAATTCTGTAATTTGCTGAGACAGCACTTCAAGGTTCCGATCGTTGCCAAAATCCATGCGTGGGTCAACCGATCGGAACTTCAAAAGCTGGATTTGACCTTTATCGAGAACGCGAGAAGTGCGTTGTGCGCGTGCCATTTTAGGATGCTCCCTAAATTTAAGTTTCTAGTGCTAGTTTGGCTTTCGCAACTCAGAAATTCTTTGAGTATATGGCGCAAGAAATTGTAATTTTTTCGAGAAGATTTGCGATCGCATCTCATGGTTTTCCGCAGCAAGATGAGAGGAGTCGGTATCTTCACCAGAAAAATCGCAATATTCAGGGTCAATGTCACGATGTTGAGGGTCAATGTCACGATGTTGAGGGTCAATGTTGCGGAATTCACGAGGAAGATTGCAATATTCAGGGTCAATGTCACGATGTTGAGGGTCAATGTCGCAACGTTGACGGTGAATATCAGGAATGGAGAGCGCAAAACGAAACCGCCAGTACTCATCTGCGAAACGGTGGCAGCGGCGACCTCAGCAACTTGCAAATCTTATGTCGATCGTACAATTCCCGCAAAAAACACACCTTCGATCCGAGATCCGATCGACAATTTGACCTCTAGCTTTTTACTCATTCTCAAGAAGCCAATTCTCATATCCACAGCGAATCAACTTCTGTTTCACTTCTTCGACTGCAAATGAGCCTTCTGCCATTCCAACTCGATACACGTCATTCAAAACAATAGGATATTCTCTTCCCGTCAATTCAGCGATCACTTGAGCCAAACCTCGATCGGACATTTGCTTATAAAGAATTGACAACAAAGGAAGATACTCTTGCTCTTCAATTCCTTGTGGAAAAGCGCATTGAAGTAATTGATAAGTACTTACAAGGTGGGTCGGAATAGTTTTTTGCATGATTTAACGACCTGTCAATGGATAAGAAGAATGAAGATAAACATTGAAATCTACACCTTGGGCACTAGCGGCTCGAACGGCTTTTGCATCAGCAGTCATCGTCACAATCCCCATTTGATCGCCTGTGCCTAGAATAATGATATCGTTCGGGTCTAAACTTCGCGTCGGTTGTAATGTTTGAGCCGCGATCGACAAATTATCAGCCACAACCGTCACTCGATCGAGAAATCGACTCGCTCTTTCCTGTTCCAAGACACCGCCGGAAAACTGAACGATATTCGCGAATTCATCGAAAGCGGTTTGCGCCATTATCAATTGCTGATTCTGAACAAATGCTTTAAGTTGATGGCGAACAGTAGACCCTTCAGCGACAAACGCGATCGCGGTATTGGTATCAAGATTAATCACGCTCTATTTGTTGGTCGCTACAGTTTTTTCATAATTCCCTGATTTAATTTGCGCTAGACATATCAATCTCAATACAGCGATCGTTCTCATTGAGCGATAACCATTCTACTAATTCATTTGATGGAAGTAGTACTGCCCAATCGATCGCTTCTACTGGTCGAAATAATTGGGGCAGAAGTAGCGTAAACGCCCAATCGGTTTGTTGTTGACCGTTACAAATCCAAACCTTGCCAGCAATCTTGGGAGCAGAATAATCAAGCTGATACTCAACAGGGATAAACCCGTCACACCAAAGAAATCGAAACCGTCGCTCTGAATGCTCCCGAAGCGCTTCGCAACAGCAAAACTCTAAACGCTCCCAACACTCTGCCCCATTCATTCTGTGTCATCTTGATTGCAGCATCTCGAAAGCTCACGCAAAGCATTTTTATATTTCTCGTTAATCTTCTGATAAGCCTGCATTGCTTTTTCTGAATTGGTTGTCATCTTTAAGACTTTCTAACTGTCTTCTCAAAATGGAAAAGTCATAATCTGGTTTACCCACTCCTCTGATACAGACGCTTCCCAAATCAGGATGATTGCGTCGATCGCTTCACCAATCGGAAGATTCTGAGAAAGAATGAGAACGCCAGAACTCGTTTGCGAAACGATAAATTGACCAAACTCAGTCGGCATCGTTTTACGATCGTGTGTCACCAGCACTCTACCCTGTCGCGCCGCAAGTGCTAAAACTTCTGGGTCTTTCAGCCCTTCAAGTTCTGCTTCATTCGCTGACTGAAAATCTAGATTCGGCTGTCTACGAGTTACACCAGTCACGATCGCTTGTCTAAGATCGGCATCCGCTTGAAATCGAATCTCTGCCATTATTTTTGAGCTTGAGCCGCTTTCAACTTTTGATACAGCAAAGGATTCTTTTCTCGACAAGCCTTCTGTAACTGCTCAAATTCCGCTTCACCTTCTCTCAGATACGCATCAATTAGCGATCGATTTGCTAAATAGAAAGCGATCGCGCCATACACTTGTTCAAGCGACAACAACGGAAAATTTTGACCAATGCTTTCCGGGGAATCCCCATTGAGAAACGAGTAAACAACAGAATCGAGCGAGATCCGAGTTCCTTCAATCCAATATCCTGCTCCTCGTTGCTCAATGTATGACTTTGCCAGAATCGGAGCTAATGCCATAAAAATACCAGTGGTTCAATAATCAGATTTTAGGTGATACGAAATGCGATCGCATCAAAGAAACACAACACATGACTAATCGATCAACCCTGCCTTCGATAAATCTCCTCATCCCGTCAAGCACATTTCTCTTTGCTATAGCGCGGATGCCGATTTGCCTTTTCTTTCAAGTGCGTTCTCATTTTGAAATCAGCAATATCTAAAGAAGACACTCTGCTAACTGTGATTGAGAAGGAACATCACCAGGTAAAAAGGTTTTCAAGTCTTCTTTAGATGGAGTTCCTGTTGCCGCTAAACGATTGCATTGGTTCGCAATACAACGATCGAAGATATTTCTGACAAATCTGCCATTTCCCAATTCCCCGATCTGTCCCTCAAACTTTTTAACCAGTTGATTCACTTTCTTGAGCGTTTCATCTGAGACTAGATAACCGTGTTGCTCACATCTAGTTTTGAAAATCTCAACCAACTCAGCAGGTGAATAATCTTCAAAGTGAATCGATCGCGCAAATCTCGATTTCAGTCCTGGGTTCGAGTCAATGAAACGAGCCATCTCTCCTTTGTATCCTGCAACAATGACCACCAAATCTTCTCGATGATCTTCCATCATTTTCAAAAGCGTGTTGACTGCTTCTTGTCCAAACATATCGCTTCGTTCTGCTGGAACAAGAGAATAAGCCTCATCAATAAAAAGAACACCACCTAAAGCAGATTCAATCACTTTCGCTGTTTTAGGTGCAGTTTGTCCCAAATATTCCGCGACTAAATCTGTTCGATCGACTTCGACAAAATGCCCTTCTGAGAGAACGCCGAGATCCTTATAAATTTCGCCAAGAATCCGAGCGACTGTCGTTTTGCCCGTTCCAGGATTGCCAGTGAATACCAAATGCCTAGTAATCGAGGGAGCCTTTAAACCTGCCTGCGTTTGCATTCTCGAAACTTTTGCAATGTTGACTAATTCTTGAACAGTCGATTTCACTGTGTTCAAACCCGTCAATGACTGCAATAGATGAGAAGGATCAAGGTCTTTAGAAGATTCTGTTTGCGTTGTGCCGCTTTCAACGAGATCATCAAAAAGATTTCCATAAAGTGACACAGCAACTTCTTTCGCATACTTATCGCTCGCCTGTTTAGCAAAACGACCCAGAAGTTTACGAGCGTTTTGAATTGCGACATCTTTAGACGGAGCTTCTGAATAGAAGAGACAATCTAGCGAAAGTACTTTTTCAGCTTTTTGAAGAAAATCACTAGCAGCTTTTGGGCTATCCCATGCCGCCCAGAAATAAGAGTTACCGAGTGTACAAACGCTAAAGATGGGTGGAATGACCGACATAACACTATCCGTCCGCAGAAACGAGAGGCTTTTCAGTCACATATTACCCATCGGGTAATATGTGACAAGCACCTTGCTAACGGTTACTTTCACCGAATCTTCAACGTCTTTAGCCTGAATTAATCTATACTTCATCCGTTCCGGATCGCCCTTATCGACAATCCTTCTAATTCTTAAAGCACGATCGTACATCGCCTCTCCGATCAGCGATCGCTCTAATCCTTTCCCACTGTTGTATGAAGCAGATCCTGTGTTCACTTCATAAAACACTGCTTTCTATAAAGTAGATCCTGCGTTCACTTCACAAAACACTGTGAACCGGAAACAAAACGCTGTGTTCTATGAAGCAGATCCTGTGTTCACTTCACCGATTGCTGTGTTTCGTGAAGCAGAACCTGTATTCGCTTCACAAATTGCTGTATTCAATAAATGAAAAGCTGTATTCGTCTTACTGAATTGCCCGATCGCTTCGCAAAACCTTCTAATCTTCAACGTCTTCGGTCTGCATCAATCTTTGCTTCAGCCGTTCAGGATCGCCCTTATCAACAACCTTCCCTGCTTCCAACAAGAACGCCCCGTCGCAATATTCCAATTCTTCCAGCCGATGCGTCACCCAAAGCGCCGTAATGCCCCGCTTCTTCACGAGCGTCTGCACCTGCGCTACCAACTCCAACTGGCTATCCGGATCAAGCAACGCGGTCGGCTCATCTAATAAAAGGACATCGCAATGACGAGCGATCGCACCCGCGATCGCAACTCGCTGTTTCTGCCCCCCACTCAGCGCATAAATCGGACGACGCTGAAACGCCCCCAAACTCACAGCCGTCAGCGACTCTTCCACCCGCTCTCGAATCTGCGCCGTCGTCAATCCTTCCTGCACCAGCCCAAACGCCACATCCGCCCCCACTGTCGGCATCACCAACTGATGATCTGGATTCTGAAACACAAAACCAACCGGAGGCATGATATAAATCTCTCCCCCAGTCGGTTTCAGCAATCCTGCCAACAATCTCAGCAGCGTAGATTTCCCGCTACCATTCGCGCCCAGCAGCATCCAAAACTCCCCTTTCGGCACTTCCAGCCCACAAGACTGCAAAATCGCCTTGTCTTCCGACCAGCCAAAACTTAAGTCGATCGCTTGAATCGCAGAGAGTCCTTCCTGCATGGGCGCGTCTATGGTCATACTGTTCTATTCCGCCGTTGCAAATGAGAATCCTGCGGGTCTGCCCGAAGCTGCCGCACTCGATTTCTCATACATCTGAACAGCCGCAATATTATCCGCAAACACTGCGATCTTCTTATCGGTTTGGCGATCGCAGGTAAATTCCAGCAATCCCCCGCCGCCCTTCATCGCGGTGGTGATTTCTTGAAACGTCGCTTCCGCTGCTTCCGCCGATTTCCGTAGAAATGAGAGACCGAGCGGGTTTCCTTTCAGGGTTAATTCGAGAATATACATAATGTCGATCGTACAAACTGCCAGTTCTCAGTATCGCAAATATCCGCAGAAACGGCTTGCTTCCCATTGTGTCGGATGGGGATCATTTTGAAAGAATTTCCATAATTCTAAGATTTGTTAAGAAAAAGACTGGAAATTTTCAGAGAAGTCTTCATATAATCAGGAGCATAGGTAACGAAAAGTAAACTCTATTCATAATTCAGAGTTTACTTCTCGCACCCGTATTTATTTGGAGATTATTCAAATGACCATCGCAGTAGGTCGCGCACCAGCGCAGAGAGGCGTATTCGATGCCCTCGACGACTGGCTCAAACGCGATAGATTCGTCTTCGTCGGCTGGTCTGGCATCCTGCTCTTCCCCTGTGCGTTCATGGCACTCGGCGGCTGGATGACCGGAACCACCTTCGTTTCTTCCTGGTACACCCACGGACTCGCATCCTCGTACCTCGAAGGCTGTAACTTCCTTACCGTTGCCGTTTCCACACCCGCCGACAGCTTGGGACACTCCTTGCTCTTGCTCTGGGGACCGGAAGCGCAAGGCGACTTCACCCGCTGGTGTCAACTCGGCGGACTCTGGACGTTCGTTGCCCTCCACGGCGCGTTCGGTTTGATCGGCTTCTGTCTGCGTCAGCTTGAGATCGCACGACTCGTGGGCATTCGTCCTTATAACGCGATCGCGTTCACCGGACCGATTGCCGTATTCGTCTCGGTGTTCTTGATGTACCCCTTGGGACAATCGAGCTGGTTCTTCGCACCTTCGTTTGGTGTGGCTGCCATCTTCCGATTCATCTTGTTCATTCAAGGCTTCCACAACTTCACCCTCAACCCATTCCACATGATGGGCGTGGCGGGCATCTTGGGTGGCGCACTGCTCTGTGCGATTCACGGCGCGACTGTGGAGAACACCTTGTTTGAAGACGGCGACGGGTCGAGCACCTTCCGGGCGTTCAACCCAACCCAAGCCGAAGAAACCTATTCGATGGTGACGGCGAACCGCTTCTGGTCGCAGATCTTTGGAATTGCGTTCAGCAACAAACGGTGGCTGCACTTCTTCATGCTGTTCGTTCCGGTGACGGGACTATGGATGGCATCGGTCGGCATCATCGGGATTGCGCTGAACTTACGCGCATACGATTTCGTATCGCAAGAGTTACGCGCAGCCGAAGACCCGGAATTTGAAACGTTCTACACGAAGAACATTTTGCTGAACGAGGGCATCCGGGCGTGGATGGCATCTCAGGATCAGCCGCATGAACACTTTGTATTCCCTGAAGAAGTATTGCCTCGCGGTAACGCTCTCTAAGGAGCAAAGTCTTTCTGATTCCATTGGCTCCCACCCAAGAGGTAGGAGCTTTTTTTAATGCTTGACACATTCGAGAATGGGTATGCTACATTGAATTACAGATGAAGGAATTCGATGAGTTCCGAGTCTGTAAACCCTTTGAAATTTATCCACTTAGGACATAGGAGGTGATGCCCATGCCAGATAGTAGTAAACGCTTGGGTCGTCAGGTTAGAGTTAGTCGGCTGTGCGCCGGGGCTGTTCTCTAACAGTTATTTCAGACCTTTTGTAAGTATTGTCCGTACAATTCTTCAATTACTGGACTAACTCGGAGTTTCCTTCCGGCAGTCTGGTTTCTAAACTGAAGACCCACTACACCGCTCTTGTTCTTGAATGTTGGATGCGTCCAGCTTTCTCCCGAACAAGAGCGGATAGCTTTTTAAAGGAAAATCTTACGCGATCGCTCCAAAGATGTACGTCTTTAGATAGAGGAGTCAAAGTTTTTAGTGCGGCACTCTATAAAAAAATGGGCACTCTACCAACTGAACCGCCGCAAATTCCTGTAATAAAATCCTGACAGTTGGAGAATTGTCACACATCAAGCGTGTCACTATTCGGCTCTAGCAGGTAAACTAATTTGCAGTGGTGAAGTTGTGCAGTAATCTTGCCAACTTCGTAATTTTGATATAGAAGGCTCCGCTAGTCGTTCTATCTGTAGGTGTGAGGAAAACTAAACACAATGCGTAAGATTTTATTGAACTCTCTGTTCACAAGTCCTGCTGTCTTGGGCGCAGCTTTGATGATGTCTTCCTCCGCAATCGCGGCTCCGAAGGCAGAAGTCGCTGGATTGCCCGCTCTCGAAGTTGGAACTCAGTCGAAGGTCGTTGCACCTCTCGCTGAAGTCAAAGCTCTGGCTGATGTCAAATCGCTCAACACCGAGAAGACCGCTGAGGCAGTCAAGCCCCAACCCCAGGTCGCAGCAGAATTCAGCCCTGCTAAGTCTGTAGTCGTAAACGAGCCTGTAAAAGTTGCCCAAGCCGCAACCGAAACTCCGGCAACCCCCAGCGTTGATTCCTTAACTCAAATCAACCGCTATAGCCGTGAAGGACAAGGTGCAACTAGCGCAGGTCAAGTCACTTCGGTGTCTCAGCTTTCCGATGTTCGCCCCACTGACTGGGCATTCCAAGCACTCCAATCCCTCGTTGAGCGCTATGGCTGTATCGCAGGTTATCCCGATCGTACTTATCGCGGTAATCGCGCTCTCACTCGTTTTGAGTTCGCAGCAGGTCTCAACGCTTGTCTCGATCGCGTCAACGAACTGATCGCAGCTTCGACCGCAGACCTGGTTAAAAAAGAAGACCTCGCAACCCTCCAAAAGCTGCAAGAGCAATTCGCAGCAGAGTTGGCAACGATTCGAGGACGAGTGGATGCGTTGGAAGCTCGCACCACAACCTTAGAGAGACAGCAATTCTCCACCACAACGAAACTCGCGGGTGAAGCGATCTTCGCAGTTACCGATGAGTTTGGTGTCCGTGGAACTGGCGGAAACAACACTGTCTTCCAGAACCGCATTCGTTTAGCGTTGAACACCAGCTTCACCGGAAGAGACTTGTTAGTCACCCGGATTGCTGCGGGCAATGCTGACCTCTTCACACTTCCTCCGGGCAGCGGTGCTGAAGGAATTCAAACCTTCAACTTTGGTAACACAGGTGGAAACCGCGCCTTTATCGACTGGGTTGCTTACTACTTCCCGGTTGGCGAAAACTTGAGATTCTACATCCCAGCAGTCAGCGGTTTGCACTATGACTACGCGCCGACGATCAGTCCTGCTTTAGATGCGGCTGACGGTGGTACAGGTCCGCTCTCTGTCTTCGCTCAACGTAACCCGATCTACTTGATCGGTGGTGGTACTGGAATTGGTGCGACTTTCGGTCTGAACAGCGCTTTCCAACTCAGTGCAGGTTATCTGGCTGACAACTCAGACGGAAGCCAACTCACCTTTGGAGCAAACAACCCTGGTGCTGGCGGCGGCTTGTTCAACGGCAGCTACAGTGCCTTGGCTCAGTTGACCTTCAATGCCAGCGATGCGCTGCAAATCGGTTTAACCTACGTCAACGCTTACCGTCGTGGCGCAATCTTTGACGGTGGTTCGGCGTTAGCTTCTTCTGGAACCTTCCTGGCAAACCGTAACATCGGTGGATCAGGTGCTTCCCAAGTCAGCGCTTACGGTGCTTCGGTTGCGTTCAAACTCAGCCCGAACATTGTCTTGAACGCATACGGTTCGTACATCAGCGCCAACTTCGTGGATGATGGCGAAGGCTCGAAGGACATCTGGACTTATGGTGTTGGCTTGGCGTTCCCTGACTTCGGTAGGAAAGGTAACTTGCTCGGATTCTTCGCAGGTGCTGAACCGTACATGGGTAATCCTGGTGCTGGCTTGCGGAATGATGTTCCGTTCCACTTTGAAGGATTCTACAAATATCAATTGACCGACAATATCTCGGTTACTCCGGGCGTGATCTGGGTTGTGAATCCGGGTCAGAACGAAGCGAACGATGATGCGGTAATTGGTACGATTAGAACAACTTTCACGTTCTAAAATTGGCTAAAAACCTCACTTATTTCGAGTGAGTTTTGGGAACAATTAATCGATTTGTGCTTCAAATTCGCTAAGCGAACTATCAATGTTTGCTTCAGTTTGGTAAGCCTCATTTCAACCCTGTCAAATTGGCAGGGTTTTTGTTTTGCCGTCTGCAAGAAGATAGAGACTAAAACGGCACTGTGGATCGAGGTTTTAACACTGAGTTGAATTTATGCTTTTGACGTAATCTCGCTTTGGAGAAGCGTTATGGCAAAGGTAAATCCGATCGATGTTCAAAAATGTTTGAAGGGTATTGACTACCCGGTTAACAAAGAAGATTTGATCAAACACGCAGAAAAGAATGGGGCAGATGAAACGTTGAAATCACTGCTTCAAGACCTACCAGAGGAAGAATTTGCAAAGCCAACCGATGTGAATAAAGCGATCGGACAAGTTGAATAAGTTCTAATCAAGCTGCATTTCTGAGGTGCAGCTTTTTAAGTCGCAAAAACGGGTGTGAAAGACTTAGCTCTCACACCCGGATTAATTATTAGATTCTAATTAGCCAACCAAGTGCAACAAATCACGCACAACGCTGTAACCTGCCAAATCCCAAAGGAGGTATGCGAGAAAACCAATCATTGCGAAACGTCCATTCCAAAGTTCAGCTTGGGGAGTCCAGCCAAACAAGAATGCGTTACGATCTTTGCCATTGTACGCAGTAGAAATCGGTAAATCGGTGGTGCTAGGAGGAGTTTGCATATCTATTAATTCCAAACGCTTCATAATCGTTATATTACTGTTCATTCTTTTATTTGCTGTCTACCTGTAGAAGCAAGCTATTTCTCTTTCCATCGATAGATATGAAATCAATTTTTTAATTAATTGTAGGTTAGTGATGTAAGCTACCTCGAAACTGTTAAATTCAATGCTATTTTTGAAATGTTTTATCGAGAATAGAATGAACCGACGTAGATCGTATTCAACACTACGATCGCTTTTTCTAAATGATTGTAAAGTAGAGACTACACTCGCAGTTCAGGTATTGAATTGGCGAACTTCCAGCTACATCCTGAGATAGAGGTAAAGGCAATCACCGACCGCTACATTTGTATAAGCTTAATTAATATCTTTGTAGCGATTTCTCTTTTGCCTAGCATCTATTGAAGCTGGGGTTTCCCTATCTATCATCGTTTAGTAGTCAGGTTGTGGGGTATGGAATTATTAACTCGGACGATTCAGTTCCCAGAGACGTTAGATGACATGGCGATCGCTCAATTCCATGAGCAAGCAAACGAAGCAGTTCATTCAGATTCGGATGCGATTCTCGTGGATTTCGCGAAGGTTGAGTTTATGAGTAGTCCTGGTTTGATGGCATTGGTGATTGCATTTAAGCGATCGCGTGAAGCAGGAAAGCCAATGCTCTTACAATCTGTCAATGAGCGCATTAGAATGCTTCTAGAACTAACTGGGATGGATAAAGTGTTTGAGATTATGGAAAGTCCCGTTGAAGAAAGTGAACAAGTCTTAGTCAATTAATAAAATAAAAAACCGGATCTAGATTAGATCCGGTTTTTTGTTAGATAAACTCTTGAATATTTAGATAAACTCTCGAATATATTGATTCACTAATTCGGGCTGTTCTTGTTGCACCCAGTGGCTACAGTTTGGAATATATCGAATGCGAAAATCCTTGACGTATTCTTCAGTCCCATAGGTTAATTCTTTACCTAATGCGGTGTCTTGTTCTCCCCAAATCATTAGAGTGGGTACATCTAAAACGCCCCAATTTTTTCCAACAATTCCAGACTGAAACGCATTGCGATAATAGTTAATCGAGGAAGTTAAAGCGCCTCGTTTTGCGATCGCATCTTTATACTTTTCAATGTCCTCTTTCGTAAAGGCATCCTTGTTCACTGCCATTCCCAAAAATGCAGATTCTAGTGCTTTGTAGTCGTTTAGGGGAATTAGAATTTCGGGCAGGATAGGAATCTGGAACAGAAAGATATAGAAGCTTTTCAGCAATTGTTGGGGTGTCGTTAATCCTTGAGCGAACTTTGCTGGATGAGGCAAATTTAAGATCACTAGCTTATCGAGCATATCGGGATAAGTATAGGCAAAATTCCATGCGATCGCACCTCCCCAATCGTGTCCCACGAGCGTACATCGCTGATAGCCTAATCCTTCGATCACACCTTTCACGTCAGCAATAAATTCAGACATTCGATAGGCATCATTGCCAGTGGGTTTATCGCTATCGTTGTAGCCGCGAAGATCGATCGCAACCGCTTTGTGATTTTTGGCGAATTCTGGGATTTGTTTACGCCAGGAATACCAGAACTCAGGGAAGCCGTGTAGAAAAAGAATTAAATCACCTTCGCCTTGAGTAACGTAATGCAGATTGATTCCGTTTGTGAAAATGCGATCGTGCGTCCAAGTTTCGATCATGATCCTGCTGGATATTGTTGTAGAACTTGCTGAAGATATTGACCCGTATAAGACCGAGGATTTTTTGCAACTTCTTCGGGTGTTCCAACTGCGACAATTTCGCCGCCTCGATCGCCGCCTTCAGGACCGAGATCAATAATCCAATCTGAACATCGAATCACATCTAAATTGTGTTCGATCACCAAGACCGAATTGCCTTTATCGACTAACCGTTGGATCACATCGAGGAGTTTGTGAACATCGTAGAACGATAATCCGGTCGTGGGTTCATCAATTAGATAGAGTGTTTTGCCCGTCGCACGTCGAGAGAGTTCGGTGGCAAGTTTGACCCGTTGTGCTTCTCCACCGGAAAGAGTGGGAGCCGTTTGACCGAGCCGCATGTAACCAAGACCGACATCGACCAAAGTTTGGAGACGATTTGCAGCTTGAGGAATGTTCTTGAAGAATTCCGCGCCTTCCTCGACGGTCATGGCTAGAACGTCTGCGATCGATTTCCCTTTGAATTTCACCTGCAAAGTTTCGCGATTGTACCGTGCCCCTTTGCATACCTCGCATTGCACATAGACATCGGGAAGGAAATTCATCTCGATTACATTCACGCCTTGACCACTACAGGCTTCGCAGCGTCCGCCTTTGACGTTGAACGAGAATTGACCGGGCTTGTAACCTCTGGCTTTGGCTTCGATCGTTTCGCAGAAAACTTCACGAATACAATCAAAAACACCTGTATAGGTCGCAGGATTCGATCGAGGAGTTCGACCGATCGGGGATTGGTCGATGACGATCGCTTTATCGAGCGCATCTAGTCCCTTTACAGGTTTCATCTCTTTCGGTTGTGGAACCTTCTGCCCAAAGTGATGCTGAATTGCTGGATAAAGCAGTTCATTGATTAGCGTTGATTTGCCAGAACCGGAAACGCCCGTCACACAAACCAATTTACCGAGCGGAAATTCGACATCAATGTTTCTAAGATTGTTGCGTCTGGCATCTCGGATAATCAGCGATCGACCATTTCCTTCTCGGCGTTCTGGGGGAGTTTGAATTGATCGACGACCCGAAAGATAAGCTCCAGTCAGCGATTCTTCTGCGTTCAAGAGCGTGTCTAAATCGCCTTGAGCTACAATTCGCCCACCATGAACACCCGCACCGGGTCCAATATCGACTAAATGATCCGCCGCACGAATCGTTTCTTCATCGTGTTCAACCACGATTAAGGTATTTCCCAAATCGCGCAGTTTAGTCAAAGTATTGAGCAATCGAGTGTTATCACGTTGATGCAATCCAATACTCGGTTCATCTAGAACATAGAGAACGCCTGTCAGTCCTGCACCGATTTGAGTGGCTAAGCGAATTCGCTGAGCTTCACCGCCAGAGAGCGTCATCGCCGTTCGATCGAGCGTCAAATAATCTAATCCCACATCAAGAAGAAACTGCAATCTCGCTTTGATTTCTCGTAAGACTAAATCTCCGATTTGGGCTTGTCGATCGCTTAATTTCAGATTCTCAACTCGATCCAAACATTCTCGAATCGAAACCCCTGTAAATTCATGAATTCGATATTGTCCTAACCGCACTGCGAGCGATTCTGGTTTCAATCGTTTTCCGCCACAAACATCACAGGCTTGATCGATCAAATATTGTTCTAATTTCTGTTTGTACAGGTCGGAACTGGCTTCTTGATATTGTCGATCGAGCAGTGGAATCGCCCCTTCATATCGACGGTGATACCCTTTGTTTTCTCGATATCGCGAATCAACTTCAATCCAAATCGGATCTTTGGAACCGTACAACATGACATGTTGTTGTTCTGGAGTGAGTTGATTCCAAGGTGTTTGAATATCGAAACCAAAAGCTTCAGCAACACTGCAAATTAAAGACAAGTAATAAGTATTATCTTTGTCTGACCAAGGCGCGATCGACGCATATACCGGAAGATTCGGATTCGGGATAATCAGTTCAGGTGAAAACGTGCGATGACTGCCGATTCCATGACAGTTTGGACAAGCTCCATACGGCGAGTTGAATGAGAACAATCGGGGAGAAAGTTCTTCCATCACTGCGCCATGTTCAGGACAAGCAAAGTTCTCAGAAAAAACAAGTTCTGAAGGTTGATCTTCTGCACTTTCTTGCATTAGATCAATCACTGCAATTCCGCCCGATCGCTTTAAACAAGTCGTCAAAGAATCGCTCAATCGTTCTTGCATATCGTCTTTTTTGACTAAGCGATCGACGACTACTTCAATCGTATGCAATTGATTTTTATCAAGCTCGATCGAGTCACTTAACTCACGAACTTCTCCATCAATCCGAACTCGCACAAATCCTTCTGCTGCTAGTCCTGAAATTAATTTACGATGCGTTCCTTTCTTGCCTCGAACCACAGGCGCGAGAATTTGAAAACGAGTTCGATCGGGTAATTCCATAACGCGATCGACCATTTGATCAATCGTTTGAGGCGCAATTGATCGATCGCAAATCGGACAATGTGGATTCCCGGCGCGACCATAAAGCAACCGCATATAGTCGTAGATTTCCGTGACCGTTCCAACCGTCGATCGAGGATTGTGCGAAGTCGATTTTTGATCGATCGAAATGGCTGGACTCAAGCCTTCGATCGCATCGACATCCGGTTTATCAACCTGCCCCAAGAATTGACGCGCATAAGCACTGAGCGATTCAACATATCGCCGCTGTCCCTCTGCAAAAATCGTATCGAATGCAAGAGAAGACTTTCCTGATCCTGAGACTCCGGTAAACACGATTAAGCGATCGCGCGGGAGTTCGAGATCCACATTTTTCAAATTATGCTGACGTGCGCCGCGAATCCGAATGGAATTGAGCGAAACAATCTTTCTCGCCGAATGTTTCGATCCGTTCGATTCGATTTCGGCTCCTAAATCGGGGCTTAAGACTGGAACATCGGAGCTTTTGGATTTGCTAACACGCTTTGGCATTCGGAGGGCGAAGAAATAGTCCTTAACGATTCTATCGCTCTAAATAGCGATCGAGTTGTTTTGTACTCAGGATCAATCGGTGCGATTTTCTACACCGCATCAATGCCACTCAAATTTGCCGCTATGAGGGACTGAAATCATCCTGAATGAGACGATCGTAAATCGGAACATTTTTACGAATTACTCAACAGATTCTTTCTGAAGCTTGGCGCGATCGCGAATGGCAGGTTGAAAATTCGGATTGTATTTCAATGCTTGATCGTAAGAATAAATTGCATCTCGATCGCGTTTCAGTTCTGCCATGACGCGACCGCGCCAATACCAAGCCCCGTGATGATTTGGCTGAAGTTGCAACGCTTTATCAAAACAGGCGATCGCTTCTCGAAATCGTCTGAGTTTAATCAACGAACTTGCAGAACAGCACCATAAATTTGCGTTCTCTGGCTGGAGTTGCAGCGCTTTATCGTAGAACGCGATCGCTTCTTCGTATCGCGCCAACGTATACAACACATTCCCACGCCAGCGCAGCACTTCAGGATCAGACGGATTCAATTTGACCGATTGATTTGCAGCGATCGCAGTTCCGGCATGATGTTGTAGTTTCTCCAGCACTTGACCTTTCTGAAACCAAGCCCCGTAATTATCTGCGGGAGTCGATTGTTTCTGTGATTGCGCTCCAGAATTTAATCGAGCAAGGACTCGCTGCCGTCCCTCGATCGCCGCTTTCCAGTCCGCCCGAAGCTGAATCGCACGAATGTACGACAGTAACGCCTCTTCGTGTTGTTCGGTCGCTTCGAGTGCTTTAGCGCGATCGTGCCAACCCCAATAATTGTCTGGCTGAAGCTCGATCGCTTTGTCGTAAGCCGCGATCGCATCTTCAAACCGCTCTAAACTCTGAAGCACTGTCGCCCGTTTGAACCAAGCCAAATGATCGTTCGGCTGCAAATCAACCGCGCGATCGTAAGCGTCCAGGGCTGCCTCAAAGTTCGCTTGACCTTCAAATGCCATTCCGCGCATTAACCAAGCTGATGCTTCGTCTGCATCTTCTGAAAGTTCCGCACAGTCTTCCAAGTCGTCTACTGGCAGATTGTAAAGTGAATCGACTTGCTGAATCTGCGACAAAATTCGCCGCCGACTTTCTACGGCTAATTGAAAACTCGGCTTTAATTGAACGGCTCGATCGAATGCCTCAACCGCTTCCTCGTAACGTTTTAACGTCTCTAATACTTTCCCAGTGTCATGCCACGCCCAATAATTTTCCGGCTGGAGTTCAATCACTCGCTGATAGCAAATCAACGCTTCTTTCGGCTGATTCAAGCTCTCCAAAACCGCTCCGCGCTTAAACCACGCCAAATAATCACCGGGCTGAAGTTCAATGACTTTGTCATAACACTCGATCGCATCTTCAAACCGCTGCAAATTCTCACACGCGATCCCGCGCTTAAACCAAGCGGTATAGGTTGACTGAAAGTCGATCGCTTTATCGTAAGCCGCGATCGCTTCTCGGTAGCGCTGGAGTTGAAACAGTTCGTCGCCTCGCTCTAACCAGGTCGAGACGGATTCATCGATCAAAGATTTGGATTCAGGGGACGGTAGCATAAGGGCACAGAACGGTAGTACCGATATTATTCCCGATCCGATTTTTCTGCGTTCAGGAAAGTAGCGATCGCATCTATCGATTCTTCATCGCCCGTTGCATATCTCGCTGATCATCGCGCCGTTTGGAATCTTCGCGCTTGTCGTACAGTTTCTTACCGCGAACCAGTGCCAGATCAACTTTGACCCAGCCCCGTTTCATGTACATCTTCAGCGGAACCAGCGTCAATCCTTGCTGCTCAACTTTTCCAACCAGTTTCCGGATTTCATCTTTTTTTAGCAATAGTTTACGGGTGCGGGTTGGCTCATGGTTAAACACAAGGCTCGCGGTCTTGTGCGGTGAGATATGGACGTTGTGTAGAAAAACCTCGTGATTGCGAACCAGTGCGAACCCGTCTCTTAAGTTCACTCGACCTTCACGGATCGACTTCACTTCGGTTCCCACTAGCTCAATCCCCGTCTCGTAGGTCTCCAGAATCTCGTACTGAAACCGAGCCTGACGGTTATCGCTAACAATTTTGATGCCTTCGGTCTTCTTCTCGCTCATGATTTCACTTTAGCGCAGGTGACGGAGCGCAAACAAAAAAATCGCCTTAACTCCGGCATGAGGAGCAAGGCGAGAAACTCAAGGAGACGAAGTTTTAATACAGAAGTACTATATAGCGAATCCCGCCTCACAGCAAATTGACTTCTATCTATGGTTTTCATAAATTCATAGACGGATATCGATGTATACTGGATACCAGAGGATGCTGATTTAGATTCTCGATCGTTTTGTCTGCACAAACCGCAAATTTGTAATTTGGTATACAGAATAGACCTAGTTAATCAACGAAATTTAACAACAACTCAATGTTCTATTCCTTTCGGCAGGTAGCTCATTTCACATTTCGGCTGTTGAAATTTCTGCGGCTCCAATGTATTGGCTGGAACTACCCTGCAATTGTGCCAAAAGCATGAGCATTGAATTTGAGGGGTTTTGGGATTCAGGAATGACGTACCCAGCTTCAGAAAAGTTCTTCTGCTTAACGGATCGTGTAACGCTCACAGTTCGTTAGCAGTTTTCAATCTGTCTCACAATAATCTAGGAAACTTCTGTCATGGTGTTGAAAGCATCGTTGAAGCATAAAACGCAAGTCCGCAGGAAAAAACCTGCTCTTCTGAAATCTTGGGAAGCACTGATCCGTACAGTGGGTCAGCTTGCTCCAAGTTGGCAAATGTCAATTCCACTTACAGTCGCGATCGTCGGGCTTTGGAGCTACGCGGCTGTTGCCCAAACCCCACCTACGGTCGAAAGCGTCGCAACAACGGCATCAGATCTCAGAGTCGGTCTGGACACGATGTGGGTGATGGTGGCAGGCTTCCTCGTGTTCTTCATGAACGCAGGCTTTGGAATGCTTGAAACCGGAATGTGCCGCCAGAAAAACGCGGTCAACATTCTCGCGAAAAACCTAGTTGTATTCGCGATCGCGACGATCGCTTACTGGGCGATCGGCTTTGGGCTGATGTTCAGTAATGGAAACGGCTGGATCGGAGCCAGCGGTGGATTCTTCCTGACTGGAGCCGACAACAGCCCCGCTCTGGCTGATGCTTACCAAGGAATCTTTGCGGCACTGAACTGGGCAGGTGTTCCTCTGGCTGCAAAATTCTTCTTTCAGCTTGTCTTTGCCGGAACCGCAGCAACGATCGTTTCGGGTGCGGTTGCTGAACGAATCAAGTTTATTGACTTCTTGATTTTCAGCTTGCTCCTCGTTGGAGTTGCTTATCCGATCACAGGTCACTGGATCTGGGGTGGCGGCTGGTTGTATACGTTCGGATTCTTCGACTTTGCAGGTTCGACCGTGGTTCACGCAGTCGGCGGTTGGGCAGCCCTGATGGGTGCAGCTTTCCTCGGTCCGAGAATTGGCAAGTACAACTCTGATAAGTCTGCAAACGCGATTCCACCCCACAACATGAGTATTGCAACCTTGGGTTGTTTGATCCTGTGGCTGGGCTGGTTCGGATTCAATCCTGGTTCGACGATGGGAATCGGCAATGGTTCTCTGATTGCTCACATTGCGTTGACCACGAATACGGCAGGTGCATTTGGTGCGATCGCAGCGACGATTACGGCTTGGGCAGTTCTCGGTAAGCCTGACCTGTCGATGATTATCAATGGTTTGCTGGCTGGTTTGGTTGCAGTTACGGCTTCTTGTGCGTTCGTTAGCGTTCCGTCTGCGGCAATCATCGGCGCGATCGGCGGTATCTTGGTCGTCTTTGCAGTGGGCTTCTTCGACAAGCTGAACATTGATGATCCGGTTGGTGCTGTCTCAGTTCACTTGGTGAATGGTGTCTGGGGAACCTTAGCACTGGGTCTGTTTGCAGTCGGTCCGAGCGACCAACCGGGCGCACTCTACAGCGCAGGTCCGCTGGCAGGTTTGTTCTACGGCGGTGGATTCAATCAGCTTTGGATTCAACTTGTCGGAACGCTCGCTGTAGGGGGTTTCACAGTACTCGTCTCCAGCGTCTTCTGGATTATTCTGAAGTCTACATTGGGTATCCGTGTGACGGCTGAGGAAGAAATCGAAGGCTTGGATATTGGCGAACATGGCATGGAAGCTTATGCAGGATTTGCGAAAGAAAGCTCATTTGGAGCATCCAGCAACTATCCGAGCAGCGCTTCTGAGGCAGCGAAGTATCAGTAATCGATCGAATACTTCTGGTACCCAAATTTGATTCTTACAGAGAACATCCCTATTGGTTTAGGGATGTTCTTTTTTTGGATTGCTACAGGAAATTTCAGTCATTCAAAGTCCACGATCGGAACTTATGTGATTCTGAACGTGTTGCAAGCAGTCTTTGTTCACGATAGACAAGTCGTGAATTTATCTTAAAAAGGCTCCGGGATTTGATGTCCTGGAGCCTTTTAACTTAGCGGCGCTTAGCGGATTTAGTAGAGAGCGGTTTGGTGGGTTTGTTGGCTAATTTTTCCTGTTCGCGACGACGACGATCGCGCCAATCTGCCAGCGTCAGATAAATGACTCCTCCGGTAAGGGTGAGGAGGAGACCAAACGCGATCAGAACCAGAGTGTTAAAAACTGTAAATTCCACGGTGATCTCAAAGCTTGAATTTTTAGATGCCCGTAGAAGTTAAGCCACGGGCGCGAAACCTAGCATTAGAAGCCGTTCCGACCCCAAACGACCATCGCGATCGAGAAGGTAAAAACAGACAAAAGCGCGACCCAACCGAGTGACAAAATATCCATGATAAAAACGATCGTTGCAAAGTGATGATAAATCTAATAATAAGGCAAAACGGGTTAGGGGCTTGGACTGGATAAAGTTATGCAGCACCTCAGATTAAGTTGGGAAGAACGAGTCGAGTCACTGAAGGCAGGTGTGCTTTCGGCTGCTTCTGTGATGCTAGTTTTTCCGTTAGCAGCACTATTTAATGATTTTTTGGCAAGTCGATATGCTAGTCCAGTAACGAATTATTGGATTAGTGGCGCGATCGCAATTTTCGCAGGATTTCTATTTGGTGTGACTTACCGATACATCATTCGTGAAGATCAAAATTCACACCTTAAATCCGGTGCAGTCATGGCATTCGGATTAGTGCGGGGATTGGCTCAGGTGGAAATGAGCATCGCCGCTCAGAGTGATTGGGTTCCGATCGTCAGTTATGCGATCGAAAGCATTCTTCTCTTTACGGTTGCCCGATTAGTCCTCGATGGCGGAATGATCCTGGGTAAGATTCAGCGATTTAAGGGTTAAATTCCGCGATCTCGGTTGGCGTGAATAGTTGAGTGCGATCGAGTGCGGAAAGAATTTTTTGATTTGCTCGATCGCTGACTAAGCATCGACATACAAGTTCAGCCACATCTGCTCGACTAATTGAGCCAGCAATTTTCGGATCTTCTGTGAGAATTCCTGTTCCGGTTGCAGGTTCGGTTTTCAACCCACCAGGACGCACGATCGTATAAGTTAGACCACTTTCGATCAAATGCTGTTCTGCTTTTTCCTTCTCTTTCAGCACCGCTCCTAATGCTTCCAAGGCACGAGGCGGTAAAGCAACGACGCTTTCACCTGCACCGATCGAAGTCACCAAGACAAACTTTTTCACGCCAGCTTTTTTCGCAGCATCGATCAGATTACGATTCCCCTCAAAATCGGCGCGTCTTCCTTCAGCGGGTAATCCACCGATCGTACTAATCACCGCATCGATTTGACCTTGAAACGCCGCTTCAAGTTGGTCAGGTTCCATTGCATCGCCCATGACAATTTGGACTCCTAGCGCTTCGAGTTCAGGCACCGCAGCAGTCGATCGCAACAACGCGATTACCGTAAAGTGCGGTTGTAATAATCGAGCAATTTCGCGACCGACACCGCGACTTGCACCCGCCACCAAAATCGTCTGAAGGTTTGGATTGGTTAAACTTTCCAGCATTTTAAAACAGCCTTTGGATGAATCAATTATGCTTAAGAATTAAGCTGCACAGGGGCATTCTATACGGATACCAGATCTATTGTGAGTCGAGAAAGCCGTCCTGGGGTTTAAGCAAAATCTGCTCCAATAAAGATACGCGCCAACAGAGGAAACCGCTGTGAATCAGAATCAACTTTATAACTTACAACTCGGTCTAAATGGATTTGGACGACTGTTAACGATCGTTGGATTTGCTCTTCTATTGAGCGCAGTCGGTCTAGGCTGGTTGGTGAAGTCATTCTTCTTCGTATTAGCGCTGCTGATCATTTTGCCGATCGTTGGAATATTTGTCTTCCAATGGTGGGTAAGAAAGAATATTGTGCAGGCGGCTTGTCCAGTGTGCGGTGCAGAATTGACCGGATTTAATCACGCACAGGTGCAATGCTCGAATTGTGGGGAACCCCTGGAAACTGAGAAAGGCAAGTTTAAGCGGATGACTCCTTCAGGCACGATCGATGTTGAAGCGGTGGAAGTGGCAGCACAAGTTTTGGATGATTAATTGAAAGCAATTAGAAAGTAGAGACTCGATTGGGTGAAAGCTCGATCGAGTTTTTGTTTGGAGAACAAAGAATGGAAAGAATCATCGGATACTTTAGAACGGGACATGCTCCGTCTGAGCGCAACGGTTATCGAGAAGAGCCTCTCAGCACTTTTCTTTATGACTTGCCGCATTTAACCATCTGTAATGTGATTCCACCGTTGCACATTCTCAACGCGATTCTCCTTAAGGGTGGAGCCGTTGGTAGTCATAGTCCTGATTTTGCCTGGGAACCTTTCAAGATTTCTGAGCAAGAATACCAAGAAATCTTACCAAAGCTTCTCGATCCTGATTGGGCGATCCTACGTAAGAAGTTATGGCTTTTTAGACTGCCAATGAGACATGATCCAGAATTTCATAACATTGCTGATCAAGTTACGTGGATGATGGCAGTTCTTGGAAAATATGGAGCGAAATCTTCAGAAGAGGTAGGAAAAGCAATAGAGGAATTTGAAAGAGAGAACCCTGATGTTATGAAAAGATGGCGGCAAGCATACAACTCGCCATCGTGTTAATTACTTTGAGAATAACGATCGCTCACGACTCATAAACTTTGCTACGGTGATCGATCATCACAATGAAAACTCGAATTGTTTCATCGTTAATCGAATACACAATGCGATAGTCACCGAGTCGATAACGGTAATATCCAGCGTATTCACCTTTGAGCGGTTTTATGTTGAGATGCGATCGAGGATTTTCCTGAATTTGCTCAAAGCATCGCTCTAATCGTCTTTGTAGTTTGGCAGTTGCATTCTCAAAAAATGTCGCTGCTGAATCGCTAAATTCTAGCTCGTACAATGTCGTTTCCTCGGTTCAATCTGAAAGCTCACCCTAAGCAGTTTTTCTCTTAAGTTGATCGAAGGTCTTCGTTTGACCTTTGGAGATTTCTTCTTGAGCCTGAGCAAATCTTTCAGCAAATCCTGGGATTTCTAATAGTTCTTGAGTCGCTGCTTCACTTTCTTTGTCGAGCAGAAACGCAGCAAAGTCCAGAACGGTTTGCAAGCCATTAAGAGACAGTTGATTCAAATGAGAATTGACTTGCGCTTGTAGTGCTTCCGCCTGCGATCGCGCTATTCCCTCTTCATCGTGATTTTCATCTGTTCTTACAATCTCTTGCATAATCGTTCTTCACCAAACGAATCCTCTAATGATCTTAATACGCAAAAAGGTGGAAGCAATAAACCTCCACCTCAAAGCATCAAATTAAATCAGTCTTAAATCTCTTCAGAATCCAACTGAGCAAAGACGATCGCACAACCGACAAATGCAAACATCAGGGGCATCGGAGATGCAGCGGCATAGCCCCAACCAGCAGCAAGAACAGTTCCAGCGATCGCGCCTAAACTCCAAAGGCGTTCCTGATTGCTCAATCCTTTTTCTGCTTTGATTGAGACTAAAACTGAAGACGGAATCGGCACAGGCATTACAGAATTTGGAGGGAATGCCCAATAGCTCGATCGATCTTTAAACCAATCTGTCCAACCGTTGGTCTGACACCAATCCGCAATCCATTGTTCGCAATAGTGATTCATACTTAGTCTAAAAATCGAGTGGGTTCAAAAAATGAGGCTGAAAAAAAGTTGATGATTAGAAACCAACAACTTCGATATTTCTAAAATCAGTGAGGGAGCCGCATTTGGCTCAACGGCACTCACGATCGCGCAACGGATTTTTGGTGCAAAGGGTCAGAAATTTAAGTGCTGTACGGGTTGACAGCCCATCCACTGCTCTATCGTGAGAATAGCAAAGTCGCTCTTGTCTTTCTAGCTTAAGAAATCAAAGTTTACTTTGGCTGATAACAGCAATTAACTGTAATATTTACGACAAAAATAAGCAGAAACTGAGTCAAATTACTCATTCAATGGTGAGAATTCTAGGCGATATCGATATAAGGCAACGGGCGTATTTCCTGCTTTGAAATAGTTAGGATCTTGAGGCGAAAGATAGATTGCGGTAATTTGATCTGCGGTAGTTTGATCTGATGAGTAATTGTACGCGGTTGTTGTTTCAACTTGATTCAAATAAGGTTGAGCCGTTCCACGAAAAACTTGCTGGAAAATTTCGCTGGTAATGAATTGATTTGGAGCAGGAGTTTCTGTTGCTCTTCCGGTGATTGTAGAAGTAAGAATACGATCGTCTTTTAATAAAGTAATTTGCTTGTTTGGAGAATTTGGATCGACTTTGACCGAGAGAACCGCACGATCGCCTAAATAAGCGCGGGCAATATTTAAACCGTTAAAAGCGCGATCGGCAATGACACCATTTGATTGATCTGAAAATCGGACATTGAACTCGATTGGCTGGTTCACATAGTTGCGATTGCTCTCGAATCCAGGTGTGACCAGATCGGGAGCCAAGGGAGCCACCAGATCGATGAGAGTGCTTTTGACGCGCCAAGTTCCAGCGATCCAATTTGGATAGATTAGATCGCTAGTGGCTCGATCGACGGGCGGTTTATTATGCCAATCGGGAAAGGTGGAAACTCGATCGGACAATGCACCCGCCCAAACCGGATTTGCACACCAAAAACTCAAGATTAAAACCAATCCCCAGATCAATCCTTTCATGCGGGGACAGCGGCTTTGAGTTCAAAGATTCGCTCGATAATATCAGCAACAACTTTATCGGGAGTGGATGCGCCAGAGGTAATTCCGACCACGATTTCGCCATCGGGAAGCCAATTTTGAGCGATCGCTAATTCTTGATGCAAGGGTTTATGTTCGATCGCGGTTCTTGACTGGATGCGCTCTACGCAATCGATGTGATAAGAGGGAATTTTGTAGTCGATCGCAATCTCTTGTAAATGAGTTGTATTCGAGGAATTGTAACCACCAATTACAATCATTAAATCAATCTTTTCTTTCACCAAATCAAACATTGCATCTTGACGCTCTTGAGTCGCATCACAAATTGTATTGAAGCTTAGAAAATGTTGATTCAATTCGTTTGGTGGATATTTTTTCAGCATGGTATGTTCAAACAATTTGCCGATCTGCTCGGTTTCACCTTTGAGCATTGTGGTTTGATTGGCAATTCCGATTTGAACTAAATCACGATCGGGATCAAATCCAACCGAATGAGCGTTGCGGAATTTAGTGAGAAATTCTTCTCGATCGCCACCATTCAAAATGTAGTCTGCAACATATTGAGCTTCAGCGAGATTTAGAACAATCAAATACTTTCCAGCAAAAGAACTGGTTGCAAGCGTTTCCTCGTGATTATATTTACCGTGAATGATTGAGGTGTAATCGCCTTTTTTGTGCTTTTCAACTGTGTTCCAAACTTTGGAAACCCAGGGGCAAGTCGTGTCTACGATCGTACATCCTCGATCGTTTAACAGTTGCATCTCTTGAACACTCGCGCCAAACGCAGGCAGAATCACCACATCGCCTTTTGCCACTTCTGAAAAATCTTTTTGCCCATTCACCACAGGAGTAAATAGAACATTCATCTCCCGCAATCGCTGATTCACCGAAGGATTGTGAATAATCTCATTCGTAATCCAAATCCGCTCAGTCGGAAAATGTTGGCGAGTTTGGTAAGCCATTGCCACCGCACGTTCTACACCCCAGCAAAATCCAAAGGCTTGCGCCAGTCGAATCGTCACATCGCCGCGTTTTAACGTATAAGCTCGATCGCGGATTTCTTGAATCAAATCGCTCTGATATTCAGACTGCATCGATTCCGCCACTTCTGCATCGTGACCAAATCCTTTACGGTGATAATTTTCAGAATTATTGAGCGATCGCTTAAACGCCTTGGTATCCATGTTTCGCCATTCCTCGCGCCTACAATCCCGATCATAAAACTAACGGAGCGCGAATTGATTGAAAGTTTGAATTGCCGATCGCCAAACGAGATAGCCTTGAGTACTCAAATGCAGTCCGTCGGTCGTGAGTTCTGAGCGCAAAAAGCCTTCACTGTCAGAAAAAAGCCCCTGCAAATCGAGGAATTCTACGCCTGTTTGATCCGCCAAAGCAGCGAGACGACGATTGAACTGGAAAATGCGATCGTTTGATAGTGCCTCAACCTGAGTCGCATTTGCCGCCGTAATTGATTCCTTAGCACGAGGAAGAAGCCCCTGAATCACGATCTTGGCTTTCGGATGCGATTTCTTTAACCGATTGATAATGTCTTCCTGATCATCTAACACGTCTTGATCCGATCGACCTCTGAGCAAATCATTGATCCCAACCATGGCGAAAATCGCTTTCGGTTTCGCTTGATCAAACAGCTTTAACCGTTTTGCCAGTCCTGAAGTCGTCTCACCAGAAATGCCTTGATTCAGCCAAGTGTAATTCGTCGGTAACAAATCTTGCGGAAACCAAAGGGTCAAAGAATCGCCTGCTAGGACAATTAAGCGATCGGGCTTTTTCTTGATCATCGCCTTCGCTTCTTTGCTCAACAGATCCACCCAATCTTGATACGTTAGCGATCGACCCAATGACATTGATGCTGCTTGAGCAACAATTTCAGGTTTCTCAACCGCTTTGGCAGCCATCGACGGTTTTGCAGGCGGATTGATCAGATGTTCGGTGAAATAGCGATCGCCCAAAAACCACAATCCCAACGTTGTACCCAAAACAACATTCGTGACCACGGACAAATAGACCCAGCCTGGAACTAACTTAGACATCGAAGACACTGCCTAAAGCGATTTGCGTAAACACTGTCGGATCTTATACCCCAAAATCTACAGTGCAAAGCAACTTTCTTTATTGAGTGAGGGTCATATCTGAGGAATTTGGAGCGCACATAATTGTTGAACCAACTAATTGTGGCATCGCAGGTGCAGACTTTGAGGGACGATCAGCTTCACAGGTTTTAGTAATCGTGTTCGTCTCACCACTGATCTCATCCTTGACCGCATACACCGCAGCAGAATAACTTCTCAAACCTGAAGTTTTTGCCGTTGCTGTCACATGAATAGCATTACTGTCAACAACAGAAATGTTATAGGAATAGTTCGTGGTTTCGGAAGGCACAGGATTTGAAAGTTCGCTTAGACTCTGGGCGAAACGCTCCTGCTCAATGTAATAAGCCTGCTGTGACCGGGCTAGAGTACCAACGTAGACTCTTGCTTCTGATTGTTTTCCCTTGGTTGCTTGTCCAGCATATAGAAACGATGGCAAAATGATTGCTGCACCAATACTAATCGTCACTAAAGCGTAGATGGGAGCCGCGATCGCGCCTGCAACGATACAGAGTGACTTTGCTGTTTTGGAGGCAACTTGAGCGCCAATGTAATCTTTACGGTTGTGCTTGCTATCAACTTGGGATGCGAAAATTAAAGCTGCAATTCCTACGGGCAAGAACGCAAATAACGTAACCAGAATTGAGGGAACAAGATAATTTTTGGGTTTTGTTGTATTAATTTCTCCCGAAATCGAAGCAGTTGAAGTTTGAAACGAGGGCGCGATTGCAGAGGGGACTGCTTCGATCGGGGGACATCCACCCGAATTGGCGGTAAAGTTAGCAGTCTGAGTTGGAAGCCGAAATTCATCGCTCCAAGCAGGCGAGATTTCTCCTCTGACTTTCCCTGTTAGTTGAACGGTGTGAATAAATTGAGATTTTAAGCCTGAAATTCCCTGTTTCACAAAAGCGAACATTTGAGATTGATTTGGAACTTCAGAGCCTTCTAATGTGACTTGTAATTGTCCATTTTGCAGACTAATTCCAGCGGTGATGCCTTTCGGCTCAAGATGACGATTCATCAGAGCAGCGATCGCTTCTGCATTTCCTTGTTTCGCTTGCTGCATCAAGTTAGAGGATTGAGCATTCATTGAGGTTTTCTCAGTACAATTCGCTGTGCTCAAGGTTCCCAAAATGAAAATCTTACGGAACAAAATATTAAAGTTTCTATTAAGTGAGGTGAATTACTTCGGACAAGTGCTAAGAGGGTGTTTGAAAAGTATAAAAAGCGGCTTTGCTGCGTTGCGAGTTCGCCCGGAAATGAATCTCCGGGCTAATGGAAGAAACCCCGCTGAAGCGGACTGGGAGCACAACCCGGAGTTCTTAGCCCAGTTGAGTGGGCTTCCCTGATTAGCCCGGAGATTCATCTCCGGGCGGGTGAATGCGATAAACGATTACTTTTCAAACACCCTCTAACTCAAGTTCAGATGTAATTGAAGCGCAGTATTAATTTCCTGCATTTTCTCGTCGCTCAGATAGCCAAGCAATTCAGGCTCTAATCGTTGTTTTGAAATTGTGCGAATCTGCTGTGCCTGAACCTTCGAGGGCTTTGGTAATCTACTCTCTTCGGGTGTTAGGAAGACTTCAAACGGATACACTCGCTGAACATTCGATGTAATTGGAAGAACCGTTACAGTATCAGCGGCTCGATTATTAGCGTTGCTGCTTACAATCAAAACAGGGCGGCGCTTTGCTGTTTCTGATCCAATCGTCGGATTTAAGTTGGCATAATAAATCTCACCACGTCTCATCGGATAGCCCATCTGCGATCGTGATGTCCCAGTCCGGATCAATTTCTTTTGAGGCTTCCGCGTAAGCCTTTTCCAATTCTTGATCTTGCAATAGCTGAAGGGCAGTTTCGATGACTTGCGATCGCGATTTGTAATCATGCGTTAGTTTGTACTGCTCAACAAACTGAACCAGCGATCGCGATAAAGAAATTGACAGCTTTTCAGCACTCATACTACTTCTAGTCGTACCAATACTTCCTACTTAAGCGTACTACTTTTCGGTGGAAGCTGAAGAAGTCTCCGCAGATAGATTCAATTTGCCTGCTTGAGCGCTTATTCATAAGATCATTTCTATTGCTCCTCTAAACTTGGAATATCAAGTTTTTCCTATCCTCATGTCTACCATTACTGTCGATCGACTCACCAAAATCTATCCGGTTGCTGTCAAAGAAGCAGGCTTTAAGGGCACTGTGACGCACTTCTTCAAGCGGAATTACCGGCAAGTGAAAGCAGTGCAAGATGTCTCATTTCAAATTGAACCGGGTGAAGTCGTAGGATTTTTGGGCGCGAATGGAGCGGGGAAAACAACGACGCTGAAAATGCTTACCGGATTGATTCATCCGTCTTCGGGAAAAGTGACGGTTGCGGGACAAATTCCATTTGAACGTCGATCGCCCTTTCTAAGAAAAATCACGCTCGTGATGGGGCAAAAACAACAATTAATTTGGGATCTTCCAGCCGCAGACTCGTTCAAGATTAATGCTGCCGTTTATGGAATTAGCGATCGGACTCTCCGAACTCGCGTCGGTGAACTTTCTGAAATGCTTTCGCTTGAAGGCAAACTGAATCAGCCTGTCCGTAAACTCTCACTGGGTGAACGGATGAAAGCTGAGTTATTAGCTGCATTGCTCCATCAGCCACAGGTTTTATTCTTAGACGAACCGACATTAGGACTCGATGTGAATGCTCAAGTGGCAGTGCGCGAATTTTTGAAAGAATACAACGATCGATATAAAGCGACTGTTCTCTTAACCAGTCACTACATGGCAGATATTACAGCCTTGTGTGAGCGGGTTCTGATGATCCACCAAGGTCAGCTTATTTATGATGGTAGTCTTGATGGACTGGTGGATCGTTTCTCTCCGTGTCGTGAGATCAAAGTTGAATTTAATCGAACGTATACAGATTCAGAGTTAGCGGCTTATGGACAAGTTCAGGAAGTGGATAAGCAGTCAGCGCGATTCTTAGTGCAGCAGGAAGATTTGACACAAGCGATCGCAAAAATTCTCGCTGAGTTACAAGTCTCAGATTTATCGGTGACTGATCCCCCGATCGAAGAAGTGATCGGACGTGTTTTCCAAGCAGGTGCAGTCACCTAAGAAAGATCACGCAATCTCCGTGGAATCCGGACAGCGTTGTGTAGAACTGCGCCGTAAAAATATCTGTCGAGTATAATCCCAAACACGTATAGCGATTGAGATGTTCAGAAATTTCTAGAACAAATCGATCGCTCATCACCGTGATGCAAGGCTGACATGATTGCCCATTTCAATCTCAATTTACTGCTGAATTCTCAGTAGTTCTTCGTACTCGACAAGCCTTTTCAAAGCTATGCCTCAAACCATCAACGGCGCAACTAACTATCTCGAACCCTCACGGGCGACTTCCGCACAGCCATCAACCAAACCTTATGGGCTGATGCCAGCACCTGTCCAGGTCGATACCTACGCCGATCGATTAATGGATGACTTGTTTGAGGATGTGGAAGACCTCTTATCGGGCAGCGTTCCCCCACCTGAGCCGATTCGAGTTAAGCCCCAACCCTCGATCGATTTGCCACTTCAAACGGCTGCACCACTCGTGTTTAAACCTGTGGCTCAACCCCAGTTACCTCAGTGGAGTTCGCCTGCTCCTGAAGCAGCGATCGCATCGAAACCAGTCAAACAAAAAAGTTACGGTTTTCAAAAGTTCCTGGCGATCGTATTCGGTCTTTCTGCGCTGTCTGCCGCTTCCGTGTGGCTGATTCAGCGGGGAACCGTTCAAAGATTTTTCGCACTTGCCGCGAAAGAACCGACCGTCGTTGCAACCGCTCCCAAAGTGGCTCCCGCTGATACGACTGCCCAGTTCGCGCAATATATGAAGCGGTCACTGGAGAACATCGATCGCAAAGCCAGCAATTCAAAATCGACAACGGTTGCCTTCAATCGCAATCTTCCGAGTATTCCGATCGCGGGCAATCCCCGATCGACGAATTCTTCCGAGAGAACGCCAGTCGTGATCAATGTTCCGTCTGTTCCTGCTCCAAATCCTGTTGTTACCGCAGTCAGCAAGAACCCGCAAGAACTAAACCAAGTTCTGACGCGCTTATCTTCTGTGCTGGAACGCTTGTCGATTAATCCAGCTTCGTCGCGATCGCAACCTGTGAGTGCCCCGATCGCGATTCAACCTGCTCAAGCGGTTTCGTCTGAACCTCAGCGAACTTTGAGAGGAATTGCGATCGCGAATGATCCAACTCAATCTGCAATTCTGTTTGAGATGAACGGGGTCACACAGCGGTACTACATCGGAGAAAGCATCGGATCGAGCGGTTGGAGTGTCGTGGACATTTCCAACAACTACGTCAGCGTTCGGCGAAATGGCGAGGTGCGGACGATCTCGATCGGGCAAAAACTCTAAAATAAGAGGTAAAGGATGGCGGGTGTCATCCTTCATCCTTTCTTGGAGTGGCTTATGGGACTGTTCGATGATTTGGGACGCTTTTTGGAGACGCGGCTTGATGAATTTCTCAAGAATAATCCGCAGCTTGAACTTCAGGCACTAGAAGAAAAGTTGTACGAGCAAGAACAGGAAACGCGCCGACTGTTAGCAGATTTGCGGCTGCGAGAAAAAACGGTTGAATCAGAGATTTTAACGACGGCACAAGAGATTCAGCGCTGGCACGTTCGGATTGAAAAAGCTCGATCGGCGGGACGACTCGATTTATCAGAACCTGCGGAAGCTCATGAAGGATCTCTCCTGCGTGAAGGCAACCAGAAATGGGGACAGATGCAGCTTCTCAAAGAACGCATTCAACAAACCGAGGAACTCCAGCGCAAGATCCAGATCCGTCGCCAGGAAGTGCAGGCTGAATTGAAACAAGTGAAAGCGGCTCAGGCAGCACAAGCGGAAAAACGTTGGGCAGTTGATGGCTGGAATCAGAGTAGTTTTAGCAGTGCGGATAAAGCGAGTGATCCGTTAGAGCAGAAATTCCAGCAGTGGGAAACTCAGGAAGAATTGAATGAAATGAAGCGCAAAATGGGCAAGTAGAAAAAATTGAGTGTGCTCAAAATTCTGTGTTGATGAGGGTCTGTCGCCGCGATTCAGTCCGCCCGGAAATAAATCTCCGAGCTAATCGAGAGAACCCCACTGAAGTGGGCTGGAACTGCGCTCTTAGGGGGCTTCAGCCTCCTTTCTTCCATTAGCCCGGAGATTTATTTCCGGGCGGAATCGCGGGTTAAACGAACAAACCAAAATTTGCCAAACCAAAATTGATTGCCTCTTAAATTCCCTGTACAGTGCTGCTAGATCTTAAACAGGGGATATTTTTATGACTTATTGCCTTGGGATTTTGACGAGAACAGGATTAGTCATGGCAGCCGATTCTCGAACCAATGCGGGAGTGGATTATATTTCGACATACCGGAAACTGTTTGATTTTTCCATTGAAAACGATCGAGCAATCTTTCTCTGCACATCCGGCAATCTCTCGATTACTCAATCGGTTCTGACGATGATGCAACAAGCGATTCATGCAAAATCAGACATTAGCTTGCACACGTTACCCAGTTTGTATGAGATTGCTCGATATGTAGGAAGTACGATGCGACATGTGCAAGATGAGAATCGTCCTTGGCTTGAAAAAGATGGAATTGACTATCAATCGACCATTCTGCTCGGTGGACAGATTCGCGGCGCAGAACCGGAACTATACATGATTTATAGTCAAGGGAACTTCATTCAGGCATCTAAAGAAAAGCCGTTTTTGCAAATTGGCGAAGCGAAGTATGGTAAACCGATTCTCGATCGAGTTTTATCGTTTGAAACTCCAATTGAATCTGCTGCCAAATGTGCCTTGTTGTCGATCGATTCCACAATGATTTCTAATATCTCAGTCGGACCCCCGATCAATCTCGTAATGTATGAAGCCGATAGTTTCAAAGTGCATTATCAACTCTGTTTGAACATTGATGCACCTTATCTCACTCGGATTCGCCAACAATGGGGAAAGTGTTTAAACGAAGCTTTTGCAGAGATGCCGAACATTGATTGGGAGCATTACTTAAATGGCAGATCAGACAAGCGCTGAATCTGTAAGTGATAGTTCATGGTGGATTGTACTCCGCCCGATCGAACAACTTTACCGACAACCGGAGCCGCATACTCTGGAATCGCACTCGCCGCTAAAGCAATATGTCGATCGCTCACGGCTAATCCATGTGTCGGATCATATCCCCGCCATCCTGCACCTGGTAAATACACCTCTGCCCAAGCATGAAGATGTCGATCGAGATGTTCTGTATCGCCTTCTTGATAGCCACTGACAAATCTTGCTGCAAGCCCAATCGATCGACAAACTTCGATAAATAACACAGTCAAATCCCGGCATGATCCTTTTTTCTGTGTCCAAGTCAGCCCAGGCGGATAAGGATTTCCAGTTTCTCGTATCACATACTCACAGCTTGTATAGATTTGCTGGTTTAGTTCATTCAAGAATTGCAGCACATTGTTTTGCGATCGTTCTGCAATCTCATAACCAAGCTGTAGAGCAATACTATCCGTCGATTCGAGATAAGGCTGGAGTTGTTTGAATAGCGAGGTCGGATAGTCGATCGGAAACTCGATCGCCCAAGGTTCCACTAGATAGTTAAATGGATTCGGTTGATGCGTGATCGTTTGCGAGAGTATCTGAATGTTCAGCGATGTCGTTAGCTCTGGCGGGAACCAGACTTTGATCAACGTATTACCATCTAAATCCGTGATTTCAGATTGTTCGATCGGAATTGGACTCACTTGCAGCGAAAACATTTTAAGCGTTTGCCAACTATCCGATCGAGGTCGCAATCGAATTAGGTGTGGCTGCAAGGTGACTGAATCGCTGTAAGTGTAAGTTGTAGTGTGAGAAATTTGATACAGCACTATCTGTGTTCCGCTAACCACTGTTCTAAATCAGATAAAGTCGTAAAATCGAGCAGTGCTTCACTGAGATCTTCGAGCATTGCGAGTGGGAGTGAGGAAAGACGCGATCGCATTTCCTGAGAAAGTCCCTGTCCAAGTTTGCGGTTTAACTGTCGGGTGACAAGTGCGATCGCTTCCGCTTCCCGTCCTTCTTCCTTTGCTTCCCGAATCGCACGTGGCTCTTGATTGAAATCGAGTCCTAACATTCTCCGAATCTCCCTTTGACTTAGGTTAGTGAACTTATACGTAATTATAGAAGTGACGACATCAATCAGATCTGACCTCTCCTTTGGTGAGAAATTTTCTCGTTCGGTTCGTTGGATTAACTCTCTTGCTCGATCGGGAGTTTCTGCTTCATCTGTAATCGTCAGAACTGCTGCGGCAACCATGACGGGCAAAGAGCGAATATCTCCTAGCTCATTCAGGTAGATTCGATGGACTTGTTCGCCACTCAGTAGCGATCGGTGCGGATAAACTTTGTCCTGTTCTGTGCTGCGCGATGGATAAATGACCACCGCTTGCCAATCTGAAAATCGGGAACTGTTGCGATAGAAATACAACAATGATTCTCCGAACAATCGTTCGTAGAGTTCTGGGTCTTTCTGAAACTGAACTTCGCAGAAATAGACGATACCTGGTTCTGATTCTGGTGGCAGGAACACACCATCAATCTCGAATTTGGGTTCCTTGACTCCGACCGAATCAAAACGATAATCGATCGCATTCAGGGGACGCTCTCCAAGCAAATCGAATAGCAAGGAAGGGGATCGCTGAAACATTTGATAAAAAATCGGATCGCGTCGCATATTAATCGCGTTCAGATGAATTAAAACAAGCGTACCATTTTTGCTGCGAACTTGGAAAATCAGTCGATCGTGGTGAATCCTAACTGTAGTGATTTCAGGATAAGGCGATGAATCCGAACAAAGGTAGGGTGCTGATTTCGTTGGCGTTGATGGTGTCTGGAATGGTTGGGGTGGCAGTCGCACTGAGTCAATCGCCACGCGGAATTGCATTGCTTCAAACTCCGCTTCAAACTCCACCTGCTAAGACTCAACCCACTGTAAAATCGACTCCGAAACCTGTGGCTCAAGAAAGTCGATCGCAAGAACTCTCCGAGCAATTAGAACAATCAAACGCTGCAAAATTCCTCAAACAGCTTACCGATGGAGCAGATGCGAAAGTTCAAGACTCGAAAAGCGCGATCGAAGGTTTCATCCAACAAAAAGCGAATGAACAACAAAACTATCTCAAGCAACTTGTGATTGATGCACTGCGTGAAGCGGTGACTGGAGAAGCCACACAACAATCGAAAGCTATCTCACAAGAATTCAAAGGGGTTAAGCTCACACCAGAGCAAACAACCAGGATTCAGCAGGCAAGACAAGAAATGCAGACTCAGATTGTTCAACAGCTACAGAACAATCCGCAATTGATTCAACAACTTCAAGCCGATTTGCAGGCAGGACGATTGAACCAAACCTTGTCGCAACCGTTGAACAATTATCAGGATACGATCGCAAAAATTCTCACCCCGCAACAAGAGCAGAAATGGCAAAAGAACTTCGACAAAGCGATTAATCGCTAAAGAACACTCGCACAGTTGCTAAGTTCACTCTCACTTTCACTCGTGTTCCAATGTTTAGGACGGGCTTCATTGTGTTCAAGACTTGTAATCGATCGCCCGAACTGGTCTGAATGGTATATCGATGTTCCCGTCCGAGAAAGGCTCGATCGACCACCACGATCAAGCCTTTTTCATCGGGTTCTAATCGAAGATCTTGCTGTCGAATCATTAAATCTGCACGATCGGAGATTGGATCGTCCTGGTTCAAAACTAAAGTTCCGATCGCGGTTTTCCATCCTTTGCCGTCGTAGGTTGCAGGTAGAAAATTTCCTTGAGTGACAAACTCAGCCACAAATCTCGTCGCAGGCTCGTTATAGAGCGTTTCAGGGGTTGCTAATTGTTCCAGCTTGCCTTGGTTCATGACTGCAACACGATCGGAAATAGACAAAGCTTCCTCTTGATCGTGTGTGACGAAAATTGCCGTAGCTCCGGTAGATTTCAGAATTGATCGAATTTCTTGGCGAAGATGCGATCGCACCTGCACATCTAAGTTGCTCAACGGTTCATCCAGCAAAATTAACGCAGGTTGAGGCGCTAAAGCTCGCGCGAGGGCGACTCGTTGCTGCTGTCCCCCAGAAAGTTCGTGTGGATAGCGTTTCTCGAATCCCGCTAATCCGACTTGAGCGATCGCTTCTGAAACCATTTTTTTCGCTTGTTGAGCCGGATAACTTGCTTGTTTCCGCCGCGACTTTTTCAAGCCAAATCCGACATTCTGCGCCACCGTCAAATGCGGAAACAGCGCATAATCTTGAAACACCATACCGATGTCGCGTTGTTCCGGAGGAAGCCACCGATCCGGACTCGCCACTTCCTGACCTGCAAGCTCGATTCGTCCCGATTGTGGTCGCTCAAATCCGGCAATCAGTCGCAATAATGTTGTTTTTCCGCAACCGGAAGCCCCTAATAGGCTCAGAAGCTCACCCTGACGAAGTTTTAGCGATACTGAATCCACGACGGGAACTTCAGAAAACCGCTTTGAAATGGTGTCGAGTTGCAGGAGAATAGAGTCGAGCATCTTAGAATCGGTTTAATTTATTGAGACTTATCATCAACAATTTTGGAACTCCAGTAAAGTAGTTTGAAAGATTTATTGAGCGGATATGCAACTTACCCAAGGAAAAATAGGGCTAAAGGGTTGGACGATCGTAGTCATTGCGATCGCAGGGTTGATCGCGCTGCCCATCATTGCAGTGTTGAGCGGATTGTTGGCGGATGCTCGATCGATCTGGCAACATTTAGCCGAAACAGTGCTATCAGATTACGTTACTAATTCGTTGCTCTTAATGTTCTGGGTTGGGTTGGGTGTCACTGCAATTGGAACTGGAACCGCTTGGCTCGTGACAATGTGCCGTTTTCCAGGCAGTCGAATTTTGACTTGGGCATTGTTGTTGCCGTTAGCTGCACCCGCTTATATCTTGGCGTATGTCTATACGGATATGCTGGATTTCTTTGGGATTGTGCAGACGAGTTTGCGATCGTGGTTTGGTTGGAAAACGATTCAGGACTATTGGTTTCCAAATGTACGATCGCTTTGGGGTGCAGCATTGATGCTCGTTCTGGTGCTGTATCCGTATGTGTATTTATTAGCGCGATCGGCATTCTTGTCTCAATCGGTTTGTACTTTAGAAGCGAGTCGGAGTCTGGGTTGTAGTCCTTGGCAGAGTTTTAGGAAAGTTGCATTACCGTTGGCGCGTCCCGCGATCGTAGCTGGATTGTCTCTTGCATTGATGGAAACATTGAATGATTATGCAACGGTGCAGTTTTTTGAAGTGAATACCTTTACGACGGGTATCTATCGCACCTGGTTCGGACTGGGTGAAAGACTGGCAGCGACTCAGTTAGCAGCATTTTTGCTGATCTTTATCTTTGCTTTGATCTTGCTGGAGCAATTCTCACGCGGACGCGGAAAATACTATCAGTCGAGTAGTTCACAATCGATTCAGAAGTATTCGCTTCGGGGATTTGGAGCGATCGCGGCTTTCTTATTCTGCATGGTTCCATTGTTATTGGGCTTCTTTGTACCTGGAGCGTTCTTATTGAACCTGACTTTGGAAAATTGGGAGGAAGTGTTTGATCAACGCTTTTGGACGTTTGCCAGCAATAGTTTAATCGTGTCGGGACTTGCAGCCGTTGTCGCAGTAGTGATTGGAATTATTCTGGCGTATGGTCTGAGATTAAATCGATCGATAACAATGCGAGTGGCAACGTACATTGCATCAATGGGTTACGCCGTTCCGGGATCAGTGATTGCAGTTGGAATTCTAGTTCCGTTTGGATTGTTTGATAATGCGATCGATCAATGGATGCGATCGACTTTCAACATTTCAACCGGATTGCTATTGAGTGGAACAATCTTTGCGTTAATTTTCGCCTACTTAGTTCGGTTCCTAGCTTTGTCGTTTAACAGCATTGAATCCAGCCTAACGAACATTAAGCCGAGTCTGGATGATGCTTCTCGTAGCTTAGGATTTGGAGCCACAAACACATTGTTCCGGATTCACATTCCACTGCTTTGGAAAGGTGTGTTAGCGGCTGCAATTCTAGTGTTTGTTGATGTGATGAAAGAACTATCAGCGACCCTGATTATTCGACCGTTTAACTTTGATACGTTGGCAGTCCACGTCTACAATCTGGCTTCAGACGAACGGTTAGCAGAAGCCTCCGGATCAGCATTAGCGATCGTGCTAGTTGGACTCATTCCGGTGATTCTGCTCAGTTGGCAAATGGAGAAACCGGAATAACCACCGTAAAACAAGTTCCAACCTGGACAGCACTTTTGACTGAGATCTGTCCGTTCAATCGATCGACAGATTGTTTCACGATCGCGAGTCCCAATCCCGTTCCTGCGATCCCAGTCGCATTTGAGGCACGATAGAACGATTGGAACAATCGAGCCTGTTCTGCGGCTGGAATTCCAATGCCCGAATCTTGAACTTCTAGCTTCAACTGGTGAGCCTCGATCGACAATCGGCAGCTAATTTTTCCGCCATTTGGAGAGTACTTAATGCTATTGGAAAGCAAATTCGCGAGAATACGCTGAAGTAGTCCAGCATCCGTCACGATCGACGATTGCGAACCTTCAGTCGAGAACAGAATCTCATGTCGATCGGTGTTCATCTGTGCTTCCTCGATTAGTTCGGTACACACTTGAACCGGATCGATTGCAGTTAGAACTAATTCTGCTTGTTCACTCCGACTCAGCATCAAAATGTCATCTAAGATGTCCGTCATCTGCTGAATCTTCGATCTCAATCGGCGAGAATGTTTTTGTTTGCGCTCGATCGACAGTTGATCGCTATTGAGCAAATCGATCGAAGTAGACATCACAGCAAGCGACGACTTCAATTCATGAGCCGCATCCGCTAGAAAGCGCGTCTCTGGTTCTGGGTCAGATTTCGGTGGATCAATCTTGCGGCTAATCGTGGCAAAACCTAACGGCTGATTTGTCAACGGATCACGGAGCAAGAACCATTGACTCTCAAACTCGATCGTTGTGCCGTGATGCGTCATCGCCAACTGTCCGTACCAATGCCCGCATTTCCATAGGTGCGGCAAAATCGTCTCGTTCCAAATCTGCGGCTCACTCAGCATCTCCGTGAACGGCAAGAGATTTACCACACCCAACATCGATCGACCGCTGGGATTTAAACAAAGCCAGTCACCCTCGATCGACACTGCGCCAATCAAGTCGGGACTCTGTTGCGCGATCGCGCTAAACCAACTCGACTCGATCCAACTTAGATCCGATCGCGAATCGATCTGAGCCGTTGAACGAGCCGCGCCCTCCAAATCCGTGAAACTGCAAACTCTTGCCGCCTGATGAGTAGACTTCATTTCAGCCTTCCTCGCTATCACATCACAGGAAACCGAACCAGACTAAAATGTTCAGTATTTACTATTAAATAGTTTCCCCGGTTGACTTTGCTTATCCGTACAATTTCGGTTTTCTTTACGAATTCTTTATCTTGCAGCACATTAAAATTCAACGATCGTCGAGGTCAATCCTCATTATCCTGAGACTTGGTGTGAAATGCTTACTATCAACTCCGTACTTCTCAGCGAATTTCAGATTTTGAAGCATGATCACAGTGAGAACACGGAGCAACGACGCTCCGAAAGAGTGCGGAATTTCAGGATAAGAATTGCTGCAACTCCACGCAGTAGCGAAAATCAGTTCAATTACTCCGTCTAAACCCAGGTAGACGCTAGAAAGCACCTCAGTAGAATTGCGACAAAGACCGCGATTAAATTTGCGTGTTTCGACGATTCGCGATCGTAGAGTTCATCGCCTAGCTTGGATAGCATCCTACTTATGTCACTTAATTCTACGGAGTAATGTCGTCATTTCTTGAGGTGGCTCAAAATCAATCCTGTGTTAATTTGTGATGCCAGAGTTAGGAAAAATTTATCTTGCGTTCACAAAACAGTCCACGACTTACTCATTTCTTTAAGAGCCGCCTCTTCAGAAGATAGTATTTTCACTAAGTGAACAGGTAACATTTCTTGTTTCGGATCTACCTTCAAACTCTAGTATCCGTAACTTAACTACCGCTTTACATCTAGGGATCTCTACCACTCAGTTCAACAGAACCAACCAGGGCTGTCCTGGAATCGAGGCATCATCTACCTTGCTTTATCTCCCTCGATTCCCACGATTCGGCGCAACTGATTTAGGAACGAGATTCGCATGTGTCTAAGCCTTTCTATCTCTTCTACTCTCTTTCGGCTCTGTCAAACCAGGCTGCCTCTTCGGGTGATGAAAGCCATCTTGTCCCTCCCGAAGCGAATACGTCGATACCTTTTATTCGCGATCGATAGCGCAATTTTTCTGGGCGCAACTTGTATCGCGCTGAATCTGCGATTTGAAGAGTTACCGCTAACGGAGCAACTGACGAAATATCAGGAAGCTCTGCTATTGGTGATCCCGATTAAGTTCTGCATTTTTTATCTTTTAGGAATGTATCGCCCGCTACTAAGGCATACCGGAACGGAGGTGCTGTGGTTGGCACTGAAGTCCGTCGTCTTTAGTGAGGCAATGTTAGTCGGATTTAGCTGGCTCTTGGATGTGCCCGTTCTGCCGCGATCGGTTCAAATTATTTCTGCATTAATTACCTGGATTGGAGTCGTCGGAATTCGGTTTTCTGTACGCCAATTCTTGATGTTTGTTGATACTGCGCCCAAGGCACAGAAGCGACTCGATCGAGTCCCACTGCCCGATGAGTTGAAGCCTCAGCGCATTATTATCTATGGGGCTGGAGCGGCAGGATTTCAGCTTTCTCAAGCGTTATTGCGCGAATCAGCGTATGAAGTGGTTGCGTTTGTCGATGACGATCCAGAAATTCATGGAAGATTGCTCGATCGAGTTCCGATTTTTAGTTCACTGATGTTGCGATCTCTGATTGATCAGCATGACGTAACGATGATTTTGTTAGCCGTGCCGTCTGCGAAACCGCATGAAAAACGTCGCATTCTTCGCAGTTTGAAGGGCTTGCCTGTAAAGGTAAAAACGGTTCCTTCGATTAGCGAAATTGTCACGGAACGAGTGTCGATCGGTCAAATTCGCAATGTGGATATTTCTGACCTGTTGGGGCGCGAGGAAGTGCTGCCTGATCCAAGCTTGCTGCGGATTAATGTCACGGATAAAGCGGTTCTCGTGACTGGAGCAGGTGGATCGATCGGTTCGGAACTGTGTCGCCAGATCGCTCAACAAAACCCAAAATTATTGGTGCTGTATGAATTGAATGAGTTTGCACTGTATTCGATCGATGCAGAACTCGCAGAAACGTACCCGCAGATTTCTCGAAAGGCGCATTTAGGATCGGTTACAGATGGCGATCGATTAGCAGAAATTTTCCAGAAATACGAAATCGAGACTGTGTATCACGCCGCTGCCTACAAGCACGTTCCCTTAGTTGAAAGCAATGCGGCTCAGGGGATTATCAACAATGCGTATGGCACGATGGTGACGGCGCAAACTGCCGATCGCTGTGGAGTCGATACGTTTGTGTTGATTTCAACCGATAAAGCAGTCCGTCCGACGAATGTAATGGGAGCGACGAAGCGCATTGCGGAATTAGTCTTGCAGGCATTAGCAGCAAAACCGGAGACTCACACCCGCTTTGTAATGGTGCGATTTGGCAATGTGTTGAATAGCAATGGATCGGTTGTGCCAAGGTTCAAGCAGCAGATCGCAGCAGGGAAGCCGATTACGCTGACCCATCCAGAAATGACGCGCTATTTTATGTCAATTCCAGAGGCTTCGCGGTTGGTGATTCAAGCGGGAGCGATGGGACAGGGAGGCGATGTCTTTCTGTTGGATATGGGTGAACCTGTGCGGATTTATGACTTAGCGGTGCAGATGATCGAATTGAGTGGGTTAGTGCCAGGAGAAGACATTGAGATTGAAATTACTGGATTGCGACCGGGTGAGAAGTTGTATGAGGAATTGTTGATTGGTGGGGATGCGATGCCGACGAACCATCCGAAGATTTTTGGAGCGCGGGAAGCAATGATTTCGTGGGAAGACTTAGAGCCGATGTTGGATCAGCTTTTTGTAACGGCATATCAGAAGAATCCAGCGAAATTACGATCGGTGCTTCAAACTTTAGTGCCAGAGTACACGCCTGCGAAGAAACAGACTTCTTCGGTGAGTCGATCGACTCACTAAATAAAAGCTTGGTGAAGTGTTCGTATGATGAATCTTCTGGGTATCGCCCCCTAAATCCCCCATTCTGGGGGACTTTGAAGGATAAATGATTTCTGGAGTTCTAGAGATTTTTCCTAGCTTAAAGTCCCCCAAATTTGGGGGATTTAGGGGGCATTAGCCGCTCAAAACGAAGCTAGATCTGCTCTAATTTTCCACTAATTCGCGGTTTGAGAAGCGACAGCCTGTTTACTTTCCATGTTCTGCAACGAGGCATAGAGGCGATTCAACGCATTCACATAGGCTTGCGCGGATGCCACGATAATGTCCGTATTGGCAGAATGTCCAGAGAAAATACGATCGCCATATTTCAATCGAATCGTCACTTCTCCGATCGCGTCAATTCCTGCTGTCACCGATTGCACTGAGAATTCGATCAGTTGATTTGGCACATTCACGACTCGATTAATCGCTTTGTAGACCGCATCGACTGGACCTGTTCCTGTTGCCGCATCGGTTAACTCTTCGCCATCGGGATTGATTAAGCGAACGGTTGCAGTCGGACAAGCCGTATTTCCACAAGAGACTTGAACGAGTTCTAAGCGGAACAGTTCAGGGACTTGCTGAACTTCATCGTTGACGATCGACTCTAAATCGCGATCGGTGACTTCTTTTTTCTTGTCCGCCAGTTCCTTGAATCGAACAAAGGCTTTGTTGATTTCTTGATCGGTCAATTCAAAGCCGAGTTCATTCAACCGCGATCGAAACGCATTGCGACCGGAGTGTTTGCCCAGAACTAACAAAGTGTCCGTGAGTCCGATCGTTTTGGCATCCATGATTTCGTAGGTTTGCCGATTCTTCAGCATTCCATCCTGGTGAATTCCGGACTCGTGCGCGAATGCGTTCGCACCCACGATCGCTTTATTCGGCTGCACCAACATTCCAGTGAGATTAGAAACCATGCGCGAGGTTTTGTAAATCTCTTGAGTGTTGATATTCGTGAGCGGCGTTTCAGATTCGACTGGACGATCGAGATAAGGATTGAAATACGATCGACGAACGTGCAGTGCCATGACTAATTCTTCGAGCGAGGCATTTCCAGCCCGTTCTCCGATGCCGTTGATCGTGCATTCAAGCTGACGCGCTCCATTTTTCACCGCTTCGAGGAAACAAGCGACGGCTAATCCTAAATCGTTGTGACCGTGAACGGAAATGATCGCCTGATCGACGTTCGGAACATTTTCTTTGATGCCGCGAATCATTGCACCAAATTCGCTCGGAGTCATGTAGCCAACCGTGTCTGGAATATTGATCGTTTTGGCTCCAGCCGCGATCGCAGCTTCCAACACTTGATACAGATATTCAGGATCAGAACGAGCCGCATCCATCGGAGAGAATTCAACATCATCCACGAAAGATTTGGCATACGCGACCATTTCTTGAGCGATCGACAAAACTTCCGCTCTAGTTTTCTTCAACTGATATTCCAAGTGAATATCCGAAGTGGAAATAAACGTGTGAATTCTCGGTTTTGCAGCGGGTTTGAGTGCTTCCGCAGCAGCTTTAATATCAGCGGGAATCGCTCGTGCCAAACTGCAAATGGTCGGACCCTCTGGAGTTCCAACCGCTTGAGCAATTTTCTGAACCGCTTCAAAATCTCCAGGGCTGGCGAAGGCAAAACCTGCCTCGATGATATCTACACCAAGCCGAGCAAGCTGACGCGCGATCGTAAGTTTTTCATCCACGTGAAGGGTCGCGCCGGGGCACTGTTCGCCATCGCGCAAAGTGGTATCGAAAATCAGAATGCGATCGGAATGAGATGCGTTCATAGCTCGACTTGTATAGTTGTAGTGTACTGTCGTTACGAATCGGTTCGCGCCTAATTTAAGACGCAAAACTGTAGTGATTGTAACGCTAATTGTAGTACGCTGCACTCTAACGCTTTTTGTCGAGTCAGAACATCCTGACCGAATTAGTACTCCGCCTTCTCGATATGCGATCGAATATCGTTTAGATCAATATATCGATCGGTCACATTTCGCAATTCTCGTGCGATCATGCCTTCGGTTGAAACGACTGTGATATGCGTGTTTTTTGAGCGCAATTGCTCGATCGCACGTTCAAAATCGCCATCACCGCTGAACAGAATCACTCGATCGTATTGCTCGACTGTGTTAAACATATCGACCACAATTTCGATATCGAGATTGGCTTTTTGCGAATAGCGACCAGAAGTATCGTCGTAATACTCTTTCAAAATCTTGGTTCTCACCGTGTAGCCGAGACTGATCAAGGCATCTCGAAACCCGCGCTGATCTTGGGGATCTTTTAGTCCGGTGTACCAGTAGGCGTTGATTAGTTCGACACTTTTTTCAGTGGTGAAATACTCTAAAACGCGCTTGGGATCAAAGAACCATCCATTTTTCTGCTGTGCATAGAACATATTGTTTCCGTCTACAAAAATAGAGAGACGGTTCATCGAGTAATGCATAGAAGCTAAAGACCTAAGATTTGTAGAAGCAAAAATGTGAATAATTAATTTTAGCAACGGAAAACAGAGAGCGGACTAAAAAATCGTGCAACCTTGATTAGTTTTACGATAAAATGCTCCGTTGCTTCAGAGGATACTTCAAAGGTAATCGTTCATCGCATGAGCCGCCCCTCGAATAAAATTCGGGGCTATCGGAACAAAGTCTGTTGAAACAGACTGAAGAGTTTCAACTAGCTTTCAGTCCCCTTTGGTGGACTTTTTCCCGATAGACCGTGATTTCTAATCACGGGTGGAATGCAGCCGAAGCGAAGGAGCTTTAGACCATCCTCCCAGAGTCACAACCGCTTCTACGCTGCTGCGATCGCGAATTGCCCTCCTACAAATCCACTCTGCTTGAGCACCAGAAAAAACCACAATGCTGGACTAGAACGATTTCGACTATTGAGTTTTGGACTGCTAGGGGCAGGGAGAGCACAACGGAATTTTAGAAGGTTTTCTAACATTTGGAATTTGATTTATACCACAGTAAGATATAGCGCTTTACATTAGTTAATTAAAGCAATTAAAACAGTTCCTCCGCTATTAGACTGATTTTTCGATCGAATTTATGCGATTCTATGACTGGGTTGGAACGAGCAGGTTGCAAAATCGTCCTGAATTGATCAAGACGTGCGTGATTAATCAAACGTGCCCGGTTTCGCAGTCATGACTAAAAAAGTATCGCCTTCTGCTTTGATTCAAGCGATTACGCTAACGTTACGATCGCGGTTATTTCACGCCACGACGGTGAAACAGCCTGGAAATTTGGCGACAGAAACCATGCCGATCGATGCGGATCTCGATCGAGCGATTGCGGTCACGGAACCTGCTGCGAATAAGAACGATCGACGATTTTTACGAGTCGGTCACGCAATCATGATCGGGTGTGCGATCGCGGCGGGTGGAATCACTTCTCTACAGCCGAAATTCGCGCAATCCTGGGAACGGGACACACAAAGCGCCATGTTCAAGATGCGAGGCGCGATCGCACCTCCGGACAATATTGTGATTTTGGCGATCGATGATGATACGTTGCTGCAACTGTCGGGATCGAGTCGGTTGCTCAGACGAAGCGCGTATGCACGAGCGATTGATCGAGTAATGCAAGCGGGAGCGAAAACGGTTGGAGTCAATCTGATTCTCGATTTGCCGAGCTTTACTCAGACTGAACCTTCGACCGATTGCAGTGATCCGAAGCTGAAAGTTGCAGACGACGATCGACAATTACAGCAAGTTTTAGAACGATACGATGGACGAATTACGCTTTCTGTGGATACCGATCGGATTGATAATCGTCAGGGCGAACAGATGCGATTAGCTTTGCCGTTCTGTCCGTTTCGTACTCCGAAAGCTTCTTATGGATTTGTCAAGTTTCCGATCGAGCCAAACGAAAGAATTCATCGTTTAGGCAGTGTGTCGATCGAGAATGTGCGCCAATCTTCGGAGATGGCAGGATTGTTCGACCAAGAGAAAATTCTGTCGTTTGCGGAAGCAACTTTGCGATCGGCAGATCTGCAACCTGCGACCCCGAAAGGTGAAACGCTCTTTTTCTATGGTGAAGATGGAACATTTAGCCGTACAACGATTCCGTTTTGGAATGTTCTGTCTGAAGAGAATTGGAACAGTGATTATCTGCGGCGCGGTCAAGTTTTCAAAGACAAGGTTGTGCTAATCGGAGTCACGGCTTCTAATATAAGCGGTGAGCAACTGACTCCGGTTGGAATGATGCCAGCGGTTGAATTGCAAGCAAACGCGATCGCGACTTTGCTCAACAATCGATCGATTCGGAATGCGTTTCCAAACCCGATCGTGGCTGGATTATCTGTCGCCGCTTTAGTGCTGATTGCAGGATTACTTCAGATTCAAGCAAAACAACCGACTTCACGACTTGGATGGGCAGGTACGATCGCGCTTTTTTGGGCTGGAATTGGGTATGCGGCGTTTACACAGGGATTGATGATTTTACCGATCGCAGTCCCGATCGGAGCTATCTTGCTTACAGGAGTTTCTTATCTCGGAACCGGACTCGCGCACGACTATCGTAATAAGCGTCAATTCCGCAAAACGCTGAAACAGTTTGCCAGAGCGCCAATGGTTCAAGAACTGATTCGCGACCAAGAAGACTATCAAGATTTGCTCGAAGAACACGACCAAGAAATCATCGGCAAAAAACTCCAAGGACGCTACAAAATCACGAAAATTCTCGGTTCGGGTGGCTTCGGGCAAACTTACATCGCAGAAGATACTCAACGCCCTGGCGACCCCGATTGTGTCGTAAAACACCTCAGACCCACTAGCAACAATCCGAAGCACCTTCAACTAGCACGACGATTGTTTAGATCTGAAGCTCAGAGCTTACAAAAACTCGGAGAACACGATCAAATTCCTCGCTTGTTAGCGTATTTCGAGGAAGACGGAGAGTTCTATCTGATTCAGGAATTTGTTGTAGGAACAATGCTCAGTGCTGAATTAACGATCGGGCGACATCTCCCCGAAGTTCGGATCGTGGCACTGCTCCAAGACTTGCTGCAAATTCTAGAGTTTGTGCATCGTCGGAATGTGATTCACCGCGACATCAAGCCGAGCAATATCATTGTGCGATCGACGGATCAAAAGTTAGTCCTGATCGATTTCGGAGCCGTTAAGGAACTCCAGCATCAACTCACCGAAACCGATATTGTTACAGCAACGATCGGCATCGGAACTCAAGGCTATATGCCACCCGAACAATGTGCTGGAAATCCTCGATTAAACAGCGATCTCTACGCAGTTGGAATGATTGGAATTCAAGCCCTGACCGGATTGCCACCCAGCCAACTGAGAGAAGATCCAGAAACCGGGGAGATTGTTTGGCGCGATCGAGCAATTGTGAGCGGTTCTCTCGCAGCAGTCTTAACAAAATTAGTCAGTCGGAATTTCAGAGAACGTTATCATTCCGCAGAAGCCGCACTACAAGATTTGAATCAGTTAACTAACTTATCGACTTTGACTTTGCCACCAGAATTTTTTGTGGCAGCCTCGATCGAGCTTGAAGACGACATCACCACGACCCGCCCTTGGCCCCAAACCTTCGGCGAAGAAGAACTTCCCCCTACAGAACCTCCACCCGAAGATTAAGTTTCAAGTGACCGCCGACGAGTGACGATCCGAGTCGTGATATGCTGGCGTTCCGTCGGTTCTGTAGAAAAAACTGTCAGAGGTAACGGGGAAAGTTTGGTGCAAGTCCAACGCTGTCCCGCAACTGTAAAGAGAGTTGCTCTCTCAAGCCAGAACGCCCGCCGATGGTGCATTCCTTTCTACATCTGCGAGGCACAGAGTATGAATTTGCTCAAATCTTCTAAGTCCATTCTGATCACGATCGCATTGATGTCGATCGCGTCTCCTGCATTCGCTCACCACGCGATGGGCGGAAAACTTCCGTCTAACTTCTTCGAGGGCTTTCTCGCTGGAATTGCTCACCCAATCATTGGGTTAGATCACTTTGCATTTATGATTGCGATTGGCTTACTTGCTGCAACAAAAAAACGAGGTGTTTTGATCCCGATCGCATTTGTTCTATCTGCGATGTTCGGAACTGGATTGCATTTAGCAAACATCAATGTTCCCGGAGTTGAACTGTTTGTTTCTGGCTCAATTCTGCTGTTTGGATTGTTGCTCGTGAAAGACCGATTGAATACTGCGATCGTGGTTGGACTGTCTGCTGTTGCAGGATTGTTCCACGGCTATGCTTACGGAGAAGCAATCTTTGGGGCTGAAATGACTCCGTTGTTTGCTTATCTGGCAGGCTTTACAGTAATTCAGCTAGTTGTATCGCTGATAGCCTTTTGGATTGGGGATGCGATCGTCGATCGTCACTCGAATGCAAATCAATTTCGTTCTGCGGGTTTGGTCTTTTGCGGAATTGGGCTTGCATTCTTTGTGTCGCAAATCGTTAGCCTTCTCTTCCCGATGCAGGCTGCCTAGATGACTTATACGAATCAATACCGTTGTACAGTCATCCATTGATAGGAATAGGTAGGATTAGATAGTACGACTGCATAATCCTACCTTGCGAGGCTTAATGAAACAGTGAGCAAAGAAGCCTGCTGTGAATGTAATTCCAACCTTTCAGAATGGTTTAGAGGGCGATCGCATTATGCCTCTACCACACAAACGGAATAAAGCGAGCACTGCGGCTCTGATAGTCGGCATAGCCTGAGTACTTTTCGGGCATCGTTCGCTCCTTCTCAGCAATCATTTGCAGATACAGCATGAGAATCGTCCCTGGCACCAGATATGCCCATACGGAGCCTGCTAGAACGCTGAAACTAAGATAGCGCAACCAATCGCCGAAATAGTTGATGTGCCGAGAAAATCGCCATAACCCATCACTAACCAGTTCCGCCCCCTGCTGCTTGGCGGTCAGTTTTTGAATATCCGCACTCGTATTAATCAAACTGCCAAAGATGTAGAGGAGTAGCGCGATCGCTGCTGTGCTGAATGGAAGCGGCGTTGGATTCGCGAACGCAAGATAACCCGGTAGAGTATAGAACGCGCCTACAAAGAGTAGCGTCAAGACAAATCCTGGAAGTTCGATCGCTTGGTTAAAGATTTGCCGTCGAGCGGGATAGAACCATTGTTCTAGAAGCCACCAGAGACAATAACTGCCATGCAGACAGAAATACAGCAGTTGGCGAAAGTCATCCACGCCATACACTACGGCGCAAAAGACAAGGAGTAGGACGGTGAGACCTTTACTCAAGTTAATTGCGAGGAGTGATGTGAGATTTAGCCGATCGACGTTTAAATTCTCTTCCATAATGCTGTAAGAACTTGATAGAAGCTCGACATCAAGTGTGACACGAATCAGGACATCGAGCTAGGAGTTGTGTAGATTGTATCTACGGTGGTTAAGTAGGAATCCTTAGATTCTTACAGGGTAAGGAAAGAACGGAGAGGGGGGGATTCGAACCCCCGTTGAGTTGCCCCAAAACGCATTTCGAGTGCGCCGCATTCAACCGCTCTGCCACCTCTCCAGGTGCATACGTTCAATCAATATACTACAGGAATGCTCCTTCTGACTCATCCTCTTGCAAAGTTGTTCTAAATCCTTGATTTTTCGACCACTGCAATCCTCCATTCGCTTCTGTTTCGTAGGTTTGAACTTGACGAAGTTGCAATTGTTTCAAGGTTTCGGGGTGAATGGTTCTAGAGGATGCGATCGCAGTCTTCGGCTGCAATTGTGCTAAAAACTTCGGGTGTAATCGCCGTCCCGACCACCATAAAACCTCATTCCCACTCAAACCACTACCTAACGCTTGCCGTTGACTCACATTCGGGACATCTTTCAGCCATAACCACCGCTGCCGACCAATTCCAAGCTTCAAAGTTGTTGGTTCAATGCTGAGCGATTGGATCTCGATCGTGCCTGTTTTAATGGTTTGCTTTGCTGTAATGGGCAAGTGCTTTCCTTTTCGTGCGGTGAGTTGCTGAATCGCTTCAAGTGGAACGGCGGACTGTTTCTTGCTAGAGAAATCGTACAGCGATCGGATCGGCATTTCTTCTAATAACGTTGCCCATCCATCGGAAGGAGAAACCGCAACTGCCCAATCAATGTGATTCACTCCTTCTTTCTGCAAAAATGGCAGAACCGTAAAGCGCACTGCATCCACATTTCCAGCATTAATTAATCCCACTTTTCCATGATCTTGAATGACCATGATCGGAGTTTGTTCGACAGATAAGGCAGTAACTTGTAAGAGGTTTGATCGGACATACCAAGCTGGAATAAATACTAAATTGATTCCAATTAATAGAAACACCCACCATTGATGTTGATAGCGCGACAACATCCAAGGAATGCAAATCAATCCGTATAGAACGAGCATTAATACGATCGAAATTGTGCCAACTGCGATCGAGTTTCCCGGCAGTTCACAGAAAAATCTCACACCATTGATCAATGCGATTGTTGGATAGTACAAAAGCGGTGTTGTAAAGTTCGCGATCGCGGGAGAAATCAGATTGAATCCAGCGTTAATAATTCCACCAATGCTAATTATTGAAATGAATATTGTTGCCGCGATATTTGCCGGAATGCAATAAGGCGAAACCATTCCAAATGCAAAAAGTTGGAGGGGTAATGTCCAGAGTAGAGCGGCGATTGGAACTGCGATCGCGGGAACGATAACGGTCGGCAACCAATCGAGGCGCTTTGTAATAGCTGGAACTGTGACTAACAATCCCAACGTTGCCAAAAAACTAAATTGAAACCCTAAATCCCAAATCCACAATGGATTTACGACAAGCAAAGTAATCGCTGCAATTAACAATGAATTTAATGGTTTAACTCGTCTTTCAAACAAGATTCCAAACAGAACTGCAAACCCCATCACGACGGCTCGAAACACCGAAGGTTGCACTCCGGTTAGTCCCATAAACACAATTAATCCTGCTGCTCCAATTCCGAACCGCACTGCTCCAGGTAATCGCCGCGTTAATGTTAGTAATACGCTCAAGATCAGCGAAACCTGAAATCCTGATGCTGCCAGCGCATGAGAAAGTCCAATCTTGCTAAAAGAATTCTTCAGATCAAACGGAAGATCAACCACTCGCCCGCCGATTACCATTGCACTAATCAGCGCTCCCTCTGCTTCTCCGAATTGTTTGGCTTGCGATCGCACAATGTCCCTTTGAATCATCCACCATCCCCACTTCGGCTTCTGATTCGTATCGAGTAGTTTGATCGCTGTTCCTTTTAATCCTGCAAAACTCCCTTCTCGCGCCAAGTATTTCTGAAAATCAAACCCGCCCGGATTCATCTTCGGCTTCGGTTTGTAGAGATTGCCTTGAACTGCGATCGCTTGCCCTGGATATAAGTCTTTTCCGTTTACTTTGGAGAGCGTGACATAAAGCTTTCCGTCCGCTTTCTGCTCTCCAACGGCGTTTACATTGAACCAAATCTGAGAATTTCCGCTACGAGTCAACTTTGGAAGTGTTTCGACTGTTCCCGTTACGGTTACTTCTTGTCTTTCTTTCGGAACGAATTTGCTAATGTCGATCGTGCTTGGTTGCGGTGTTCTAAGTTGCAGATAAAATCCTGCCGCAAGTCCGATCACACCTGCAATGATCCAAATTTTCGCGATCGTTCGTTTCGGCTTCATTCTTGGAAGGATGAGAGCGCAGATCAAACCGCAGAAGAATACGATCGCGCCTCCAAACGGAACTGCTGTCATGAGCAATCCCAGAATATAAGCCAAACACCAAACGACTACCGCGATCGAACCCATTTCTACTCTCAGCCATTCAAAAACTGATTTAGAGTGCCCAGGGATTCTCTCAACTCAATAAAAAAGGAGCCAGCCGAAGCCAACTCCCGAATGAGCATTTGCAAAAGTCGTTAGATTGACAGTCCGAGCTTAATGCCAAATACAGCATGAAGCACCAGAATTCCAGCGATCGCAGTTCCCAAATAAGCATGAAACAGTCTGAACCCTGGCTTATTTCCCCCGAATCCCGAAAACGAAACCGCTCCATTCAAATAGAGCAATCCGAGTACGACCATTCCAGTAAGAAAATGCGGACTCTCAAGAATCGGCTTCTTCTGCATCACCAGCGATAAAACTCCGCCCGTTGCCCCCATTGTCATAAACAGCACAACTAAAGGCATCAGCTTCCGATGATCCGCCCGATTCTTAATCGCGACTTCCTTATCCTCGCTTAATCTTCCTTTCCAACCTGCCCAAGCTGCATAACCGCCCAGGACAAACACGACGATTCCCATCATCACGGGATGTCCCCAATGTACGATCGGTTCTGGCACATTCAAAGAGCGGAAAAATTGCGCGATCGGCTCCAGTGTTTCAGCTAAATTCATTGCGTGTGTTCTCCCTCTTGCGTCACCGTCAAGAAATATTAAGAGCATTTTACGGGACGAAGAGTTCGATCGCTCAACATTCAAATCGTTTCCTGACAAAAGAAAGCGATCGCTGAATCCATCACATCAGCGATCGCATTTATCTACCACTTTTTAACGAACTACGCGCTTTGTTCTTCTTGAATCGGTTGCCCCGCCTTCGATTTAATCCGCGCCGTACTGCTTTTCCGAATGCGATCGCTCTTCCGCATTCCGCCCGCCTTTTCGTATTCGCGGCTATCTTTGCCATACTTGAACGCCACCCCAATCAACATTCTGTCAATCAGATCCGCCAAGTCTTTTTCAATTTCATCAATGTCCTTTTTCAAGGAATCGACTTCTGCCAATGCACGGTTGTAGCTCTCCAGTCGATCGCGCAACCGATTCATCTGTACACTCATGTGCACCAAACTCCGGGAGTCTCCGAAATCCATCATCGGATCGACTGCTTTAAGTCCAGAGATCCGAATTTCCGCTTTTTCCAGAACTCTGGATGTTCTCTTTTGCCGGGGCATAAGTGCACCTTTTAATAAACGACTGCTGTTAGCTTGGCTTATTGTTCTTCTGTTTCAGTTCAGCAAAGAGCGCAAAAATTAGTGTTTTCTTAGTGAAGATTTCTAGGCAAGTTGAGTAATCATGCTTATGCAATGGTTTTGATCTCAGCAGAATCACGATCGTTTGTACAAAAATCATGCGCGAAGTTGAAAAAAACGCGACGTAAGTAACGACAAGCGCGTTTTTTCTCAGTAAATTTTCGATTTTTGTTCAAAAAACGCGACGTAAGTAACGACAATCACGATTTTTGTCTAAAAAACGTGACGTAAGTAACGACAAGCGCGACGTAAGTAACGACAAGTGCGACATTGGTAGCGACAAGCAGAGTTTTTATGAAATCGATACTTCTCCTATCTAGTTGTAATACTCAACTATTAAGTCATGCGCTTTGTATTATAAGATTATCGAGATTAACTCAAAGATAAGGATTAAGTGCGTACTCAAGCTGAAAAGACTGAGTACGTATCAGAAAAGGAATAGTCATGAAAATCATACGAAATACAATTCCCATTTCAGATTTATTTAATTTAATGGCAGAGAACGAATTAATTATTAATAGAACTTATCAAAGAAGCCAGGGTTTGTGGCCACAGAATGCACGCTCTTATTTCATAGATACTTTACTAAATGATTTCCCGTTTCCCAAAATAGTTATAAGGCAGGTTGTGGATCTAAAAACTAAAAGGACCAAAAGAGAAATAATCGATGGACAGCAACGATTAACTACTATCAAAGATTTTATAGAAGACAAATTCAAGCTATCAAATGTCAGTAGACATTATCGAGGACAGCAGTTTAGTGTCTTACCAGACGATGTGAAAACTAGGTTTCTTTCTTACGAAGTGTCAACTGACACGGTGGTATCTGCTACGGACGAAGAAGTTCTGGAAATATTTAGAAGAATAAATTCGTATACCTTGCCTCTCAAAGAGCCAGAAAAGAGACACGCATCGTATCAAGGCGAGTTTAAGTGGTTCATTAAAGATCTACTTGAACTATACTCACCTATGCTTGAGAAATATAAAGTTCTCACCCTAAGAGATATATCTAGAATGGTAGATGCAGAGCTACTAACTGAGTTATGCCAAGTAGCTTTGGATGGCATAAAAAATAGGCGTACTGCCTTCCTTGAGAAGATTTACAAGGACAATGATGCGTCTTTTCCCAAGAGAGAGGAAGTTTATAATAAAGTCGTTGAAACATTGGATTTTATCAAGGTTGAATTAAATCCAGTGTTAGAGAGCGAAGTGCTAAAAGGATACTCGCTTTATTCCCTCTTCTCTGCTTTGGTGTACAACAGATACGGCTTGCCCAACATCTCATCTAAAGACGTAGGCGGATTAGAAGTAATAGGAGAGTACACACCTGATACTAATCAAGCTATCCAAAACATTCTAGAGCTATTCAACTTAGCTGAGCAGAACAATGAGAGAGGAAAGTATGCAGCTTTTGTTAGAGCATCTGGAGCAGCAACAACAAGTGAGACCAGCAGAAGAATTAGACTAGAGTGGCTTGTCAGAGCGTTGCAGAACAGGTTGGATTGATGTACCTGCTTAGAAAGAGAAAACTTAGATTTCTTCAAATTTCAAACTCATGCGTTGGTCATTACGATATGACTGAGACGAATCAATTGAAGAAGTTTATCGTAGCTACTGGACTACTGAACCATGTTTGGCAAAGTTGGAATCAGTTTTGGAGAGCCTACTGGTTAGCTCATGTAGTTGGTGGGCAAGATTGTCACAATAAAAAGATTGTACCTTTGCAGCCCAATCTGGATGAATCGCAAGCGCTTTGGTATCTATTAACGCTAGCTGGCAAGAAACCAAGAGGTTCAACAGGAAACATTCGCTCTTCGCATCAAGAGATAACATGGGGAAGCTTCAAACTTATCCAAGATTTGGCGGTTGAAATATCTTCTCCGCACAATACTGTGAGCAACGCATTGAGTGCAGCTTCTATGTTTGGAACAGCAGTAGAACATCTTCAGACTGTTAGAAATGCTCAAATCCATATTTCAATGAGCAATATGAATAACCTAACTTCCGTAACTTCTTCCTACGTTATAGTTTCAAAACCCAAACATCCTCACGAAATTCTTGAGGCAAGGGAGTTTAGTACAGGAAGGATTGCGATTAGAGCTTGGGTCGAGGATATGAGCGACTTTCTAATGTCCTTGTAGCTCGTAGAAGGTCTCACCCTAATTGATTTTCTACTCTTGTCCCAATTTAAGGTTTTGTCTGCGTTCTCCTTACAAATGTGACTTCAAGGATTAGAGATCACACTTTAGTGTAAATGTGCGATCGCTCAACTTATTGAACTTCCCAAGTAGAACTACCTTTCAGATAAAATCAAGGCGTTAGATATCGCAAATAATATGAAAACTTTTACCGCTATCGTAGAGCGAGACACTGCCACAAACCTCTATGTAGGTTACATTCCTGGTTTCTCTGGGGCGCATTCTCAAGGTGAAACTTTAGACGAATTACATGAGAACTTGCGGGAAGTGATCGAAATGCTGCTTGAAGATGAGCAAGGTCGCCTTTTGTTCAAATGATTAAAGCGATCGCACTTCTCACTTCATACAAATGTGCGATCGCTCATTTCGCTAAGAATCCAGAACCAATTTCGCTGTAGAAAATTGGAAAACATCAGAAGGATTCGCCTTCGCAATAATTAAGAAGGATTGCTTGATGATCCCGAAACCGCTTCACTTAATACTCGAATATGTAATACTTCATTGCTCGTGAGAGATTCTATTTGAGACTCAGACACGACTAGAACTGCGATCGTTTCCCCGATCGCATTAAACACCTCCAGACTATAGCCATCTTCTCCACCGACTACCGGATGATGTTCTACGATCGTCGCCACATCTCCTTGATGCAAATGATATGTTGGAAAATCCTCTCGCAGCGCAACTCTTGTAAACAACTCAAATGCCATTACTAACCTCCTTATCCGGGTACAACGTGATGAAATTAGTTTGCTGCGTTTCAAATTCAATCATTCAAATTGTCACAACAGCTAAATTCATCCCATTCACCCCGCTCAAAACTCCTCGAATCTCATAAACATCCCCGAATCGATTTTGCTCCCCACTCGGTACAGCTTCAAGCGGTAAAATTTGATTCCTTAAGTCCGCCTCTAACTGCTGCCAATTTTCTAGACTGTAACCTGCCTTCGCCAAGAACTTTGACTTGTCATCGATCTCCCGTCGAACCAACAAATACTTTGTTAACTTGGCAGGCGCAATCACCGCATCACGAGAAAGTTGCATTGTTTAAGCTGAATCGGCACAGTTTCAAGCCACTAAATTTTACCGCTTGCGCTTTCACAAAAACGATTTCGTAGCGCGATCGCACTTCTCACTTCATGTAAATATGCGATCGCTCCCTTCTCTTTTAACCCGCTTCAACCTTTTCCCCTTTCAACAACGGAAACCCTAATTCCTCCCGCTGTTTCAAATAAAGCTGAGCCACCTGCCGCGCCAAATTCCGCACCCGCCCAATATACCGCGCTCTTTCCGTCACCGAAATCACCCCCCGCGCATCCAGCAAATTAAACGTATGCGAACACTTCAGCACCTGATCATAAGCAGGCAACACCAACCCGCGCCCCATTAGCTGTTCCGCCTCCTGCTCATACAACTTAAACAGCGTAAACAAAGTCTCCGGATTCGATGCCTCGAAGTTATAAGTTGATCCCTCAATTTCACCTTGCAGATGCACATCTCCATAAGTGATCTCGTCATTCCATTGAATGTCAAAAATCGAGTTCACCCCTTGCAGGTACATCGTCAATCTCTCTAATCCGTAAGTAATCTCGATCGACACCGGACGACAATCAATCCCCCCACACTGCTGAAAATAAGTAAACTGCGTCACCTCCATCCCATCCAACCAAACCTCCCAACCGACCCCCCAAGCGCCGACCGCCGCATCCTCCCAGTTATCCTCCACAAACCGAATATCATGATCCTCCGGCGCAATCCCCAACGCCTTCAACGAATCCAAATAAATCTCCTGAATATTGTCAGGCGATGGCTTAATCAGAACTTGATACTGATAATAATGCTGTCCCCGATTCGGATTCTCCCCATACCGCCCATCCCCCGGACGGCGGCACGGCTCCACATAAGCAACCGACCAAGGCTCAGGACCGATCGCCCTCAAAAACGTATGCGGACTCTTGGTCCCCGCCCCCTTCTCCGTATCGTAAGGCTGCACCACCAAGCAACCCCGCTCCGCCCAAAACCCATTCAGCGTCGAAATCACACTCTGAAAATTCACGATTCCCTATCCTCGTCAACCAAATTCACTTGCCCATTGTCGCGCAAATCCGCTCGTAGCGGTCGATTGAGGTGAAACTCAAAAAACTTGAAAAGAGGTGTTGACTTTTCCAAGATCCCCACGTTATATTGATTAAGCGGTGAGGGAAGCCAAGCGAAAGCGACGGTTCCGAGCCAAACACTGAACCTATACAACAGAATAGTTTAGAAGCCAGAGAAAGGAAAGCCTTCGTCAAAAAAATGTTTCTCTTAGTTGAGGAACCGGAAGGAAAACCGGATAAATTACTACGAGCTACGAACTTATCTAT